>NZNH01000022.1 GCA_002694825.1 Acidimicrobiaceae bacterium | reverse complement strand
GCTTCATCACCCCTGATCCCAACCGCTCCGACTTGCGTCAGCGGTCGTCTGCCAGTCGGCAAGGGCTGAGATGAACGAGCCAATGTCGGAGTCGGTGTCGGCTTGGCGTGCGGTGACTTCCATATCCGCAAGAAAGTCACCGACGCTTTCCGGCGGTAGGTCGCGGATCCACTCGCCGAGGTCTCGCTGCTCGGCGGCGGTGAGGTGGTCGCGAATGGCGGCGAGGTCCGCGAGGATTGCTCGGCGCGCAACGGTGTCAACTCCCGCAAGCACCCGTTTGCAACGGCCGATGAGGTCTTCCAGCAGGTCCGGGGTGACGTTCGGATGAGTCATGCTCGGAGCCTAGGGAATGACGCGGGCCTGCCGCCTACGGACGTTGACACCGTCATCGTCGGTGCAGGGCCCCAGGCGCTGACCGTCTTGGCAAGGTGGCTGTTCGAGCGGCCGTCGGATCTCCGGCGTGTCGCAGTCGTCGAGTCGGCGGGCGAGTGGATGACTGCATGGCGGGCGGGGTTCGCCCGCCAATGCATCGATGTGCTGCGGAGCCCGGGCGTCCATCATCCTGCGCCTGACGACATGGCCTTCGTTAACACCCATGGCAATTGGCCGACGTTCGAGACAGCGTGTGCGGCTGCGCTACGCAGTGGGTCAGTGGGTCCGTTGCAACGGCCCACGACGGCTGCCTTCTGGCGTTTCTGCCTTCAGCTGATTGAGCAGACCGAGCTCAATGATCGTCTCGTGCCCGCCACCGTCGTCGGCGCAGTTGCTGTCCGAGGTCGCTGCGGCACGTCGAGCTGGAAGGTCGAGTTGGACGACGGCTCGACCATCGGTGCTCGACAGGTGGTGTGGGCGGGAAATACTCGAAGACGACGGGTACCAGCGGGAGTGCAGCTCGGCGGCGCAGTCCAACACAGTGGCGATGTCGATCTGGGCGCCGTCGGCGTTGGTGAGCGGATCGCCGTTATCGGAGGGGGCCAGAGCGCGGGTCAGCTCGCGCTGCGGGCCGCTCAGCGCGGGGCTGCCGTAACGGTGGTGAGTCGTGGTCCTCGTCGAGTCGCTGATCTTGACGTCGACGCAGGTTGGCTGATGGAAGACCACCTTGCCCCGTTCCGAGCGACCATGGATCCAGCGGAGCGTCGACGGGTAGTCGAGCGGGTGCAATGTGGCTCAATGACGAGTGATCTCGACCTCGAACTCCGACGATCCCGGGTCGCCCGAGTCGTTGGTGCCGGCGAGGTCACGGCGCGACCCGATCCCGATCGCGGCCCAGTCGTCGGCTTTGCCGGCGTCGAATGTGAGGTCGATCGGGTCTGGGCTGCGACAGGCTCGGTTCCGGATCTTCGGGTTGCTCCGGCGCTTGCCGAGTTAGCCGCATCAGGCGCCCCCCACATCGACGGATGGCCAGTGCTCGACGACACACTGCAGTGGCTCGACGGATTTTACGTGGTTGGTGCGCTTGCTGCGCTCACGTTGGGTCCAGCAGCGGGCAATCTGGGCGGCGCCCGCGCGGCTGCCGACATCCTCGCCAATCGGGGACCGGAGCCTTGTCGCACAGGGATCAGCACTTACTGACTGAGCAGGCAGCCACAAACAACCAGGAACGATTCTCATTCCTTGCTAGCGTCATCTCATGCGTGAACGTCTTCCTGTGACCGTTCTGTCCGGCTTCCTTGGCGCCGGCAAGACCACTCTTCTCAACCACGTCCTCGCCAACCGCGAAGGCAAGCGCGTGGCCGTGATCGTCAACGACATGAGCGAGGTCAACATCGACGCCTCCCTCGTATCCAGCGGTGCTGCGCTCGATCGCACCGAGGAAAAGCTTGTCGAGATGTCAAATGGCTGTATCTGCTGCACCCTGCGCGAAGACCTGCTCGAAGAAGTCGCACGGCTCGCTCAAGAAGATCGTTTCGACTACCTCCTCATCGAGTCGACCGGCATCAGTGAGCCGATGCCTGTCGCTGCGACCTTCTTGTTCGAAGACATCGAAGGCCACTCGCTGTCATCGATGGCCCGCCTCGACACCATGGTGAGCGTCGTCGACGCTGCGACCTTCCTCGATCGCTTCGAGGTGTTGGAGGAGCTCCACGAAATGGGCGTTGGTCGAGACGACGAAGACGACCGTTCGGTCACCGATCTCCTCGTCGACCAGATCGAGTTTGCGAACGTGCTCGTGATCTCCAAGCCCGACCTCGTCGATGCCCACAAGCTTGAGCGGGTCGTCGCCACCGTGCGTCAGCTCAATCCCGAGGCGCAGCTCGTCGTTGCCGAGAAGGGTGATCTTCCGCTCGACGCCGTGCTTGACACCGGTCTTTTCGACGAAGAGCTCGGCGAAGTCAACCCGGGCTGGGTGCAGGCGCTCAACGATGAGCCGACCCCCGAGACCGAGGAGTACGGCATCACGTCGTTCGTTTACCGCCATCGCTGGCCGTTCCATCCAAAGCGCCTTGCGAAAGCACTTGAGGGCGACTGGTCAGGTGTGCTGCGTAGCAAGGGCTTTTTCTGGTTGGCGACCCGCCCCGACGTCCAGGCAATGTGGAGCCAGGCTGGTCTGTCGGTGATGCTTGAGCCGCTCGCCGAGTGGATGGCCGCTGTGCCTGAAAGCGAGTGGGAGTTCGAGACGCCCGAGGATCGCATCGCGTTCGACGAACGCTGGGATCCGATCGTTGGGGACCGTCAGACCGAGATTGTCTTCATCGGCATCGATATGGACGAAGACGAGATCCGGCATCGGCTCGACGACTGTGTGCTCACCGGTCGTGAGTTCGAGAAGGGGCCGCAGAAGTGGGCCAAGTTCAAGGATCCGCTGCCGGAGTGGGACTTGTCGTGCGAGCTCGACCTTGGCTGAGACCGAACCGGTGGCGCTCATCGGCATTCTCACGGTGTCAGATCGAGCGAGTCGCGGCGAGTACGAGGATCGTGGCGGACCCGGCATTCGCGACTACCTCGACCGGGTACTCACCTCAACGTGGGAGGCCCGCCCCGTCGTAATCGCCGATGAGCAGGACGAGATCGAATCCGCAATCCGACAGTTAGCTGCCGACGGATGCTGCCTGGTGCTCACCACCGGGGGCACCGGTCCCGCAGAGCGCGACGTAACCGTGGAGGCCACCGAGGCGGCGTGCGCCAGGATGCTGCCTGGTTTCGGCGAGGCCATGCGCACCGAATCGCTCAAGGCGGTGCCCACTGCGATCCTGTCGCGCCAGACCGCAGGCATCTGTGAAGGAGCCCTGGTGATCAACCTCCCGGGTCAGCCCAAGGCGATCGCCGAGTGTCTTGACGCCGTGATGGCTGCTGTCCCGTATTGCGTCGATCTGATCGGTGGGCCGTATTTGACGACCGATCCCGAGCACGTCGATGCATTCCGGCCGAAGTCGGCACAGCGCCCACCGGCGTAGTTCAGGAACGAGAGCCAGGACCGGGCGTCGATCATCATCTCGATGGTCTGGCTGTGGGCCATCTCGTAGGCGTGATGGTCAAGGTTCCAGCCACCCGCCTGCAGGGTGGAGACCACCCCGGCCGGTGCATCGGGTCCGATCACCGGGTCCTTGGTGCCCCAGTGGGAGAGCACGGGGCCCCCATCGTCGCCGGTCAGAGGAACTCGCCGCAGAAGCGGCACTTGACCGCCGCCGCCTTGATCACCTCGGCGCAGTACGGGCAGCGTTTCGTGGCCTCAGGGTCGGCATCAACCGGGATGTCGGTTGTCTCGGCGGCGGTTGCGGCTCGGAGTGCGTCGGCCACGCGGTCTGCGCCTGAGGTCATGTTGTCGACCGTGACATCGCCGGAGCTGGTCGTGAGCGTGAGGGTCGACTGGAACATGCCCTCGTCGAGCACCACGGCACTGATCGAGCCAAGGTCGAAGCTCTCGACCGTCGACTCGGATGCAAGCGCCCGGACGGCCTGACCGACAAGGATGACTCGGGTCTCGGTCATCACGATGTAGCCGAGCCCGTTGCCGATCTTGCCCTTGGCCGCCTCGACGACCACTTCGGTGTCACCGAGCTCTGCCATCAAGGTTCGGAATGGGCGGCGGCTCGTGAGACCGTTCTTGATCCCTCGCCCTGCCAACCAGCGGTCGAAGTTGTCGTTGCTGCGGGTCAGGCCGTGCATTGGTCGAACCCGGTGTACGTGTCGATCAGCGGCCGATGCTGACCGGCGTGGCGGTCAACTCTTCGGTCGGCGGCTCGAAGCGGGTCAGGTCGATGCCTTCGACGGCAGCCTTGTACTCCTCGATGGTTGGCGTGCGCCCGAGCACCAACGACAGCACCACGACCGGCGTCGAGGCGAGCAGTGACTCGCCCTTCTTCTCATCGGAGTCGCGCACGACACGGCCCTGGAAGAGGCGGGTGGAGGTGGCCATCACCGTGTCGCCCGGCTCGGCCTTCTCCTGGTTGCCCATGCAGAGATTGCAGCCCGGACGCTCGAGATAGAGGATGTTCTCGTAGCCGGTTCGGGCGACGCTCTTCGGGTCGGTGTCGTCGAACTCGAATCCGGCGTAGCGGCTGAGCAGCTCCCAGTCGCCCTCGGCCTTGAGTTCGTCGACGATGTTGTACGTCGGCGGTGCGACCACGAGCGGCGCCTGGAACTCCACCTCGCCGTGTTGTGCCTCGAGGTTGCGCAGCATCTGGGCAAGGATCTTCATGTCGCCCTTGTGCACCATGCACGAGCCGACGAAGCCGAGGTCGACCTTCTTGGTCCCGCTGTAGTGCGACAGCTCACGAATGGTGTCGTGGGTGTAGCGCTTCGACGGGTCGTCGTTGTTCACATCGGGATCGGCGATCATCGGCTCGTCGATCTGATCAAGGTCGACGGTGAACTCGGCGTAGTACTTGGCGTCGGCGTCGGGAGCCAGCGGCGGGCGCTCACCGCTCTCGATCTCGGCGATCCGGGCGTTGGCGCGATCGACGAGGCCCTGGAGCACGGCGTTGGCGTTGTCCATTCCCTTGTCGATCATCACCTGGATGCGATCGCGGGCGATCACGAGNGACTCGACGAGGGTCTCGCTGTCGGAGATGTTGATCGAGGCCTTCGCCTTCATCTCGGCGGTCCAGTCGGTGAAGGTGAACGCCTGGTCGGAGGCGAGTGTGCCGATGTGAACCTCGATGACCCGGCCCTGGAAGACGTTCTCGCCGTCGAACTCCTCCAGCATCTGNGCCTGGGTGGCGTGCACGACATCGCGGAAGTCCATGTGGGCGGGCATGTCGCCTTTGAAGGTGACCTTGACCGATTCGGGGATCGGCATCGATGCCTCGCCGGTGGCGAGGGCGAGAGCGACCGTGCCGGAGTCGGCGCCGAACGCCACACCCTTCGACATGCGGGTNTGGGAGTCGCCACCGATGATGATCGCCCAGTCGTCGACGGTGATGTCGTTGAGGACCTTGTGGATCACGTCGGTCATCGGGGCGTAGTTGTGCTCCGGATCACGGGCGGTGATCAGCCCGAAATCGTTCATGAACTTCATCAGGCGCGGGATGTTCTCCTGCGCCTTGGTGTCCCACACCGAGGCCGTGTGGCAGCCCGACTGGTAGCCGGCGTCGACAATCGGCGAGATGACCGTCGAGGCCATCATCTCGAGTTCCTGCGAGGTCATCAGGCCGGTGGTGTCCTGCGAGCCGACGATGTTGACCTCGACCCGGGTGTACGACCCGGCGTGGAGCGTGGCGCCGGAGGTGCCGACGGCGTTGCGGTTGAAGATCTTCTCGACAGCGGTGAGACCCTGGCCCTCGTGGGAGACCTCGTCGGACGGGGCGAACACCGCCGGGGTGTCGATGCCGAGCGTGTTCGCGGCGAAGGTCTGCAGCTTCTTGCCGAAGACGACGGCGTAGGAGCCTCCGGCCTTCATGAACTCCACCTTCTGCGGGGTGAACGCCGACGAGATGTCCATGACCTCGTTGCCATCGGCGTCGATCAGTTTCCGAGTGCGGGTGTTGATCGTGAAGACCGAACCGGTATCGACCGAGTAGGTCTGTTCGAGAATCGCTTCACCGTCGTCGTCGACGATGAGCTCGCCGTCGGCGTCGAACTGGGTGACCCAGTTCTTGAGGTCGAGGCCGATTCCGCCGGTGACGCCGACGGTGGTGAGAAAGATCGGGGAAATGCCGTTCGTGCCGCCGACGATCGGGGCGTAGTTGATGAACGGCACGTACTCGCTGGCCTGCTTGCCGATCCAGAGGGCGACGTTGTTCACGCCGGACATACGCGACGAACCCACGCCCATCGTGCCCTTCTCCGCAACCAGCAGCACGCGCTTGTCGGGGTGGGCGGCCTGGAGGTCGAGCAGCGCCTGCTGCTGTTCCTTGTTGTGCTCGAACATGCTCTGGCCGTGCAACTCCCGGTCGGAACGGGAGTGGGCATCGGCGCCGGGGGAGAGCAGGTCGGTGGAGATGTCGCCCACGCCGGCGACGAAGGTCACGACCTCGATCTCTTCGTCGATGTCGGGGAGCTCGGTGAAGAACTCGGCGTTTGCGTAGCTCTGCAGTACCTCGGTGGCGAGCGCGTTGCCACCCTGGTGCGCTTCGGCCAGGCGGGCCATGTCCGCTTCGTAGAGGAAGACCTGGGTCGTGAGCACATCGGCGGCGGCTCGGGCCGAGTCGTCGTTGTCACCGAGCAGGAGGTCGAGCAGGACTGCAATCGAGGGGCCGCCCTTCATGTGCGAAAGCTGCTCGAACGCCGACTCGACCGAGATGCCATCGATGGCGCGAGCACCGGTGATCACATCCTTGAGCACGGCGGCCTTGAGGCCGGCAGCACTCGTGGTGCCGGGGAGCACGTTGTAGACGAAGAAGTCGAGGCAGTCGGTCCGGTGGGCGCTGTCGGGGTTGGACATGTGCGCAACGATCTCGGTCAGCAGGCTGGCGCCGTCGATCGGCTTCGGGTGGAGCCCGTGCGCCTTCCGGTCCTCGATCTCGTTCAGATAGTCGTCGTACAAGCTCATGACGTCGGTCTCGCTTTTGCTGCTGCGGTCGTCGGGAATCCCCGGAAACGGGGACCATCGTATCTTGTATTGAAGTTGTATTGGACCGATGTCGCAGCTTGCTCAGCTGTCGACACGGTCGGTGATCACACTGGTNTNGGCGGCGGACGCATCGTGAGGAGCAGCGCNGTGCCGAGCAGGCCGCTCACGAGCGCAGTGATCTGGGCCGCGGTGTGACCCGAGGCGTCGATGATCGCTCCGATGGTCGGCGGCCCGACGAGGCCGCCCACGCCGGCGGCCGTGTAGAGCGCACCGAGCACGCCGCCCATCCCGACGACACCGAACCGCACGGCGACCACGGCCGGGGACAGGGCGATGAAGCCGCCGTAGGAGACCCCGAGGACGACGGCGAAGAGGATCAGCAGGCTGTAGCTCGTGTCGGCGACGATCCACAGCAACACACTGAGCGACAGCACGAGGAACGACAGTTGGTACAGCCCGGTGATGCCGATGCGGGCGGCGACCGCACCGAAGCCGAGTCGGCCTGCGATCGAACTCATACCGATCAACCCCAGCAAGACCGCGGCCGAACCGGTGCCGCCGACCGTGTCGATGTAGTCGGCGAGGAAGACGAAGGGCGTGAACAAGGTGATCGAGATCAGGATCGACGAGACGTACAGAATCCAGAAGTCCACGCGGCCACGAATCGCCTCTCGGATCGGCACGGGCGACGCCGCTGAGGTGGGGGGACGGTGAGCCCCGATGGCAGCGACGGTCAGGAGCACGGCGGTCATGATCGCAAGCAGCCGATAGGCGTCACGCCAGCCCTGGTTGTCGATGACCCACTCGACCAGCGGCACCATGACGAGGGTTCCGGTGCCGATGCCTGCCACGGCGAGGCCCAGCGCAAGCGTTCGCCTCGCTTCGAACCAGCCGCCGACCGCGGCGACCATCGGCACGTAGCAGCATGCGACACCGATCCCGACGCCGAGGCCGTACGTGAGGTAGCCGAGATGGATCGACTCGACCTCGGCAGTGAGGAGGAGCCCGATGGTCATCGCCGTCGCGCCGAAGGCGACGACCCGGCGAGGACCATGCCGATCGGCGATCCGCCCGGTCACGATNCCGAGCGCGAAATAGGCGAAGGTCGTCAGGGCGAAGAACAGCGCGGTTTCCGACCGGTCGGTGCCGAACTCGTCGGCCATCGGGCCAAAGAATTCACCGAAGCTGTAGGCCACCCCGAACACCGTGAACATCGCCAAGAAGGCCGATGCCACGACGACCCACGAGCGCGTNGAATCAACGCCGCGGATCGATGGGGGATCGGTGGTCGTGGACTCGCTCAGCGGCGAGTCACCTTCACCGGCATGCTCGCGTAGCCGTGGACGAACGACGAGAAGACCCGCTCGGGCTCGGCGAGAACCTCGATGGTCTCGAAGCGCTTGAGCATCTCTTCCCAGAGCACTCGGAGCTGGAGCTCGGCGACGCGGCTCCCCATGCAGAAGTGAATGCCATAGCCGAANGACAACTGCCGGTCGGCGTTTTCCCGGTCGATGTCGAGGACTTCGGGNTTNTCGAAGACGTCCTCGTCCATGTTGGCGGAGATGTACCACATGAGGAGCTGGTCGTCCTTCTTGATCTCCTTGCCGTTCAGGACGGTGTCCTTGGTGGCCGTGCGGCGCATGTAGGCCAGCGGCGTCTGCCAGCGGATGACTTCGGGGACGAACTTCTCGATCAGCGACGGGTCGGCCTTCAGCTTCTCGAAGTTCTCGGGGAACTTGTGGAGGCCGTAGACGCTGCCGGTCATCGTGTTGCGGGTGGTGTCGTTGCCGCCGACGATCAGCAGCAGCAGGTTGCCGAGGTGCTCGAAGGCCGACATGTCCTTGGTGTGCTCGCCGTTGGCAAGCATGGTGACGAGATCGAAGCCGGCCTGGCCACGACGCTCGTCCCACAGCTTCTCGAAATAGGCGACGCACTCGAACAGCTCGTCGATCTTCTGCTGCTGGGTTTCGACGACGCCACCGGGACCGGGGATGGCAAACACGATGTCGGACCAGCGGGTGAGCTTGCGGCGATCCTCCATCGGGAAGTCGAAGAGGGTGGCGAGCATGAGGGTTGTGAGCTCGATCGAGACCGTGTCGACCCAGTCGAACGCCTCGTCCTCGGGGAGTGAGTCGAGGAGGGCGGCGGTGCGCTCGCGGATCATCGGTTCGATGTTGCGAAGGTTGCTCGGTGCCGACACGCTGCGCACCGTCTTGCGCTGCTCGGTGTGGGTGGGCGGATCCATGGCGATGAACGGGGTGAGCTGCTGAGGAAGCACTTCACCCCGCATCTTTTCGACCGACAGCCCGAGGGTGATGCCGCTGGCGGAGGAGTAGGTCTCCCAGTCGCCGTCGACAGCGCGGACATCGTCGTACTTGGTGATCGACCAATAACGGCCGGAGGTCTCGAGTTCGTTGAAATGGACTGGATCCTCAGCTCGCAGGCGAGCGAAGTGTTCCTGCCAGCGATCCTCGAGGAAGAGGTGGGCGTTGAGTGGGTTGACCTCCTCGATGGGCACGTCGTAGGCGCCCGGGGCGTTGCGGCCCTTCTCCGCCATTTCCATCTCGGGGGTGACCACGTCGGGGTTGAAGATCTGACGTGTCTCTTCGGCCATGTCGGTCATCGGGGGTGCTCCTCAGCTCAGACTTACAGTGTAATCGCGTCATGGATGGCTCTTCCAGACCTGCTCGCCGGGGTTACGCTCCGCGCTATGACGCCCGAGCGACTGGATGCTGTTCGCACCGCCCTTCTGCGCGACATGACGATCGACATCGTCACGCTCGGCGCNCGAAGCGGCNAGTNGCGCACCACCGAGATCTGGTACGTCGTCGTCGACGGCCGGATCTACCTCTGCGGCACGCCCGGGGCCGGNGAGGACGAGCGCGAGTACGCACCTCGCGANTGGANCGCGAACCTCAAGGCCCATCCCGAGTTCCGCTTCGTGCTCAAAGAGTCGATCGACGAGACCCTCGATGCCCGAGCCGTGAGCGTCACCGATTCCGACGAGCGGCGCCGCGTGTTCAGCGCCGATGTCACCGGGTGGTATCGCCGCCAGACTGGTTCTCTCGAGGCCCTCGTCGAGCACGGCCCGATGGTGCGGGTCGACCTACTCGGTTCCGCCGCCGGCCTCGATCTGACAACGGCGGGTACGGTCCCACCACCGAGGGAGGTCCCATGACGATCACCGAGCAGATCATCGACACCGAGACAGCGGACGGCCCGATGGCCATCGTGCACGCGTCCCCGGAAGGCGGCAGCGCAAAGCGGGTGCTGATCTTCATGGACGCGCCGGGTATCCGCCCGTCGCTCACGCACTTCGCCGCCAGGCTGGCCGAGGCCGGCTNNGAGGNGGCGATCCCCGACCTGTGGCATCGCCACGGCCGCATGATCGGCTTCGACCCTGTCGACGACGCCGAGGCGAATCAGGCCAACCGGCTCAAGATCATGGAAATGCTCGGCACCCTCGACGACGGTCAGGTGCAGATGGATCGCAACGCTGCACTCGATGCGCTCGGGTGGACCGATGGGCCCATGGCGACCATCGGGTTCTGTCTCGGCGCCCGGTATGTGCACAAGGCCATGCAGGAACTGCCGCACCGGTTCCCGACCGGTGCGATGTGGCATCCGTCCTTCCTCACCGACGACACCGACGCGTCGCCCCACCACAGCGTCGACGCGATCGGAGAACTCTGGATCGGTATCGGCACCGCCGACAAGGTCCAGTCGATCGAGATGCACCAGCGCTACCTCGACGCCATAGAGGGGCTGGACAACATCACGCTGCGAATCTTCGACGGCGCGGACCACGGCTACACCTGGCCGGTCTCGCCGACGTACCACGAGGAAGCGGCGACGGTCGGTTGGAACGCCACCACCGAGATGTTCGATCGGGTGCTCGGCTAACCGAAAACCATGACGCCGTCGTCGACGGTTTCCTTGCCGATGAGCTTCATGTCCTCGCTCACCGACTGGGTGTTGAGCCAGGGGGCCCGATCGCCCTGCTTGGGCAGCATCGGCATCATTCGCTGCATATAGCCAGCTGGGAAGTCGTCGATGAAGGGGCGACGCGGCATGTCGAGATCGCTCGGGCGGAGACGCGGGGTGGCAGTGTCGGTGCCGGTATTGCGCATGTGATTCAGCAGGCGGCAGCCGTACTCGACGATCAGGTCGGCCCGCAGGGTCCACGAGGCGTTGATGTACCCGAAGACGGAGATCAGATTGGGGATCTCGGAATAGCCGAGGCCCTTGTAGGTCCAGAGCTCCGAGAANTCGATCTTNTCGCCATCGATGTCGAGGTCCATCTCGCCGATCGTCACCAGGTTGAGTCCCGTGGCGGTGACGATGATGTCGGCATCGACATGCGTGCCCGAATCGAGCTGGATTCCCGTCTCGGTGAAACGCTCGNTGGTGTCGGTGACGACGTCGNCCTTGCCGGCCTTGATCGCCTCGAACAGGTCGGCGTCGGGCACGAGGCAGACCCGTTGGTCCCACGGGTTGTACGACGGCGTGAAGTGGGCGTCGATCTGCTCCTGCGGCAGGTGCTTGGCGAGCTCGCTCAGCAGTCGTCGACGGACTCGGTCGGGGTTGGTTCGGGTCTGGCGATACACGTACTCGCCGAAGCGCCGATTCTTCTGGCGGGTGAGTTCGAACGCCAGGCCATTGGGCAGCACCCTCCGGAGGGCGTTCGCGATTGGATCCTGCGACGGCGCAGACACGACCCAGGTCGGTGTGCGCTGCACCATGGTCACGTGCTCGGCCCGGTCGGTCATGGCCGGAACGAGGGTCATCGCGGTGGCCCCCGACCCGATGACTGCGACCCGCTTCCCGGCGTAGTCGAGATCTTCGGGCCATTCCTGGGGGTGGATAATCTGGCCGCCGAACGCGTCGGTGCCGGCGAACTCGGGGGTGAAGCCCCCGCGGTACGAGTAGTACCCGGTGCACATGAACACGAAGTTGGTCGTGATCTCGAACGTGTCGTCACCGTGATCGACCGTGAGTGTCCATCGCCGGTCGCTCCATGACCAATGTGCATTCGAGATGCGATGGTCGAATCGGATCTTCTCCCGGATCCCGAACTCGTCGACCGTTTCGTTTAGGTAGTCGAGGATGGAAGGACCGTCGGCGATCGCCTTGGGGTTGCTCCACGGCTTGAACTTGAAGCCCAGCGTGTGCATGTCGCTGTCGGAGCGGACACCGGGATAGCGGAAAAGGTCCCAGGTGCCGCCGAGTGCCGACCGCCCCTCGAGGATCGCGAACTCGCGGTCGGGGCACATGGTCTGCAGGTGGTAGGCCGCAGAGATGCCGGAGATGCCGGCGCCGACGACGACGACGTCGAGGTGCTCGGGGGAGACGCTCATCACGAGAAGCCTACGGCGGCGTCGCAGACCGACCCGCATTCGTCTCGCCGGCCGCTGCGGTCGATCAGGAGCGGGGCACCTTCCAGTAGCCACGGATCGTCGTGTGGGAACGAGGAGTGGCCCGCTCGTCGAAGAGGTGTGTGCGGATCGCCTGCATCGATGCGGCCTCGCCGGCCGCCCAAACCCGGGTACCGCCCGTGACGGGGGAGCTTGCAATCGCTCGGCGCAACGAGGTGCCGGGTGGTTCGGTATCGACGGCGGGATGCCACATCACGGTGGCGGATGGGTGGTCGGGCAACACCAGGCGAGCGTCGGGATGCTCGATCTCGAGATGGACGTCGACCTCCATCGATGCCGGGATGACCCTGAGGAGCTGCTCGATCGCCGGAATGGCGGTCTCGTCGCCGAGCAACACGTAGCGGTCTGCGAGTTCGTCGATGGTCTCACCGCGACCGGGCCCCGAGACCGCACACGGGTCGCCGGGCAGCGCCGTCTCGGCCCAATCGGCGATCGCTCCGCCCGGGTGCCGAACGATGTCGATGGTGAGCTCGTGGTCGTCGAGGTGCACCGGGGTGAAGGTTCGGAGCGCGGGACGGCGACCATCGGCGAGGAGGAACTCGTTGCCGTTCCACGTCGGCAGCTCGAAGGACTCACCCGGCCAGGGGATGAGCAATCGCACGCTCGCCGCCGGTTCGGGCAGTTCGAGCCCCTCGAGTTCGACCCCTCCGACGACGACCCGCATCATCCGGACCGATCGTGGCTCGGTGTGGAGCACGGCGAGACGGCGGAGCGGCGGGGGTTCACGCCGGAGACGGGTGGGGGCGTCGCTCATGGCCTGATCCTGCCACGACCGATCCGCCGAGCGGGTGGGACGCATCCGGTCGCGAGCTGCCGACCGTAGATCCGGGCATGGCCAGCATCACTGCGCCCCTCAACGCACCTGTGGTTTCCGACGACCGCATCGACCGCCTGCGACGGTTCAACCTCGTGATGGGGGTGCTCCATCTGGTCTCGGGTGGGTTCATGCTGCTCGTCAGCAACGACTTTTCACTTCCGGTCACCTCCTTCGCCACCAACGGGCCGCCGGGAACCCCACTCGCCGACGGCGAAATGGTCGAGGCGTTCTCGTACCCACTCGCCGTCGGCACCGCCGGCTTCTTGCTCCTCTCCGCCGTCGCTCACCTCTTCGTCGCAACGCTCGGGTTTTCCTTTTATGCAAGCGAGCTGCGGGCCGGGCGCAACCGGATCCGCTGGATCGAGTACGCAGCATCGTCGACGCTCATGATCGTGTTGATCGCCTCGGTGGTCGGCATCTACGACGCCGGCGCGCTGCTCGCGATCGCCGGGGCGAACATCGCCATGATCTTGTTCGGCTGGCTGATGGAGACGGTCAACCAACCGGGCCGCCCGGTGTACTGGTCGCCGTTCTGGTTCGGCTGCATCGCAGGTATTGCGCCCTGGAAGGCGATCACCGCCTCCGTGTGGATCAGTGTCGCTGTCGCCGACGACGGCCCGCCCGGATTCGTCTACGGCATCCTCGTGTCGATCTTCCTCGCCTTCAACTGCTTCGCCCTGAACCAGTGGCTGCAGTACCGCGGCAAGGGGCGTTGGGCCGATTACGCCCACGGCGAAACCGTCTATATCTGGCTCAGCCTGATCGCCAAGAGCCTCCTGGCCTGGCAGATCTGGGGCAACACCCTCATCGAGTAATCAGCCGCAAACGGCGACGACCGGGCTGCGGTCGATCACCAGTCGGTCCTCCGGATCACTCGAACTCGGGGGCCCGTTTCTCGACGAAGGCGGCGACCCCTTCGAGCCCGTCGGCGCTCGCCATCGCCTTGGTGATCATCGCCGCCTCGAACTCGCCGGCGGTCTCGAGCGTGGCGTCGATGCCGTTGTAGACCACCCGCTTGGCTTCCCCCAGCGCCGACGTGGCGCCCTGCGCAAGGGTCGTGGCCAGTTCGACGGTGGCGGTGTCGACATCGTCGTCGGCGACAACCCGGTTGACCAACCCCCAGCTCTCGGCTTCCTCGGCGGAGAGGACCCGGTTGGTGAGGGTGAGGTCGAGCATGCGACGCAGCCCGATGTGCCGGGTGACGAAGTACGACGACGTGCCGTCGGGGGTCACGCCCGCTCGGGTGTAGGCCATCGTGTACTTGGCGCTCTCGCCTGAAACCACGAGGTCGAAGGCGCTCATGAGACTCATGCCCGCACCGCCTGCGGCGCCGCGCACGCCGGCGACGAACGGCTTCGGGGTGTGGTTCATCATGTGGATCGCGGCGTGGAAGTCGATCAGCATGTCGTGGGCGTTGCGGGCCATCTGGTCGCCCCAGGCGTGGAAAAGTTTCAGATCGCCACCGGCGCAGAAGACCTTGCCTTCGGCGGTGACAGCCACGGACTTGACGCTGTCGTCGTAGTGGATGTGCAGCATCGCCTCGCGCAGCTCACGGGCGAAGGTCGGGCTGACGGCGTTTGCGCCCTCGGGGCGGTCAAAGTGCAGTCGTCCGACACGATCCTGGACGTCGTACGTAATGGTCTCGAACTCCATGACGCGCACCGTAGTGCGCGTCGGTGTCACTGACCTAAGAGCAGAGGATCTCGACCTTGCGATCGTCGAATCCCGGACCGGTGTATCGGCGGCAGGGATGCGTCGCCCTCAGGCGAAGAGCATGGTCGACACAGCGGAGCGGCGGGTCTTACGATGCCGCAGCCAACGAGGACACCAACAACAGGGGGACGGCCATGAAGGTCGGTTTCATCGGTCTCGGCAATGTGGGCGGAAAGCTCGCCGGTTCGTTGCTGCGCAACGGCTATGACCTGATGGTCAGAGACCTCGATCGGGAGATCGCACAGCCCTTCGTCGACGCCGGCGCGAGGTTCGCTGAGTCGCCCAGGGAAATGGCTGAGCAGTGCGATCTCGTCATCACGTGTCTGCCGTCGCCTGCTGCGTCGGCGGCGGTCATGGAGGCCGAGGACGGGCTGCTCGCCGGATTCGGCTCGGGGAAGATCTGGGCCGAGATGTCGACCACCGATGAGGCCGAGGTGAAGCGTCTCGGCGCCAAGGTGATCGAAACCGGTGCGTCACCTGTCGACTGTCCGGTGAGCGGTGGCTGCCATCGTGCCGCTACCGGCAACATCGCCATCTTCGCCGGATGTGACCGAGACGTTTTCGAACGAATGCTGCCGGTGCTCACCACCCTCGGCCGCCGGGTGCTCCACACCGGCGAACTCGGCTCGGCGTCGGTGCTCAAGGTGCTGACCAACTATCTCGCCACCGCCAACCTGATCACGTGCGCCGAGGCGCTCGTCACCGCCAAGGCAGCGGGGATGGATCTCAACACCACCTACGAGGCGATCGCGATCTCATCGGGCAACTCGTTCGTCCACGAGACCGAGAGTCAGGTGATCCTCAACGGCAGCCGCGACATCAACTTCACCATGGACCTCGTCGTGAAGGACATCTCGCTGTTCCAGGCGATCGCAGACCGTCACGACGTGCCGCTCGAGATGAACCCCCTGATGATTCAGATCTTCCAAGACGGCATGGAGCGTTTCGGCCCCCGCGAGTGGTCGCCCAACATCATCAAGCGGCTCGAGGAGGCCACTGGACTCGACATCCTCGCCCCCGGCTTCCCGGCGGAGATGGTCGACCTCGAACCTGAGGAGCCGGGCTACGAGGTCATCCCCACCGGTACCCGCTGAGCGGTCGGGTGGACCGGCTCAGTTCAATCGGGAACGGATCCACTCGCAGACCTCGGCCATCGACGCACGGGCCTCGGGGAGCTCGCGATAGAACTCGAAAACGTGCCACATGCCCTCCCAGATCCGGAGGGTCACGTCGACGCCGTCGCTCCGCATCCCGGCCGAGATCCGAACGCCGTCCGAGAGCAGGAGATCCCGAGTTCCCGTCGTGATGAAGGTGGGTGGCAAGCCGGTGAAGTCGGCGTGCACCGGCGAGACGAGGGGATCGTCGACCGCAGCATCGCCGCGGTAGAGGTCGGCCATCACGCGCAGTTCATCGTTGTCGAGCACGAGGGTCGGGTCGCGGTTCGTCTCGTGACTGTCGCCCCCGAGCGCGAGGTCGCCCCATGGCGACAGCAGCGCAAGCGCATCAGGGAAGCGGAGTCCGGCGTCCCGGATCCGTTGCATGAGTGCGAGGGCGAGATTGCCGCCCGCAGACTCTCCGGCGACCACCACGGGGCCGTCACCGATCTCGTCAAGGACGCCTCGATATGCCGCCTCGGCAGAGTCAACTGCGGCGGGATACGGCTGCTCCGGCGCCAACGGATACCGCACGGCGATCACCCGTGCTCCACCGTCGACCGCCATCGGTGCCGTGATGACGATGTCCTCCTCGGGTGAGCCGACTGCGTGTCCACCACCGAAGAAGTAGACGATCGTGCCGGTCGGCGTGTCGCCGGTGACCTCGAGACACGGCACACCACCGACCTCGATCTCTCGCTCGTTCGGTGCGAACTCAGCCCGGGCCGCCGCCATCGACGGCTCCCAGCCCGAGCGGATGGTGGCCCGGATCTCCGCAGCGTTATCGAGATCGATCAGCGCCCGATCCATCGGCGGGTTTGCGGCTAGCCAGGCGCGTGCCTCGGCGCTGATGCCGGATCGCGACCATGTTCCGGGGGACTTCATGCCCCTACAGCTACCATCACCGCCCATGCGTCCGCAGAAGATGGTGACCCTCGATGTCGAGGGCGTGCTTATTCCCGAGGTGTGGGTCAACCTCGCCGAGCGGACGGGTATCGACGAACTCACGCGCACGACCCGGGACGAACCCAACTACGACACGTTGATGAACTACCGGCTCGAGATCCTCAACCGGGAGGGGGTCACGATGGGTGATCTGCGGGACGTGCTTGCCGAGATGGGCCCGCTCGACGGCGCCCACGAGTTCCTCCAGAGCCTCCGCGACCAGTACCAGGTGATCTTGCTGAGCGATACGTTCCAGCAGTTCGCTTCGCCGCTGATGAAGCAGCTCGGCTGCCCCACGATCCTGTGTCATCAGCTGCGAGTGAAGGACGACCGCATCGTCGATTATGTGCTCCGTATCGACGATCACAAGCGCCGGTCGGTCGAGGCGTTCCGCTCGCTGAACTTCCAGGTGGTTGCGGCCGGTGACTCCTACAACGACCTCTCGATGATCCGAGCCGCCAACGCCGGGGCGTTGTTCCACGCCCCACAGAACGTCATCGATGAGAATCCCGACCTGCCGGCGTTCGACTCCTACGACGAGCTGCGGGCGTGGATCGACTCGACTGATCCCAGCCCGGGGACCTAAGCGTCGATGACCGGCACCTGCGCCATCGCCTCGGCGATCGCATCGTCGCTCAGGTCGTAGTCGACCATTTCACCCGAGAGGAAGCTCTCGTAGGCGGCGAGGTCGAGGTGGCCGTGGCCGCACAGTGCCGTGAGGATCACACGCTCTTCGCCCGCCTCCTTGGCCCGGTTGGCCTCACGGATCGCAGCCGCAATCGCATGGGTCGGCTCAGGGGCAGGGACGATGCCTTCGGTGCGGGCGAACTGCAGCGCACCGGTGAAGCATTCGGTCTGGCCGATCGCCTCAGCCTCGACCAGGTCCGTCTCGTACAGGTGCGAAACCAGCGGCGACATGCCGTGATAGCGCAGGCCACCCGCGTGGATCGGATCGGGGATGAAGTTGTGCCCGAGGGTGTGCATTTTTACGAGAGGCGTCATGCCCGCGGTGTCACCGAAGTCGTAGCGGTACTCGCCCTTGCTCATCGACGGGCACGCCGCCGGCTCGACGCAACGGATCGTCGGGTTCATGTTGCCCTTCAGCTTTTCGCGAAGGAACGGGAAGCTGAGACCGCCGAAGTTCGAGCCGCCACCGGTGCAGCCGACGAGCACATCGGGCTGTTCGCCGACCTTGGCGAGCTGGAGCAGCGCCTCCTCGCCGATGATCGTCTGGTGCAGCAGCACATGGTTGAGCACCGAGCCGAGGGCGTAACGGGTGGTGGGATCCTCAACCGCCATGGCGACAGCCTCGGAGATCGCGATGCCGAGCGAGCCCGGATGATCCGGATCCTGAGCGAGCAGCTGGCGACCGAAGTCGGTCTTGTCGCTCGGTGACGGGTGCACGGTCGCGCCCCAGATCTCCATCATCGTCTTGCGGTACGGCTTGGCCCGGTACGACGCCGCAACCTGCCACACCTCGCACTCGATGCCGTATTGGGCGGTGGCGAACGCAAGGGAGCTGCCCCACTGACCGGCGCCGGTCTCGGTGGTGAGCTTCGTGATGCCCTCTTGATGGTTGTAGAAGGCTTGCGGCACGGAGGTGTTGGGCTTGTGGGAGCCGGCCGGGCTCACGCCTTCGTACTTGTAGTAGATGCGGGCAGGGGTATCGAGCAGCTGCTCAAGCCGTCGCGCTCGGAACAGCGGGCTCGGGCGCCACAGCTTGTAGACGTCGAGCACCCCGCCGGGGATGTCGATGTAGGAGTCGGTGGAGACTTCCTGCATGATCAGCGCCATCGGGAAGAGCGGGGCGAGATCATCGGGGCCGATCGGCTCGTGGGTGCCGGGGTGAAGGGGCGGGGGTGGCGGTGTCGGCAGATCCGGGATGATGTTGTACCACTGGGTGGGCATCTCCGATTCGTCGAGCAAGATCTTGCTGTAATCCGCAGCCATGGGCGCCTCTTTCGCGTCGTTGGTGGGCGTTTTTTACACCACCCTTCCGTCGTGGGCCACCGGGCATGGGGCCAGGCGAGACGAGCCTGATCAGATGAGATGGAAGAGGTGGTCGCCGTCGTAGGCGGCGTCGGGGTTGTCGCGAACCCGGCGGTCGAGCTCGTGAGCGTCGTCGCCCACGAGGATGCGCCAGCGCCCGCCGAGCACGCCAGCGAGAATGACCGCGGCTGCCTCGGAAGCGGTCATCGGAGCTTGCTCCTCGAACATCTGGTCGACGGCGATCATGAACTCCGCCACCTCGGCGGTGGGTTCGACCGCAGCGTGGCGCAGGGAGTTGGCGACGATCTTCGTGCCGATGTGGCCGGGCATGACGACGTGAGCCGAGACGTGTGGGGCGTGCACCTGCAGATCGGTGATCAGGGCTTCGGTGAAGCCCTTCACGGCGAACTTCGACGCCGAGTAGGCGGTGTGGGGACGGTCGGGTCCGACGGATGCGTAGAAGCCGTTGACGCTCGACGTGTTGACCACTGCGCCCTCGGGTGCGGCGGCGACGAGTGGCAGGAAGACGCGGCAGCCGAGGTAGACGCCGCCCCAGACGACATCGAAGGTCCGTTCCCACGCCGGCCGCTCGGTCTCGAACATGGAGCCACCACCGGCGATGCCGGCGTTGTTGAACAGCAGATGGATGTGGTCGGTGTCGAAGCCGTCGACGATGGCGTCACGGAACGCCTCGAGATCTGCTTCCTTCGCCACGTCGGCCATGTGGGTGAGTACCCGCACGTCGGGTGACTCCTCGGCAACCATCGCTGCCGTCTCGGCCATCGTGTCGGGCGAGAGGTCGCAGAAGGCGACATCGCAGCCGCCGGCTGCAAGCTGTCGCACGAGCTCGCGGCCCATGCCGGTGCCGCCGCCGGTGACGACCGCGATCTTGCCGGAAAGATCAGTGATCATCAGGAACTCCAGTTCACCCGCACGGGAAGGTGCTTGTAGCCGTGCACGAAGCTGGCCGAGACAACACTGCGGTCGCCGGCCGGTTCGATCGAGTCGATGCGTTCGACCATCTGCTCGAGCAGGGCAGCGATGCTTGCCTTCGCTAGATGGGCACCGAGGCAGTAGTGCTCTGCCCAGCCGAAGCCGAGATGTCGGTTGGGGGTACGGCCGACATCGAAGCGGTCGGGATCGTCGAACACCTCCTCATCGCGATTGGCGGCGCCGTAGAACATCGCCACCGCCTCGCCCTCGCGGATCAGGGTGTCGTCGAGCTGGTAGTCGCGAAGCGCCGTGCGTTTCATGTAGTTGACCGGGGCCGTCCAGCGCACGATCTCCTCGACTGCCGTCTTGATCAACGACGGGTCGGCCTTGAGTCGAGCGAACTCCTCGGGGTGATCGAGGAACGCCGCCATCGCGCCGGAGAGCGAGTGGCGGGTCGTGTCGTGGCCGGCATTGAACACGATCAGGTAGTAGCCGAGCGTCTCGACGAGACCCATTGGTTCGCCGTTCTCGAGGGTGGCGTTGGCGAGCAGCGAGGCGAGGTCGTCGCAAGGGTTGGCGCGCCGGTCCTCGATGATCGTGTTGAACATGGTGAAGAACTCCATGCCCAGTTCCGCCGAAGCGGCGACCCGATCCTCGCCGGGGCGCCCGACGTCGGGATCATCGAAAGCGAACAGCTGCGAGGTGAGTTCAAGCAGGCGATCCTCATCGGCCTCGGGCACGCCGAGGATCGTGCAGAGAACGCGCAGCGGATGCCGCTGCGCAACGAGTTCGACGAAGTCGACCGGCTCGTCGCCGTGCTCGGCGAGACGATCCATCATCGAGGTGGCCGTGTCGGTGACGATCTCGTCGAGGCGGGTGATTCCCCGGGGCGTGAAGAACCCGCTGGCGACCTTGCGGAACGTGCGGTGGTCGGGCGGGTCCATCGAGATGATCACCCGCATCTGGTTGAAGGGGTTCGACTCGTCGGCGACGACGTCCATTTGATCCTTGCGGAACAGGATGATGTTGCCCGCGGCGCTGGAGAACACATCAGGCTGCGACGAGATCTCCGTGATGTGGCGGTGCTTCGTGATCGCCCAGAACGGCTGCACATTCTCGGCGTCGGTCATGTGCACCGGCTCGTTGGCCCGAAGCCATCGCCATTCCTCGTGCGGGAAGCTTCGTTCGCCGTACTCGTGGTTGAGCACAAGCCGATTGTCGAGGTTGTCGGGCGCCATCGTCATGCGTCGATCGTAGGTTCGACGGCGCCCCTGAGCGAAAAGCGTCCTCGTCGAGCGGAAGCTCCGAGGGGTTGCATCGTTCGACGCGATCGGCCGAGGGCGACTAAGACGACGGACATGGCGACACCACGAAAGCCCGGCATCGAGGCGGTCTTCACCGACCGAGGTGACGACGACGAGATCCCCTACATCAAGGTTCGCAGCCAGCAAAACGCTGACGGGACCGACGTCCACGTCTGGGAAAAGTGGGTCGCGTTCAGCGTCGACCCGCTCTACCTCGCCCTGTTCGCCCGCTACGACCCCGGCATGATCGTTCGTCACCACGGCCACCACAGTCCGCACACGCTGCTCGTGCTCGGTGGGTCGATTCGATGTGGTGATGTCGACCTCGGGCCCGGCGATCATGTCGAGCTGCCACTTGGCGCCTCGTTCGGCCCGTTCGAAGCCGGCCCTGAAGGGGCTGAGCTCTACGAGGTGATGATGGGCGACCCTCGTTCCTGGTCCGACGACGAGGACTCCATGGTNGCCCTNCTCGCCGCTCGTGGTGCCGAACGCCTGCCCGACCCGCCGATTGATCTCCCCGGCGGGCTCGAGGACCTCCGTCAGGTCTACGCCCGNGCCGAAGCACTNGCNGCNGAGNCCGANNCTGACTGAGCNTCGTCCCGGCNTCGGAGCGCCCCATCGTCTCGGCGTCGGNGCGCCGATGTGGGCGAACCGGGACTGGNTCGGGCGATCGCTCCCNGCCGACACGCCNGCCGGACGCGAACTCGATGCCTACGCCAGAGTCGTCAANGCCGTNGANGGAAACACCACCTTCTACGCCACGCCCGACGCGGCCACGATCGACCGGTGGCGTGCCGCCACGCCACCCGGCTTTCGTTTCGTCTTCAAGCTTCCCCGNGAAATCACGCACGACCGGCGTCTGCGCAACAGCACGGCAGAGCTCCGGGCGTTCCTCGACCGCATCGAACCCCTCGGGGATCGTCTCGGTCCGCTGATGATTCAGCTCCCGGGGTCGTTCGGTCCCAACGACCTTCCGGTGCTTGCGGCCTTTCTCGACGCCGTCCCGGCTTCGTTCGCGTGGTCGGTCGAGGTGCGGCACCTCGCCTTCCATGCCGGGGGCGACGCCGAACGGCCGCTCAACGATCTTCTCCACCAACGGGCCGTCGACCGGGTTGTGCTCGACAGCCGCCCCATCTTCGACGGGCCTCGCGAGACGCCGGAAGAGATCGATGCCTGGGAGAAGAAGCCGCGGGTCCCGGTGCGTGCCGTCGCAACGGGGGAGCAACCGATCGTGCGGTTCATCGGGCAGACCGACGCCGACGCCAACCCGCCCTACTGGACGAAGTGGGTCGACACCGTGGTGCGTTGGCTCGATCAGGGCCGTCGTCCGATCGTGTTCCTCCACACACCCGACAACCTCGTCTCGCTCGAACTCTGCCGCCGGTTTCACGCCGAGGTCGTCNACCAAAGCGACGAACCCAACCTGCCGCCTGCACCGCCGGTGTCGATCCAGGACGGACTGGAATTGGGGTGAACCCGACCCCGACTCGGTTCGATCGAGTTGGTATCGTTNGACGCATGGCGNCCCCCNCCCCCGACGCTCCCCGGCACACCGGGCTGCTGCTTGCGGGTCTGCTTGCGATCCCGTTCGCCTCGGTGTCGATCGCAGCGCAGTTGGGCGACATCGCCTCCACCACCGACCCCCGAGATGCGCTCGCCGGTGGCCTTGCCTTGCTGGTGGGCGTTGCGCTTGGTCTTGTCGTGCGGCGCCTTGTCGCTACCGTCGACGCTCGTGTCCGAGGTGCGGTTCGGCTCGTCGCCGCAGCGCTGCGCCTGCTGCCCAGTGCGATCGCCGAGATCGTCCGTGTCGACGGCCGGTCGCTCGACGAGGTGACCATGCCTCGTCTCGTCTTCGTCCCCGCCGAAACCGGTCGACGAGGACCTCCGATTCGCGTGCGTTGATCCATCGCGGCTGCGATCTCATCCGGCCGTTTCCCGCACGAATCGAATCAAGGAGACACCACTCATGCGCACAAGCGCGCTGCGGCTGCTGGCCGCGCTCTTTACCCTCTGCATTTTCGCTGCTGCCTGCAGCGACTATGAGCCAATGGAGGCCGTCGACGAGGAACACGACCACGACGACGATCATGAAGGCCATGACCACGACCACGACGACCACGACGATCACGAGGGTCACGGCCACGAGCACGATGAAGACCACGCCGGTGGCGATCATGAGGATCACGAGGATCACGACCACGGGTCGCCCGTCGACTTCGAGGGTGCCGACATCCCNACCCTTGGCGTCCGTGTCGAGCCCGACCCGGCCGGCGGCATCAACATCACGGTCGACACGACCAACTTCGTCGTTGCTCCCGAGGCTGCATCCACGACACACGTCGAGGGTGAGGGGCACTTCCACCTCTACGTCGACGGTACGAAGGTCCAGCGCTTCTACAACGAGGCGATTTACTTCGCCGGCGTGACCGAAGGCGAGGTCACCGTCATGGCCGAACTTTCGGCCAACGACCACCGCACCTACGCCGTCGACGGCGAGCCGATCGTCGCCATGGTGACCGTCGATGTGCCTCCGCACGATCACGGTGCACACAGCCATGGTGATGCCGGCCAGGTTGCGTGGGCAGGCGACGCGCCGCAGATGGCGATCGAGGTCGTGGAGGATCCGAAGTCGGGCTACAACGCCCTGATCACGGTCGACGGCATGACGCTCTCCGCCGCAAACGTCAACGGCGACCATGTCGATGGCGAGGGCCATTTGCACCTGTACGTCAACGGTCAAAAGGTCGGCCGTCTCTACGGTGACGCCACCCACATCCCGGTGCTTCCCGTCGGTGAGGTCGAGATCACGGTCGGTGCGTTCGCCAACGACCACAGCGCCTACGTCATCGACGGTGAACCGATCGAGGCATCGACCTCGATCATGGTTGCCGCATGAGCCGCAGGCGTCTTGTCGCCGCTGCTGCGCTCGTGGCCCTTCTGGCTTCGTGTAGCGGCGACGGTGGTGCTGTGTCGTCCGAGGACGAGATCATCCTCGAGTTCGGCGACGAGGGTGGTCTCGTCGGTGGTGTTCGTCGCGAGTCCGTCGATCTCGGTGCGAAGGTGACCATGATCGTCGAAGGGAGCACCGATGAGCAGGTGCACGTCCACGGTTACGACCTCTACATCGAACCCGAGGGTCCAACCACCCTCGAGTTCGACGCCCTCATCCCCGGGCGCTTCGAGGTCGAACTCGAGCAGTCCGGTCAGCTCCTCATCGAGCTGACGGTCTCATGACCCGTCGTCGTCGCCTCGGCATCGCCACCGTCCTTGCGGGCATGGCGATGGCGGGCGCAACGCCGGCCGGTGCCCACGGCATCGGTGGCCGTACCGATCTGCCGTTGCCGGCCTGGCAGTTGGCGTGGGCGGCTGGCTTCGCCGTTGCGAGCTCTTTTGTGGCGCTCGGCGCGTTCTGGTCGCAGCCGCGGCTCGTCGCCGCGGCAGATGGTGGGCGGCCCCTCGTCGACACCCGGCGCCCGGTGATCCGCGGCCTCGAGTTCATCACCAAGTCGATCGGTGTGTTCCTCTTCGGCGTGCTCATGTGGGCGGCCTGGAGGGGTAACCCGAACGGGGCGGTCAATATCGCCGGCGACGCGTTGCTGATCTGGTTCTGGGTCGGCTTGCAGCTCGTGTCGTTCCTGTTCGGTGACGTCTGGCGAATGTTCAATCCCTACGTCACGATCGCCGATTCGGGTGCGTGGGTTCGAGCCAAGATCCGGGGTAAGGAAGCGGCCCCGATCAAGGCCGCAGGTCCGCTCAGCCTCTGGCCGGCCGTCGCCGCGATCTTCGCCTACCTGTGGTTCGAACTCGCTTACCACTCGACTGACAGCCCCCGATCGATCGCCGTGTTTCTCACCGTCTACTCGGTGGCGATGATCGGTGGCGCAGCTGTGGAAGGTCGCGGCTGGGTGCGCCGAGCCGATGGCTTCGCCGTGCTGTTCACGAAGTTGGCCGCCATGTCGCCGGTCCATCGCGACGACGACGGTCGTGTGCGGCTGCGTTCGCCACTCGCCGGGCTGTCGACCTTGCCCGACATCCCCGGCACGGTGCCGTTCATCCTCGTGGTGCTCGGCTCGACCACGTTCGACGGCTTCACCCGCAGTTCGATCTGGCTCGACATCGCTGGTGAACAGACCGGCTGGGGTCGCACGGTCAGCAGCACGATCGGCCTGCTCGTCATCACCGGCCTGGTTGCCATGGCCTACTCGGTTGCCATTTCGGCGATGGCGAACATCACCGGTGAGGAGTCGGCCGAGCTGAGCCGGGTGTTCGGGCCGACGCTCGTCCCGATCGCGGCGGCCTATGCCGTCGCCCACTACTTCAGCTTCCTCGTGCTCACCGGGCAGCGGATGTTCATCCGGGTCAGCGATCCGGCCGGTCGCGGTTGGGATCTGTTCGGCACCGCCGATTACGCGATCGACTGGACGATCGTGTCGCCGGCCACGATCGCATGGGTGCAGACCCTCGCGATTGCGATCGGGCACGTCGCAGGTGTCGCAGCGGCTCACGATGCCGCGATCAGCCGTTACGACCACCGACTCGCCGTCAGGTCGCAGTATCCGATGCTGGCGGTGATGATCCTCTACACCGTGCTCGGGCTCTTCCTCCTGCTCGGCGCCTAGGCCGGTGCGAGCCGCTCGGCGAGAAAGTCGAGGGTTCGGGCCAACGCCACCTGGCTCGGGTGATCAGGTTGGTCGTCCGGAGCCAGGTGCTCGGTCAACACGCTGTGATCGCGTTTGTTGGTCTCGGCTCCGGGTGTATTGCTGGGGCTCGGGATCTCCTCGTGCACGAAGTTGTCGCCGAGTGCGTGCTTCAGGGTGGCGAATCGCTCCCCGGGGACGAGGGCGTCGCCGGTGAAGCGAAGCCCGAGCACGGGGCAGCCTTTGGCGGCAACGGTTGCGAGTTCGTCGGCGCTGAGGCCGGTCGATGCCTTCCGGGCGCCGCCGAGGCCGAACGGCAGGCTCGGCTGGCTCAGTACCGGTGCAACCACCGTGTCGTCGAGCATCATTGCGAGTCCGAAACCGCCGGTGAAGCACATGCCGACGAACCCGACGCCTGGGCCGCCATGGTGTCTGTGGAGGTCGCGGGCAAGGGCCCGCAGCCAGGCGGTGGCGGGGGAGGAGTCCCGGGTGGCAAGGACGTGGAACTCTCGGCTCACGCACGCCTTGGCGATCACGCCGAGGGCACGCCGCGTTGATGATGGTCTCCCGGGGGTGCCGAAGAGCGATGCGATCGCCACAGAGAAACCGCGGTCGACCAGTCGGTCGGCGAAGTGGGCGACGTTCGGTGTGATCCCGGGGATTTCGGGCGCGATCAGAACGCAGGGCCCGGTACCCCGGTGGTACACGTCGTGGGTGACCCCATCGGCGCTGAACGGTTGGACTCGGTAGTCGGCGAGTGGCATGAGCCTGATCATCGCATGGGCAGCAGCGCCCCACCCGCGCCCAACAAATATTGCATTTACGTTACGATTGCTGTCATGTTCACTTGCCGCCGACTCCGCACTCCTGTCGGAATGCTGCTCCTGGGCCTCGTGCTCGGNCTCACCGTTNCCGGTGCCTTGGCCCAGGACTCCGTCGACGATCTCCGGAGCCAACGAGAGAACATCCGCCGCGAGGCAGCCGACGCAGCCGCCCAACTCAACGCCTTGTCGGCGGAGGATTTGGAGCTTGTCGAGGCACTCGAGGCGCTCGATGCCCACATCGCTCTTCAGGAGACCAAGATCGCTGCGTCGGCGCAGTCCATCGAGACGGCGGAGGCCGAGGCCGCCCAGGCGCAGACCGAGGCCGACATCCTCGCCGGGGAGATCGAGGCCATCCGCGATCGTCTGCGCCGGCGAGCGGTCGATGCCTATGTCGCACCTGCCACCGATGCCCTCGATCAACTCAACAGCGATGATCTGATTGGTTCGGCCCTCCGGCGCGAGTACCTCGACGACATCGTTGGCGACGAGTACGAGATCGTCGATCAACTCCGAGGAGCCATCGCCGAACAGGAGGCGTTGAGCCATGCCGCTCAGGCGTTCCTCGCCGAGGCGCAAGCCGAGCGGGCCGAACTCGACCTTCGACGTGCCGAACTCGNGGTCACCCGCACCGAGGCCGAACAGTTGCGAGCCGAGGTGCAGGAGCGAATCGCCGAGTGGCAGACCCGATCCGATGGGTTCGCCGAGGCGGACCGGTTGATCGGTGAAGAGATCCGGCGTCTCGAGGAAGAGGCGAGAATCGCCGCCGAGGCCGAGGCNCAGCGCNTNGCGGAGGANGAAGCCCGTCGNCTTGCGGAGGAGGAAGCGCAGCGCTTGGCGGAGGAGGAAGCCGCCAACGTCCCCGTGGCATCCCCACCCTCAGGGGATTTTGCGATCACCCACCGGCCGACGGCCGGCGCCCTGACGAGCCCGTTCGGCCCGCGGGTGCATCCGATCTTCGGGACGACCCGTGCGCACAACGGCATCGATCTCAACGGCGACACGGGCGATCTGATCCTTGCAGCCAACGATGGCGTGGTGCTCTCGGCGGGGTGGCGAACCGGCTACGGCAACGCAATCGTCATCAGCCACGGTGGTGGTTACACGACCCTCTACGCACATCTGCACGACATTGATGTGAGCACCGGGCAGCCGGTGTCGGGAGGCGACGCGATCGGCTTGCTCGGCAGCACCGGTTGGTCGACTGGGCCGCACCTGCACTTCGAGGTCCGACTCGACGGCACCGCTCTCGACCCGATCGGCTTCTACCCGTTCTGACGGTCCCCTCGATGGGGTCGGCACGCGCGACCGTTCTAGAGTCCGCCCCATGACACCCGAGCGTCGAGCGTTGATCGTGGCGGCTGCATCGCCGCAGCAACTCGTCGACATCGAGACGCGTCCGGATGTCGTGATCGCTGCCGACAGCGGGCTGCATGCAGTGTTGGCCGCCGGGTGGATCCCGGATCGTCTCATCGGTGATCTCGACTCCGTCGACCCCGCAGCCGTGGAGATCGCGGCGGAGGGTGGGGCAGTCGTGGACCGCCACCCGGTCGGAAAGGACGAGACCGACCTCGAACTGGCCCTCGCTGCTGCCGTCGATGCCGGCGCCACCGAGATTCAGGTCGTCGTGCGCGCTGACGGGCGTCTTGATCATCAGCTCGCCAACCTGTTCGCACTCGCCAAGCCTGACTGGATGGCCGCCGAGGTGCGTGCCGATGTCGGTGATCATGTCGTGTGGGTGGTGCGCGGTGAGCGTCGTCTGGAGGTCGGCATCGGTCAGCATCTTGCGCTCCTGCCGATTGGAGGCCCGGCTCGGGTGACGACTCGCGGGGTCGCGTTCTCGCTGGCCGACGAGGTGTTGTCTCCCTTCGACGGACGTGGCATCGCCAACGAGGCGATCGAGTCCGTGGTGTCGCTGACGGTGTCGGACGGTGTCGTGCTGGTGGTCAGTTCCCCTGCACAAGCCGACGACCCCGACGACGCCCGAGCCTGAGGTCGCATCCGGGACACAACCGGGGAGTCGCTCAGGCGGCTCCGCCGTGCCGGACCCAGGTCTCGAACATGGCGGCGTAGCGTCCGCGCTGGGCGACGAGTTCGTCGTGGCTCCCGAGCTCGACGATGCGTCCATCGTCGACCACGGCGATCCGGTCGGCGCGGCGAGCGGTGGCGAGCCGATGGGCGATGATCACGGCCGTGCGACCTTCGAGTACGACATCGAGGGCGCGCTCGACCTGNGTCTCGGAGTTGAGGTCGAGGTTGCTGGTGGCCTCGTCGAGGATCAGCACACGCGGTCGGGCGACGAACGCTCTTGCGAGGGCGAGAAGCTGACGTTCGCCGGCGGAGAGCGACGCGCCCCGTTCGTGGACGGGTGCGTCGAGCCCGCCCAACCGCTCGACGAGATCGCCGATCCCGACGGCGTCGAGCGCGGCCTGGAGTTCGGTGTCGTCGGCGTCCGGGCGAGCGAAGGCGACGTTGTCGCGCACGACACCGGCGAACAGGAAGGGCTCTTGGGGCACGACCCCCAGCTGGCTNCGCAGGCTGTCAATGGTGATCTTGCGCAGGTCGTGTCCGTCGATGCGCACCGTTCCCACGTCGGGGTCGTGAAAGCGGGTGAGGAGACGGGCGATGGTCGACTTGCCGCTGCCGGTCTCGCCGACGAACGCCACGGTCTCGCCCGGCTCGATGCGCAGTGAGACCTCGTGGAGCACTGGCCGGTCGGTTTCGTAACCGAACGNGACCCNGTCGAGTTCGATCGCNCCGTCGATGGGGGGAAGGTCGGTGGCGTCGGGTACCTGCGGGATGGCGGGTTCGGTGCCGAGCAACTCGCGAAGCTTGACGATTGCGGCACCACCTTGCTGGTAACTGTTGTAGAGCTGGACCAGGGTCTGGATCGGGGCAAAGAACGACGCAAGGAAGAGTAGGAACGCGGCGAGTTCGCCCACGGTGATCCGCCCGCTGGCCGCCATAGAACCTCCGACCGCCAACAGTGTCGCCTGGGTGGCGATGCCGATCATCTCGGTGCCGGGGGCGTACAGCGAATTGGCGCGGCTCGTGTTGACCTGGGCATCGAGGTGTTCGCCGACGACCGCTCGGTGGTCGACGAGGTTGCGGGCCCGGCGGTTGTGGGCGGCGATGACGCGAATGCCGGCGAGCGACTCCTGCAGGTGCGAGAGTAGATCGGCGATTCGGTCGCGCACCCGGAGGTAGCCGACCGATGAGACCTTCCGGAACCACAGCGACGCAAAAAGCGTGGGCGGCAGGGTCACCAGGAGCGTGATGAGCGCCAGGAGTGGGTCGTAGAAGAAGAGCGCAATGGTGATGACAAGCAGGGTGAAGATCTGCACGAGGAGGTTGACGATTCCCTCCTGGAAGAGCATGGAGAGCGCCTCGATATCGGAGGTCATGCGGGTAAGCAGGACGCCCGCCTTCTCCTCGGTGTAGAAGCCGACGCCCTGGCGTTGCATGTGGCTGAACACCCGAATGCGAAGTTGTTCGTTGAGCCGCTCACCGAGACGACCCGTGTAACTCACGCGGGCCCATCCGAGCAGTGCGGCGACGATCACTGCCCCCACGTAGACGATGGCGACGGTGACGATCACCGTGCGGTCGTTGGCGCGGACGCCGTCGTCGATGGCGATCTGGGTGAGGATTGGACCGAGCTGGAGGGCAACGGTCTCGATCAGGACGAGGGCGATTGCGCCGAGGAGTCGCCAGCGGTGAGGTCGGAGGAAGCGGAGGAGCGAGAACGGTTCGCGGTCCCAGGCGTCGACCTGCCAGCCGACGTTCGGGATGACGTGCTCAGGTTCGTTCTCGAGGACCTTCTCGACCTTCGCGCGCAGCTCACCGGGAACATCGGCCGCCGGGAGGCCGGCTGCGGCGTTGGAGGCCATCGAGCTCGGTCCGCCGGTGATGCCGCCGGGTCCACCTCCCATCGAGAACATCAGGCGTCACCTTGTTCGGTGTCCTCGCCGACGGTGTCGGCGAGGATCGCGGCGTAGCGCGGGTTCGTGGTCAGCAACTCGTCGTGGGTGCCGGTGGCGGCGACCGCGCCGTTGTCGAGCAGGATCACCCGGTCGGCGAGGGCGATGGTGGAGAGCCGGTGGGCGATCAGGATCGTGGTGCGGTCGGCGCGACGGGCATCGAGTGCGGCGTGGATGCGTTCTTCGACGGCGACGTCGATGGCGCTGGTGGCGTCGTCGAGGATCAGAATCTGTGGGTCGGCGAGCAGGGTTCGGGCGATGGCGAGTCGCTGACGTTGACCGCCGGACAAGGTCAGACCTCGTTCGCCGACCTCGGTGTGGGGCCCATGCTCGAGATCGGAGACGAAGTCGCTGGCGGCAGCGTCCGCAAGGGCGGCCTGGACCTCCCCGTCGGAGGCATCGGGGCGGGCGAAGGCGACATTGTCGTGGACCGAGGCCGCGAACAGGAAGGGGTCGTCGGTGACGGTGGCCGCAGACCGACGAAGGTCGCCGAGTGCGAGCGTGCGGACATCGTGGCCGTCGACGCGCACACTGCCCGAGTCGACGTCGTAGAAGCGGGGGATGAGCCGGGCGATCGTGGACTTGCCGCTTCCAGTGGCGCCGACGATGGCGACGGACTCTCCCGGTTCGATCGTGGCGGTGAACCCGCGAAGCACGGGTTCGCCCTCACCCACGGGGTAGCCGAAGTGGACGTCGTCGAACTCGATGCGGCCGGCCGGGTCGGGAAGGGCGACGGCGTCGTTGGGCTCGACGATCGACGGGGTCTCGTCGAGGATGTCGAACACCCGGATCGCCGCCGCGCCGGCGCGCTGCCACTGGATGAGGATGAAGCCCAACAGTCGGAATGGCGTGGCGAGCAAGACGACATAGGTGGAGAAGGCGACGAGGTCGCCGATGGCGAGTTCACCGTCGATGGTCTGCAGGCCGCCGTAGAGCAGCACGAGTGCGAGGCCGAGACGAGGCAGTGATTCCATGCCCGGTGCGTGGCGGGCGCGGGTGTCGGCGACGGCGGTGCCGGCCCAGCGGAGGCGACGGGTGGCCCGAGCGAGGTTCTGGACCTGGGCGGATTCCTGATTGAACGCCTTGACCACTCGGATGCCCTGGATGTTCTCGTCGACGATCGTGGCCATCTCGGCCTGGCGCGCCGTGACCACCCACTGCAACGGGAACACGCGGTTCCGCAACCGGACGCCGATGGCATAGACGAACGGCAGGGGCGCAATGGCGACGAGGGTCAAGGTGATGTCGACGGGGAGCATCACGGCCACTGCGAAGAAGAACAGCACGACCTGCATGGCGACGAGCGGGCCGAACGCAAAGAGCAGCTGGATCGACCGGATGTCGGTGTTGGCCCGGCTGATGACCTGGCCGGATTGGGTGCGGTCCCAGAAATCGAACGAGAGCTCGGTGAGCCGCTCGTACATCAGGTTGCGGAGATCCTTCTCGATGCGCAGCGCCGAGCGGAAGAGCCCAAACCGGTAGGTGAAGCCGAAGACGAACCGGATGATGGCGAGCCCGAACAGGCCGGCGACGAACGGCGTGGGGGTGTCGCCGTCGGCGACCGCGTCGATACCGCCACCCAACATGATCGGCACCGACACGGTGGCGGCCATGCTGACCAGTCCGGCGACGATCGAGCCGATGAAGTGCCACTTCTGCACCAGCACGACCGGTCGGAGGCGACGGAGCCAGCCCAGCGAACGGTCCGGATCGACCGACGCACGCGGGCGCTCGAAGCGCTCCGGGGCAGCGGCGGTCGGGGACGTGGCGGTCATTGTGCGACCCTACGGCTAGATTTCGGCCATGCACGAATGGGCTCAGGGGTCCTGATCGACACCGCCATACGGCTCCTCGCCGCGCTCGCGCTCGTCGTCGCCAACGCCGGGTTCGTGGCGGCGGAATTCGCCCTCGTCGCGGTCGACCGCGCTCGGATCGACGAGCGGGCCGGCCAGGGCCAGGCGCGTGCTGCGGCGGTGCAGCGCTTGCTGTCGCGCCTCTCGTACCACTTGTCGGGGGCGCAGCTCGGCATCACGATCACGTCACTGCTCCTCGGTGTGCTGGCCGAACCTGCGGTAGCCCGCGTCCTCGAGCCTGGCATCGAGGCTGCGTTCGGTGAGGTGCCGACCGGGGTGTCGGTTGCGATCGCGCTGGCGGTCGCCACGGTCGTGCAGATGATCTTCGGCGAGCTCATTCCCAAGGCGATCGCTACCACCCGACCCCTCGAAACCTCGCTGGCCATGGCTCGGCCCACCCAGCTCTACGGCGTGGTCGCCCGACCCCTCGTCGCGCTGCTCGACGGGATGGCGGCTCGGCTTACCCGACGCGTCGGGGTCGAGCCGACCGAGGAGCTCGAGGTGGTTCCCGACCGCGGAGAACTCGAGCACCTGATCCGCTCGTCAGGGGAGGAGGGCACGCTCGACGAGGGGGAGGTCGAACTCCTGACCCGATCGATCCGGCTCGCCGACAAATCGGCCGACGACGCCATGGTGCCCCGCGTGCGAGTCGAAGCGGTCGAGTCGACCGACACCGTCGAAGCCTTGGTTGCCCTGGCGTCACGCACGGGTCACAGTCGTTTCCCGGTGGCGGGTGAGGATCTCGACGACGTACTCGGTGTCGTTCACGTGAAGTCGGTGCACGGTGTTCCGGTCGAGGACCGGGCAAAGACCCTGGTCACCGAACTCATGACTCCCGTGCCGGCCGTCCCCGAGTCGCGCGACCTCGACGAGTTGCTCGTCGATCTCCGCCAGGGCGGCAATCAACTCGCGGTCGTCATCGACGAGCACGGTGGCTGCGCCGGGATCATCACCCTCGAGGACATCCTCGAGGAGATCGTGGGGGAGATCGACGACGAGTACGACGATGCCCCGACGCTGCTGACCCGCGTCGAGGCAAAGGGCTCGACCGTCGTGCCCGCCTCGCTACACCCCGACGAAGTCGAGGCCGCGACCGGCTTCGAGATGCCCGAAGGCGAGTTCGAGACCCTTGCGGGCCTTGTGCTCGACCGGCTCGGCCACATCCCCGAACCGGGGGAGATGGTCGAACTCGAAGGGTGGCGCCTCGAGGTTGTCGCAATGGACCGCCTCCGCATCGCGACCGTTCGCATCGTGGCGCCCGCTGAGGAGGCCGACTCGTGACCGGCTGGTTCCTCCTCGCTGCGCTCCTGCTGTTGATCGCCAACGCCTTCTTCGTGGCGGTTGAGTTCGCCTTGCTGGCGAGCCGGGTCACCCGCCTCGAGCCGATGGCCGAGGACGACGACCGCCGAGCGGCGATCGCGTTGGCCTCGATCAAGGACTTGCAGTCTCAGCTCGCCGGCGCCCAGCTCGGCATCACGATGGCATCGCTCGGCTTGGGCTTCGTCGCCGAGCCAGCGATCGCCACGCTGATCGAATCCGCGATCGAGTCATTCGTCGAGATCCCGTCAAACGTGCTCCACGCGATCTCGTTCACGTTGGCGCTGTCGCTCGTGGTGGTGGTGCACATGGTGATCGGCGAGATGGTTCCGAAGAACATCGCGATCGCCACCCCGGAGCGCTCGGCTCGGATCCTCGCCCCGATTCATCGGGTGTACGTCAAGCTCTTCGCCCCGATCGTCTGGTTCCTGACGGCGGTGTCGAACGGCATCACCCGCCTGCTCGGTATGGAGCCGGCCGACGAACTCAACACGGCGCTGACGGTCAACGAGTTCCATCGTGTGATCGAGGGTGCCGTCGAGGAAGGGAAGCTCGAGGATCTCGAACACGATCTCCTCGATCGGGCGCTCGACTTCCGGGCCCGCACGGCGGGGTCGATCATGGTGCCTCACAGCCGGATGGTCACCGCCCCCCGGTCGACCTCGGTCGCCGATCTCAAGGCGTTGGTCGCCGAATCGGGCCACAGCCGCATCCCCGTCACCGGCCGCACGCTCGACGATGTCGTCGGATTCGTGCACTCCAAGGATCTGTTGCGTTTCGCGGCTGCGGATCGCGAGATTCCGGTACCGCTCGAGATGGTTCGGCGCATGGTGATCGTGACCCCTGACCAACCTGTGCGTGATCTCATGCGGTCGATGCGGCGAGGGCGTCGTCACGTTGCGCTTGTTCGCGCCAACGACGGCCGGTTGCTCGGCATGGTTACGCTCGAAGACGTGCTCGAGGCGCTCGTCGGTGACATCGCCGACGAGACCGATGGCGGCAGCGACGCCGCTGCACCGGCGCCGGTCTAGGGCTGTCTCCGCACTGCCGCCCCGAGCCGGGCTCAGACCCCCATGGCGTGGAAGCCGCCGTCGACATGGATCATCGAGCCGGTGGTGGCCGGGAACCAGTCCGACAGCAGCGCAACGGTCGACCGGGCGACGGCGGAGGAGTCCTCGACGTCCCAGCCGAGCGGTGCCCGGTCGTCCCACACGTCCTCGAACTGGGTGAAGCCGGGGATCGACTTGGCGGCCATCGTCTTGATCGGGCCGGCAGCGACGAGGTTGACGCGAATGCCCTGAGGGCCGAGTTCGCGGGCCAGGTAACGGTTGGCTGATTCCAGTGCGGCTTTGGCGAATCCCATCCAGTTGTACGCCGGCCAGGCGACCGTGGCGTCGAAATCCAGCCCGACGATTGAGCCGCCGTTCGTCATCAGCGGCGCTGCGACTTCGGCGAGGGTCTTGAGGCTGTAGGCCGAGATCTCGACCGCGACCTTGACGTCGTCCCAGGTGGCGCCCATGAAGTCGTCGCCGAGCGCCGCTTCCGGAGCGAAGCCGATCGCATGGAGCGCCCCGTCGAGCGTGCCGAACTCGGCAGCGATGGCGTCCCGCAGAGCGGGCACGTGGGCAGGGTCGGTGACGTCGAACTCGAAGACCGACGGTTCGGTCGGGAGCTTGCGAGCGGTGCGCTGCGTGAGCCGCAGACCCCGGCCAGCGCCGGTGAGGATGATCTCGGCACCCTCCTCCTGTGCGAGCTTGGCGATCCCGAACGCCAACGACGCGTCGGTCAACACGCCGGTGATGAGGATCTTCTTGCCATCGAGCACGCCCACGTCGGGCCTCCTGAGATTCGTCGTTCGGATCGATCCTGTTTCGGACCGGGATGACACATCGGAGGTTACGACGACGGGGCTACGGTCTCGGCGATGCACGCGGCCGCCCCCATGCACCTCTACGACACCAGCCGGGGCGAGGTCACTGCGTTCGCTCCAGGCGAGACCGTGACGATGTACGTGTGCGGCATCACGCCCTACGACGCCACCCACCTCGGGCACGCTGCGACCTACGTCACCTACGACGTGTTGCAGCGCCGGCTGATCGATCGAGGTCACCGGGTGCGCTATGTGCGCAACATCACCGACGTCGACGACGACATCATTCGTGCCGCTCGGCAGCGCGATGTGCACTACCTCGATCTCGCGTTCGGTGAGACCGTCCGGTTCGACAACGACATGGCGGCCCTGAACACGCTGCCCCCGTGGTCCGAACCGCGCGCAACCGGTGCGATCGGCAACATCCGCGGCCTGATCGACACCCTGCTCACCCAGGGCGATGCCTACCTGGTCGACGGTGCGGTGTACTTCGACACCGGGGCCGCGAACGGCTTCGGATCACTCGCCCGCCTCGGCGACGACCGGATGCGTCAACTCGCCGCCGAGTGGGGTGAGCGGCCGGACGATCCGGCCAAGCGCAACCCGCTCGATTTCGTGCTGTGGCGTCCGAGCGACGATGGCGAGCCGGCGTGGGAGGCCCGATGGGGGCGTGGCCGGCCTGGGTGGCACATCGAATGCAGCGCCCTCGCCCTGCGTGAGCTGGGACCCACGATCGACCTCCATGGCGGTGGTGTCGATCTCCTCTTCCCGCACCACGAGTCGTGCCGAGCTCAGTCCGAAGCGGTCACGGGCCAACCGTTCGTCCGGCATTGGCTGCACCAGGCGATGGTGCATTGCGATGGGCGCAAGATGTCGAAGTCGACCGGCAATCTCGTGTTCGTCGGCGACCTCCGAGAACGTCACGATGCTGCTGCGATCCGGCTCGCGCTGTTGTTGCACCGTTATCGACGGCCGTGGAATTGGCACGACGATCTCCTCGCCGACGCCGAGGCACGACTCGCTCGGTGGCGTCGGGCCGGTCCCGGCGATGCTGCGCTCGATGCCACCCGAGCGGCGCTCGACGACGATCTCGACACGCCGACGGCACTGGCGGCGATCGACGCCGCCGCCGAGGCCGGGCAGGGGGTGTCGTCAGCGGCCGAGCTGCTCGGCGTCGAACTGTGAACGACTCATGAACTGACGCGCACAACCGAGATCCTGCGGACGGATCAGCGATCCTCGGGGCCATACTGCCCTCGGAGAGGTTCAGGGTGAGCGTGATGGCTGACGGCGAACAAGAGCTACAGGCGATCGTACGAGCCGTGCTGCGGCCCATGTTTCGTTCGATTTGGCGGATCCGGGTCACGGGCGTCGAGAACATCCCGGCCACCGGCGGTGCCATCCTCACGCCCAATCACACCTCCGTGATCGACAGCTTCTTCTTGCCGGCTGCGGCGCCGCGCCCGGTCAGCTTTGTCGGCAAGGCCGAGTATCTCGACGACTGGAAGACTCGCAAGCTCTTTCCGGCGCTCGGCATGATCCCGATCGACCGCAGCGGCGGCGACGCAAGCCAACGGGCGCTCGATACGGCCGCTCGAGTTCTCGAAAGCGGCGACCTCTTTGCGATTTACCCGGAGGGCACTCGATCTCGCTCCGGCTTCCTTCACAAGGGGCACACGGGCGCTGCTCGTTTGTCGATCCGCACCGGCTGTCCGATCGTTCCGGTGGGCATCAAGGGTGCCCGGTCGATCCAACCGCCTGACCAACCGGTGCCTAATGTCTTTCGTCCCGTGGAGATCCACTTCGGCACGCCGATTCATCCGGCCGCCTCAGATTCGGTGAGCGACCAGCGGCTTCGGTTGCGTCAGATCACCGATGAGGTGATGTTCGAGATTCGGGCTCTCACGGGCCAGGACTATGTGAACGAGTACGCCGGCAAGACGCCGCCGCCTGCTGCGCAGGCTCCCCACACAACAGTCTCGCCCGAGATGCCAGAGCGGCGTTCCTCTGCGGATGTCCTGAAGCCCGTTCCGGCGTAGCGCCACCCGATTTCCCGCAGCAACGTCACCCCTCGGGGGCGGGGTGCGCCGGTAGCCTGATCGTCCTATGAGCGACGTGATCTCCGTACAGCTGCCCGATGGTTCTTCGCGTGAAGTCCCGGCCGGCACGACGACGTACGACCTCGCGTTGTCTATCGGCCCTCGTCTCGCCAAAGACGCGGTGATCGGCGTCGTCGACGGTGTCGAGGTCGACCTCGACGTACCACTCCACGACGGCGCGTCGGTCGAGATCGTCACGGGCGACACCGAGCGGGGCCTGCACACCATCCGGCACTCGACCGCTCACGTGATGGCCCAGGCGATCCTCGACCTATACCCCGGCACACAGCTCGCGATCGGCCCGCCGGTCGAGTTCGGCTTCTACTACGACGTGGAACTGCCCGAGGGCAAGACACTCTCCGACGATGACCTCGCCCAGATCGAGGGCCGCATGCAGGAGATCGTGAAGGCCGACCAGGCGTTCCAACGCCACGAACTCCCGGCAGCCGAGGCGGTGGCGTTCTTCGCCGACGAGCCGTACAAGGCCGAGATCATCGAGCGGGTCACGTCCGGTGCTGGCAGCGGCGAGGACACCGGCGAGATCGGCGGTGGCGACTCGATCAGCTACTACAGCAACGGCGATGGCTTCCGCGACATGTGCACCGGCCCGCACGTGCCGTCGACCGGTCGCCTGGGCGCGTTCAAGCTTCAGTCGGTCGCCGGTGCGTACTGGCGAGGCGACGTCACCCGTCCGATGCTGCAGCGCATCTACGGCACGGCGTGGGCCGACAAGAAGGCGCTGAAGACCCACCTTCAGATGCTTGCCGAGGCCGAGAAACGCGATCACCGTCGTCTCGCCGCCGAGCTCGACCTCGTGTCGTGGCCCGACGAACTCGGTCCCGGACTCGCCGTGTGGCACCCCAAGGGCGCGCTGATCCGCAAGATCATGGAGGACTACAGCCGCGACCGTCACGAAAACGGTGGGTACGAGTTCGTGTTCTCGCCGCATATCGCGAAGTCGGTGCTGTGGGAGACCTCAGGCCACCTCGACTTCTACGCCGACGGCATGTACCCGCCCATGGAGATGGATGGCGCGACGTACTACCCGAAGCCGATGAACTGCCCGTTCCACGTGATGATCTACAAGGCGAACCAGCGCAGCTATCGCGAGCTGCCGGTGCGCCTGTTCGAGCTTGGCGCCGTCTACCGCTACGAGTTGTCGGGTGCCGTGCACGGCTTGATGCGCAGTCGTGGCTTCACCCAGGACGACAGCCATATCTTCACCACGCGCGAGGACATCCAAAGCGAGCTGATGTCGTTGCTTGATTTCGTGCTCTCGGTGTTGCGGGCGTTCGGCTTCGAGGATTTCCAGGCGAAGCTCTCGACTCGCCCGCCCGAGAAGTCGGTGGGTGAGGACGAACTGTGGGACGAGGCCACCGAAGGTCTTCGAGCCGCGCTTGATCGCAGCGGGCTCGACTACATCACCGACGAGGGCGGCGGCGCGTTCTATGGCCCGAAGATCGACGTCGACGTCAAGGACGCCATCGGCCGGGCGTGGCAGCTGTCGACCATCCAGCTCGACTTCAACCTGCCCGAACGTTTCGATCTCGAGTACGTCGCCAGCGATGGCGAGCGCAAGCGACCCGTGATGATCCATCGGGCGCTGATGGGTTCGGTCGAGCGCTTCTTCGGCGTGCTGATCGAGCACTACGCGGGCGCCTTCCCGGCATGGCTGGCACCAACCCAGGTCCGGGTCCTTCCGGTGGCCGAGGTCCACGCCGACCACGCGCACGATGTCGCCGCTCGCCTGCGTTCGTCGGGCTTCCGGGTCGATGTCGTCGGCGCGGTCGAACAGCTCGGCAAGCGAGTCCGAAACGGCAAGGTCGAAAAGCTGCCGTACATCCTCGTGGTCGGCGACGACGATGTCGCGAACGACACGGTCGGCGTCAACAAACGTGGCAACGACACACCCGAGCGAGACGTCACCGTCGACGACTTCATCGCCCGTCTGGGCGACGACGTCGAGAACAAGGCCTGAGCCGTGGAGCATCTTTGGGCGGGATGGCGCAGTGCCTACGTCCAGGGGGGCGACGTCCAAGGTGTCGACGACGAGCGGCCGGTGCTCGACATCGCCGACGACCAGACTCTGTTCGAGGCGATCCTGCACTCCGGGTATCCCGACCGCGACACGCTGATCCTTTGGCGAGGAGAGCGGGTCTTCGCCATGCTCAACGCCTTCCCCTACACCTCCGGGCACCTCATGGTGCTGCCCATGCGGGCGGTCGAGCAGCTCACCGAACTCGACGAGGCCGAACACGTCGAGCTGTGGCACGGCGTCCGTCTCGCGACACAGGCGATCGAAGCGGCCTATTCGCCCCAGGGAATCAACGTCGGCGCGAACCTCGGCAGGGGAGCGGGCGCCGGGATTCCCGACCACCTGCACGTGCACGTCCTGCCCCGCTGGGATGGCGACACCAACTTCATGACGGCGATCGCGAACACTCGCGTGATGCCTGAGTCCCTTGCGGCGACCTGGGAACGTCTCCACACCGCATGGCCCAGCGCCTGACACGTGGCCCGCAGCCCGCATGGGCCTAGCCTCGGGGCATGGCCGAACATGGCGACATGGCTGAGACCAGCGACGAAATCAACGACGGTGTCACCGATCCCGACGACATCGATCTCGGCGAGATCCGGGACGAACTCCCGGCCGACCTTGACCCGTCCCAGGTCACGGCGCCCTACCTCTTCCCCAACAACAGCCGTCGCAAGATCCCGGCGGTGCTTTACACGCTGATCGGCATCGGCTGCATCGTGTTGTGGCAGACCGCCGGTGATGAGGCCGTGCTCGTCAACGGCGGGTTCGGTGTCGCCGGCATCGTGTTGATTGTCATCGGGCTCTACCACTGGCAGGGCGGCTGGGATCTCTCGTTCGACGAAGAGCAGGCGCTCGGTGCTGCCGCTGAAGAGGTCGGGTTCCCGGCCGGGCATGCGTCGGCGCAGTTGGGGTGGCGCGGTCTGCGCAGCCGCCCGACCTGGCGAATCCTGCTCTACAGCAACGAAAAGGTTCCCGAGAAGCGTGGCTTGGTGCTCGTCGACGGCGTGAACGGCGAGATCATCGATCGCTTCGTTGAGGACAATCCCGAGGACTGGTCTGGCTACGACGTGTAGCTGCGATGTGACCCTTGTCCTGCCCTCAACGGCCGATCCGGACCCGGCTGGTACCCTGAGCGGAGCAACCCGGGAGGGGTTCACATGTTCGACGGCAACTTGCGCACGCAGGTCGACCGGGGTCTGACCCCCATCGGCCGCAGCCTCGTCAAGACCGGGATCACGCCCGACGTGATCACGGTGATTGGCATCGTGATGTCCGGCGTCGCTGCGGTGACGATCGGGGCGGGTTATCTGCGCGTCGGTTTCTTGTTCCTGCTGCTCACCGCCATTCCCGACGCCCTCGACGGAGCGGTGGCCCGCGCCGCAGGTACCGGCTCGAAGCGCGGGGCCTATTTCGACTCGGTGAGCGATCGACTCACCGACGGGATGCTCTTCGGAGGTGTTGCGTGGTACCTCGCGAGCACCGAACCGGGCCGCATCATGATGTTGCCGGTGGCGATCATGGGTCTCGCCATGTTCATCTCGTACCAGCGGGCTAAGGCCGAGTCGCTCGGCTGGGATGCCAAGGGCGGCATCATGGAACGTGCCGAGCGCATCGTCGTGCTCGCCTTCGCACTGCTGTTCCCGGAGCTGCTGATCGCCACCCTCTGGGTGATGCTAGTCCTCACCGCCATCACCGCCGTCCAGCGGTTCGTGAAGGTCTGGAAGCAGGCCACCGCCGAGCACGATCGTCCCACCCCAGCCCGCCGGGCCCGGCGCCGGCCGCGTACCCGAACCTCGGTCGAGCCGCTGTGGCGTCAGCGCATGCGCGAGCGTCGCGAAGCCCGCAACGGCTGAGCGTCGCAACCTGAACCATGGCCGGCGTTGCGGCCTACAAGGCCGGTTCCTTTCTGGCCCGCACCGTCCCGGACGGCGTTGCCACGAGTGTCGCTCGCGCCGGTGGGTTCGCTGCGGGCTTGATGGCCGGTGACGCCGGCACGATCGTCGGCCGCAACCTCGAACGCGTCTATGGCCGCCCGCTCAGCAACATCGAGAAGAAACGGAAGATCGCCGAGACGTTTGAGTGGTACGGCCGTTACTACGTCGAGTCGTTTCGCCTGCCCGACGTCAGCGTCGACGAACTCGACCGCGGCTTCTCCTACGACGGGGTCGCGTCCATCGAGGCCAACTGCGGCCCGGGCAAGTCCGGCGCAATCCTCGCCCTGCCCCACCTCGGAACGTGGGAATGGGCGGCGTTCTGGCTTGCCCGCGTCATCAAGGTGAAGGTGACGGCGATCGTTGAGCCGTTGCAGCCGCCCGAACTCTTCGAGTGGTTCGTTGGATTGCGCGAGTCGCTCGGCATGGAGATCCATCCGCTTGGCCCCGATGCGGGTAAGCAGATCATCGATGCCCTCGGCCGAGGCCATCTTGTTTGCCTGCTGTGCGACCGCGACCTGCAGGGCACTGGTGTACCTGTCGAGTTCTTTGGCGAGAAGACGACCCTTCCCGGTGGTCCGGCCATGATCGCGCTCCGCACCGGGGTGCCCTTGATGCCGGCGGCGGTGCCGTGGCGCGACCACGCTCGTCACGGGTGGTGTCGCCCTCCGCTGAAGATCGAGCGCACGAAGGGTGTGCGGCTACGCGACGACATTCAGCGCGTCACCCAGATGATCGCCGACGAGTTCGAGCTCATGATCCGGGAGACGCCCGAGCAGTGGCATCTGCTCAATCCCAATTGGCCGAGCGACTATGAGGTGCTCGGTCGTGAGGTCCCCGAACACCTCCGGGACCTCTGAGCGGACCTCGGTCTGCCAGACTCAGAACCATGCGGATCGGGATCATCTGCCCCTACAGCCTGACGCTCCCCGGCGGCGTGCAGATGCAGGTCCTCGGCCTGGCCCGGGCATTGCGCAAGCAGGGGGAGCGAGTCCGAGTGCTCGCCCCGTGCGATGGCCCGCCCCCTGACGCGGGCGTCACCCCGCTCGGCAACAGCCTGCCGACCGCCGCCAACGGCTCGATTGCCCCGGTGGCGCCCGACCCCTCCGCCCAGTTGCGGGTGATTCGGGCCATGCGCGATGAAGACTTCGATGTCATCCATCTCCACGAACCATTGTCGCCCGGGCCGAACCACACGGCCCTGCTCACTCGTCCGGCTCCGCTGATCGGCACCTTCCACGCGGCCGGCGGCAGCTTGGCCTACGACATGATGCCGCGGGCGACTCGCTTTCTGGCCGGCCGACTCGATGATCGCTGTGCCGTGAGTGAGGACGCCAAGAAGATGGCCCAGGAGGCCCTGGGCGGGCAGTACGACCTCACGTTCAACGGGGTCGAACTCGCCCGGTTCGCGTCCGGTACACCCCACCCGACGACCGGCCCGACGATCTTCTTCCTCGGCCGTCACGAGCCTCGCAAAGGCCTGAGGGTTCTGCTCGATGCGATGTCGCAGCTTCCTACCGACACCCGTCTGTGGGTGGCAGGGGAGGGGCAGGAGACCACCGAACTCATGGCCGAGCATGCCGGCGACCGCCGCATCGAGTGGCTCGGCACCATCTCCGAGTCCGAAAAGATCGCCCGTCTCCGCGGCGCCGATGTGTTCTGTGCGCCCTCACTCGGTGGTGAGTCGTTCGGCATCGTGTTACTCGAGGCGATGGCCGCCGGCACCGCCGTGGTCGCCGGCGACATCCCGGGCTACGCCAACGTCGCCCGTCAGGGTCGCGACGCCTTGCTGGTACCGCCGGACGATGCCCGCGAGTTGGCCCATGCCCTCACCGCCGTTCTTTCCCGGGCAGACGATCGCGAGCGGCTTGTCGAATCGGGCCTGAAGCGGGCCGAGGAGTTCTCAATGGCCCGCCTCGCCCAGCTCTATCTCGGCCGGTACGAGCGCCTTGCCGCCGGTGCTCCTCGCTGACTCACGCCAGGTGCGGCCAGGCGCGCGCCGATCAGCGATACATTGAAGGTCTGCGCGGCGGGTGCTGCGCTCGAGAGGAATCCATGGTCATCACCTTGATCGTTCTGGGCATCGTCGTCGTGCTGGTCTTCTATGTGATCAGCCTCTACAACAACCTGGTGAAGCTGCGGAACCGCATCGAGAATGCGTGGGCCCAGATCGATGTCCAGCTCAAGCGCCGCTGGGATCTCATCCCGAACCTCGTCGAGACCGTCAAGGGGTACGCCTCTCACGAAAAAGAGACCCTCGAGTCGGTGATCGCCGCCCGGAACGCCGCCACCACGGCGACGGGTCCGCAGCAATCCGCCGGTGCCGAGAACATGCTCACCGGTGCGCTGCGCCAGCTCTTCGCAGTCAGCGAGGCCTACCCGGATCTCAAGGCCAACCAGAATTTCCTCGAGCTGCAGGAAGAGTTGACCGGCACCGAGGGACGGATCGCCTATGCCCGGCAGCACTACAACGACCAGGTGCTGAAGTACAACACAGCGATCGAGACCTTCCCTGCCGTCATCCTCGCTGGTCCGCTCCGCTTCACCGAGCGTGAGTACTTCGAGGCCGACGACGAGAGCCGCGGCAACGTTCAGGTCGAGTTCTAGGCCGACCGGAGCCCTGTCCGTGCCCACCGTGTCGTCCCGCGCGCTCGCAGCGATTCCTGCGTTACCGCTCGGCCTGTTCGTGGCGATTGTCCTGGCCGTGGTCGTTCACCCCGTCGCGGGGTTCGTCCTCGGTGTTGTCATCGGCGCTGCGCTCTTCTTTTGGGTGCTCAACGGCGCCGTCGGCCCTGCGCTTCGTGCGCTCGGGGCCTTCCCGCTCGACGAGGGAAGCGAGCCGCGGTTGGAGAGCCTTGTCGAGTCGATCTGCGCCAGCCACGGCATCGCGGAGCCGATCCTCTACGTCGTCGAGAGTTCGGCGATCGACGCCGCTGTCGTCGGCAAGCCGGACGACACCCACCTCATCGTCACCCGTGGTGTGCTTACGAAGCTCGAGCGGCTGGAGATCGAAGCGGTCATCGCCCGCCAGATGACACTGTTCGGCAACGGCGTTTCGGCGGCCACGACGCTTACGTCGCCGGCCCTCGGCCCGGTCGCCGCCGGATTGCGCAAGCGGTTGCTCAATGATCGCCGGCTCGTGCGAGCCGACTTCGATGCCGTCGGCGTTACCCGCTACCCGCCGGCGCTCGCGTCCGCATTCGAGAAGGTCATCGAGTCGGCGCGGATCAGTCACAACGCGAGGACCGATCACCTCTGGATGATCGGGAGTGGCATCGACTCGGTCCAGCCCGAGATGCGCGAGCGGGTCGACGCCCTTCGAGAACTCTGAACACAGTCGCGTTTGTGTGGCAGCCGTCGACTCCGGCCCACTCACTGCCATCTGGAGCGACTGTGGGGTGTTGCNNCGAATGNCGCATTGGCTCTTCGGCANGGGCCAGTGGTGAGGAGATCGTCCTGAAGTCCGGCACGACATGGGCCGCGCTTGTGCCACAGGGCACAGACGAGTTCTCCATCGACCGGGCATCCCAAGGTCTCGTCCCGGGGAGTGATGAGTAGAATCGACCCATGACCGACCAGTCCCTTTCCAGCCAGGCGCGATCGACCGGTAGCCCCCTCGTCAAGCGTGGGCTCGCCGAGATGCTCAAGGGCGGCGTCATCATGGACGTCGTCAACCCTGAACAGGCTCGTATCGCCGAAGATTCCGGCGCTGTTGCTGTCATGGCGCTCGAACGTGTGCCCTCCGACATCCGCAAGGAAGGTGGCGTCAGCCGCATGTCCGATCCGGAGATGATTCAGGGCATCCAGGAGGTCTGCTCCATCCCGGTGATGGCCAAGGCCCGCATCGGCCACTTCGCCGAGGCCCAGATCCTCCAGTCGCTCGGCGTTGACTACATCGACGAGTCCGAGGTCCTCACCCCGGCCGACGAAGCCCACCACATCGACAAGTTCGCGTTCGACGTGCCGTTCGTGTGCGGCGCGACCAACCTCGGCGAGGCACTGCGTCGCATCAGCGAAGGTGCCTGCATGATCCGATCGAAGGGCGAGGCCGGCACCGGCAACGTGGTCGAGGCCGTGCGCCACATCCGTTCGATCAATGGCGACATTCGCAAGATCACCCAGGCCGATTCTGCCGAGCTGTTCGAGTGGGCGANGCAACTGCGTGCGCCGCTGCCGTTGATCCAGGAGATCGCCGAGACCGGCGAGCTCCCCGTTCCGGTGTTCTGCGCCGGCGGCATCGCCACCCCGGCCGATGCTTCTCTCGTGATGCAGCTGGGCGCGCAGGCCGTGTTCGTCGGCTCTGGCATCTTCAAGTCCGACGAGCCGGTCAAGATGGCCAACGCCATCGTCGAGGCCGCCACCCACTACCAGGATCCCCAGATCCTGGCGAAGGTGTCGACTGGTCTCGGTGACGCCATGAAGGGTCTCGAGATGGCGACGCTCGAAACCAAACTCGCCGAGCGGGGTTGGTGACCAGCTCGGTCACGGTCGGTGTCCTGGCGCTCCAGGGCGCCTTCGCTGCGCACCTCTCGATCCTTCGGGATCTCGGTGTCGAAGCGTGCGAGGTCAAGACCAACGAACAGTTGGCATCGATCGACGCGCTCGTCATTCCGGGCGGTGAGTCGACCACGATGTCGATGCTGCTCGTGAAGGGCGACATGCTCGATCCGCTTCGTCAGCGGGTGGCCGACGGCATGCCGGTCTTTGGTACCTGTGCCGGCATGATTCTGTGCTCGGAACGGATCAAGGACGGCCGTGCCGACCAGCACTGTCTGTCGGCCATCCCGATCGTGTCTCGCCGCAACGGGTACGGGCGCCAGATCGATTCCTTCGAGGCTGAGCTCGATGTCACGGGGCTCGATGAGCCGTTCCACGGGGTCTTCATTCGCGCGCCAGTCGTCGACTCGGTCGGTGACGGTGTCAGCGTGCTCGCCGCGGTCGACGGGCAACCCGTGCTCTGCTCGCACGGTCCCGTTACGGTGGCATCGTTTCATCCGGAGCTGTCGGGCGACTCCCGACTGCACCGGCGTTGGTTGATCGACGCCGGGCTCCTCCCCGAGGGTCTGGCGGAGGCCAGCGACGAGACAGTGGAGGTCACGCCGTGAGCGGTCATTCCAAGTGGGCGACGATCAAGCACAAGAAGGGTGCGGCCGACGCGAAGCGCGGCAAGCTCTTCGCCAAGCTGATCAAGCAGGTCGAGGTTGCGGCCCGTCAGGGCGGCGGCGATCCCGACGCCAACCCGACACTGCGCACCATGTTTCAGAAGGCCCGCGACAACTCGGTGCCGCTCGACACGATCGAGCGTGCCGTCAAGCGCGGTACGGGCGAGCTCGAAGGCGTCAACTATGAGACGGTCACCTACGAGGGCTATGCGCCGGGTGGGATTGCGCTGTTGATCGAGTGCCTCACCGACAACCGCAACCGCACATCCGGCGACGTCCGCTCGACCCTGTCGAAGAACGGTGGCTCGCTGGCCGAGCCCGGCGCCGTGTCGTGGCAGTTCGAACGCAAGGGCGTCATCCTCGTGCCGTCGTCGGTCGAGGAGGACGAGGTCATGCTCGCCGCCCTCGATGCGGGCGCCGAAGACATCGTCGACGAGGGAGAGATGTGGCGGGTCACGACCCCGCCATCGGACCTCCCTCAGGTTCGTGAGGCGCTCGACGAGGCCGGTATTGCGGTTGAGTCGGCCGATCTCGCCATGCTCCCGACCTCCACCGTTGAGGTCACCGACGTCGCCCAGGTCAAAGGGCTGATGAAGCTCATGGATCTGCTCGACGATCTCGACGACGTGCAGGACGTGCACGGCAACATGGACGTCAGCGACGAACTAATGGACGAAGCGTCGGCCTGAACGACGCGCGGGCGAGGTCGACAGTCACGCCCGCCGTCTCAGCTGGCACCACCCGTTCTCGATGACCCGCTAGGGTCGTACACATGTTCGTGTTGGGGATCGACCCGGGGCTCTCCCGTTGTGGGTACGGCTGTGTCGAGCACGGCCGTACGCCTCGTGCTATCGCCGCCGGCGTCATCCGCACCGACCCGGCGCTCGATCTTCCGCACCGGCTTGCCGAGGTCCAGTTGGAATTGCGGGCGCTGATCGCAGAACTGCGCCCCGACGTGGTGGCGATCGAACGGGTGCTGTTCCAGCACAACGTCTCGACCGCGATGGGCGTCGGGATGGCGAGCGGGCTCGCAATGGCCGAGGCCGTCGCTGCGGGCTGCGATGTCGTCGAGTACTCGCCCAACGAGATCAAGCAAGCGGTCGCCGGCTCCGGATCGGCCGGCAAGCACGAGATCGGCGAGATGGTCCGGACGCTCCTCGGCCTGCCCAACGCCTTGTCCCCGGTCGATTCTGCTGATGCCACCGCCGTGGCGCTGTGCCACCTTGCCCGGGTTCCCGGCCGCCGTGCCCGTGCGGCCGTCACCGCCGCCCAGAAAGCGAGTGCGTCATGATCGGTTCGTTGCGTGGTCGCCTGCTCGACCGTGGGCCCGACGGCGAACTCCTCATCGAGGTCGGTGGTGTTGGTCACCGGGTGCAGGTCACGCCGTCCACCTCGGTCACGATCGGCGAAGTCGACGGCGAGGTCTTCGTGCACACGCACCACGCCGTTCGAGAAGATTCCGAGACGCTCTATGGCTTCGCCACCATCGCCGAACGACGGGTGTTCGAGTCGTTGATCTCGGCCCATGGNGTCGGCCCCGCCCTCGGNNTGGCGATCCTCTCGGTGCACGGCCCCGACGCTTTGCGTCGCGCCGTCGCCGAGGACGATGTCACTGCGCTCTGCCTCGTTCCCGGCGTCGGGAAGAAGACGGCAGCTCGGCTTGTGATGGAGCTGAAGTCCAAACTCGACCTGCCAGAAGGCGAGATCGCCGTGCCCTCCGGGGACAGCGGCCAGGCGTCAGCCAGCGGCGATTCCCGAGCTGATGTTCGCACCGCACTCGAAGGTCTCGGCTACGGCGCCGACGAGATCCATGCCGTTCTGGTCGACCTGCCCACCGAGGGCGATGTGGGCGGATTGCTCAAGGATGCACTTCGTCGGCTCGCTTCGGGTGTTTGATCCCGTGCCTGTTGCCCCTGACTGCTAGGAACTCCGCATGGCCCGCGAAGAACTCCTCTCACCGGACGATCAGCCCGAGGATGCCGGCCTGCTGCTCGACGAACCCGGGCTGCGGCCCAAGACGCTGTCGGAGTTCGTCGGCCAGTCCGAACTGAAAGGGCATCTTGGGGTCATGCTCGGCGCTGCGGCTCGTCGTCGCGAAGCCGCCGACCACCTACTCTTCGCCGGTCCACCCGGCCTCGGCAAAACCACGCTCGCCAACATCATCGCCGCCGAGATGGGTACCAACCTCCAGGTGACGTCGGGTCCGGCCCTCGAACGAGCAGGTGATCTGGCGTCGATTCTCTCGAAGCTCGAGGACGGCGATGTGCTGTTCATCGACGAGATTCATCGCCTTCCACGCCCTGTCGAAGAGGTTCTGTATCCGGCGATGGAGGACTTCCGCATCGATGTCGTGCTTGGCAAGGGCCCGGCCGCTCGCTCGATCCCGCTCGATCTCGCCCGTTTCACCCTCGTCGGCGCCACCACCCGTACCGGTCTGATCACTGGCCCGCTGCGCGATCGCTTCGGTCTCGTGGCCCGGCTCGACTATTACGAGGTCGACGATCTCCAGTCGATCGCGATGCGAGCGGCCGGCATCCTCGAGGTCGACATCGACGAAGGCGGCGCCTTCGAGATCGCCCGCCGTTCGCGCGGCACCCCGCGTATCGCCAACCGGTTGTTGCGTCAGGTGCGCGACTACGCCGAGGTCGAACGCGACGGCCACATCTCGGCCGAGGTCGCCAAGGACGGCCTGTCGTTCTTCGGTGTCGACGAGCTCGGTCTCGACAAGGCCAGCCGAGCGGTGCTCGATTCCGTGTGTCGGCGTTTCGGAGGCGGTCCGGTCGGTCTCTCGACCCTTGCCATCTCGGTGAGTGAGCCCACCGAGACCGTCGAGGACGTCTATGAGCCGTACCTCATTCAGCAGGGCCTCTTGATGCGCACCCCGCGAGGCCGCGTCGCCACGCCGGCCGCCTATGCCCACCTAGGTATGGCGCCGCCTCCGGCCACGTCGGCCGGCCCCGAATCCCAGACCGACCTGTTCGATTCCGACGACTAGGCGAACATCTCGCGAACGGGTCGTGAGCGAAAACTCGTACCCTCGATCGGGTGACGGACCGCCCGGAGACGCTCGCCGATATCGACTACGACCTCCCGGCGGAACGTATCGCCCAGGAACCGATCGAGCCTCGTGACGCCGCCCGGCTGCTTGTCGACCGGGGCGATCGTGTCGAGCATCGCCATGTGCGCGACCTGCCCGACCTGTTGCATCCCGGCGATCTTGTCGTCGTCAACGACACCAAAGTCCTGCCTGCTCGGATTCCGGTTCGTCGTTCCACCGGTGGCGCCGCCGAGATCCTGCTTCTTGAGGAGCGCGACGATGGTTCGTGGGAGGCGCTCGCGAAGCCGAGCAAGAAGCTGAAGCCCGGCGACGTTGTCACTGCCGAGGGGCTGGCGGTCGAGATGGGTGAGGATCTCGGCGACGGCCGTCGGGTTGTGCGTCTCGACCCGGGCGATGCCGACCTCCACGATCGGCTGGCGAAGGTCGGGCTTCCGCCGCTTCCGCCGTACATCGAAAACCAGATCGACGACCCATCCCGGTACCAGACCGTCTACGCCGACCGGCCGCTCTCGGCCGCTGCGCCCACTGCTGGCCTGCACTTCACCCCGACCGTCCTCGAGGCGCTGCGGGCGAACGGCATCACCGTGGCGACCGTGGAACTCGCCGTCGGCCTCGACACGTTCCGTCCGGTGATGGTCGACCGCCTTGACGACCATGTGATGCACAGCGAGTGGTATCGGGTGCCCGATGAGACGGTTGCCGCGGTCGAGGCAGCCAAGCGAGTCGTCGCGATCGGCACCACCGTCGTGCGCTCGCTCGAGTCGTGGAAGGCCACCGGTGAGCAGTCGGGCCGAAGCAGCCTCTTTATTCGACGCCCGTACGCATGGAAGGCGGTCGACGTGTTGCTCACGAACTTTCACCTGCCTCAGTCGACACTGCTGTGCCTCGTCGACGGCTTTGTCGGCCCTCGCTGGCGAACGCTCTACGAGACGGCGGTCGCCGAGGACTATCGCTTTCTCAGTTTCGGCGACGCCATGCTGCTGGAGCGCTGAGCCTGGTCAGGGTCCCGTAGCATCGGGTCGATGCGTGCGAGCTTCGTCGAGACGGCCCGGGATGGGCAGGCCCGCTGCGGCGTGGTGACCACGGCCCGTGGCGAGTTCACGACCCCGCGTTTCATGCCGGTTGGCACTCGCGGGGCGATCGTGCATCTCGATGCGAGCGACGTCGAAGCACTCGGCGCCCAGGTCATCCTGGCCAACACGTACCACCTCATGATGCGACCCGGGGCTGATGTCGTCGAAACGCTCGGTGGCATCCACGGCATGGCCGACTGGGACGGTCACGTCCTCACCGACTCGGGCGGCTACCAGATCTTCTCCCTCGGNCCCGAACTGTCCGACGACGGCGCCACGTTCAAATCGACCTACGACGGCTCGACCCACCTCCTCACCCCGGAAGGCGCCGTCGATGTCCAGGCCAAGATCGGTGCCGACATCCAGATGGTGCTCGACGTCTGCCCATCGTCGATCGCCGACCTCAGCGTTGTGCGCAGTGCGGTCGAACGCACCGGCCGGTGGGCGGAACGAGGTCGGGCCGCCTTCCTCGACCATCCCGACGCAGCACGCCGCCAGTGCCAGTTCGGCATCGTGCAAGGCGGTACTGACGAAGCGCTGCGCGAACAGTCCNCTCGCCAGGTGACCGAGATCGGCTTCGACGGCTACGCCGTTGGCGGCCTGAGTGTGGGGGAGGATCGCAGCGAGATGCTCTTCGGCCTCGATGCGTGCATGGATCTCCTCCCGCTCGATCAGCCCCGATATTTCATGGGTCTGGGCGACCCCATCGGCATCGTCGAGTCGGTCGCCCGGGGTGTCGACATGTTTGACTGTGTGTTGCCGACCCGGCTGGCCCGTCACGGCACGATTCTGACCGACGGCGGCCGCTACAACCTGACCCGTGCTGAGTTCGCCACGTCGACCGAACCGCTCGACCCGGCGTGGCCTGAAAGCCCTGCCNCCCGGTGGTCGAAGGGCTATCTGCGTCACCTTCTGCTCACCAAGGAGCCGACGGCGGCACGGATCATCACGCTTCACAACGTCGCCTGGCTCCTGCGTTTCATGGATCAGATGGCTGATGCGATCCGGTCGGGAACCTTCGAGGACTTCCGCCTCGGCGTCCATGACGTGTGGGGCGCCCGCTAGCCTCCTCCGGGTCCGTTCACGATCGTCAGGAATCTCATGGGCAGTCTGGTTTTTCTCGCACTCTTGCTCGGGGTCATGTACTTCATCCTCATCCGGCCGCAGCAGCGCCAGATGAAGGAACAGCAGGCTCGTATCCGGTCGCTCGAGGCCGGCATGATCGTCGTCACGAACTCTGGCATTCACGGCGCCATCGCCGAGGTCGAGGACAAGGTCATCTGGCTCGAGGTCGCCCCGGAGNTCGAATTGAAGATCTCCAAGGGTGCGGTCGCCGAGATCGTCACCGACGANGACGACGACGAAAATGACGACGAGGGCGCCGACGATCTCGCCGCAGGCGACGCCGACGCCTGAGCGACGTGCGCCGTCAGGTCACCTACGTCGTCGGGATCATTGCGATCTCGGTTGCGGGTCTCGTCTACACCTTCGCGTCGGGTAACGAGCCGCTGCTCGGCCTCGACCTGCAGGGCGGGGCATCCGTCGTGCTCGAACCCGAGCCGCTTCCCGACGGCCAGGAGATCACCGAGGAGACCCTTGACCAGGCGGTCGACATCATCCGAAATCGTGTCGACGGTCTCGGCGTCCGTGAGCCTGAGGTGACCCGCCAGGGCGAGACGATCCTCGTCCAGATCCCCGGCGTGGAGGATCAGCAGCGTGCGATCGACCTTGTCGGTCAGACCGCCGAGCTCCGTTTCCGACCGGTCCTCGGGCAGGCCACCTTCGACGACGAGGCCGCGTTCAACGCCGCCACCGCTGCGATCGCCGCCGGCGATCTCGACGGTGCTGCGCTGGTCGAGGCGCAGGCCATCGTTGATCGGTGGGCCCTCACTCCCGATGCTGCCACCTCGGAGCCTTCGGTCCTGCAGGAGCGCAACAACCCGACCTTCCAGGGTCGAATCCGGATGGGTCCGGTGCCGACCGTGCTCGAGCCCGAGGTGCCCGGTCAGCGCCTGACCGGTGAGGCGCTGGAGAGCGCGGCCGCCCGCTTCAATGTGCAGCAGGGCTGGTCGGTTGCGCCGATCTTCACGTCTGGTTCGCCCGGCATCGATGACTTCAACGTGATCGCCGCCGCCTGCAATACCTTCCAGGCTTCGTGTCCGGCCGGACGGGTTGCCATCGAGATCGACGGGTTCGTCGAGTCGGCCCCGAGCGTCAACGCTGCCTACTTCGAGCGCGACCAGATCACGATCTCCGGCTCGTTCACCGAGGAGGAGGCCAAGGACCTCGCCCTGGCACTCAACTTCGGTGCCCTGCCGCTCGAACTCACCCCGCAGGAGAGCCGCATCGTCAGTTCCACCCTCGGTGAGGATGCCCTCGATGCCGGCGTGCTCGCCGGTCTCATCGGCGTGCTGCTCGTCTCGATCTATCTGATCGCCTATTACCGCTACCTCGGTGTCGTGGCGATCGTGTCGTTGCTGATCTCCGGGGCATTGCTGTGGACCATTGTCGCCTGGCTCGGCGCCTCGCAAGGACTTGCGCTCACGCTCGCCGGGGTCACGGGCCTGATCGTGTCGATCGGTGTGTCGGTCGACTCCAACGTCGTGTACTTCGAGCATCTGAAGGAGGATGTGAAGGGTGGTCGCACGGTTCGGTCGGCCGTCGAGCGGTCGTTCCCGATCGCCTACTCGACGATCGTGAAGGCCAATGTGGCGAGCCTGATCGCTGCTGTCGTGCTCTACACCCTCACCGTCGGCCAGGTTCGCGGCTTCGCCCTCTTCCTCGGGCTGGCGACGGTGCTCGATCTCGTCGCCACCTACTTCTTCATGGGCCCGGCGATCCGTATCCTCGCCAACCTCGAGATCGATCTCGCCCGGAAACCCAGCACGTACGGCATCCCGAAGGCGCGTGACGCCACCCCGGAGCCGGCGACGACCGGAGGTGCCTCGTGAAGACGCTCCGCATGCTCTTTCGCAACGAGCATCACTTCGACTTCCCGGCGATGTGGCGCAAGGCCCTCGTCGGCTCGGCTGTACTCGTTCTCGTCAGTGTCGGCGCGCTCGTGTTCCGTGGCCTCAACCTCGGGATCGAGTTCGAGGGCGGCACGGCGTGGGAAGTGACCGCTCCTGGCGTGTCTGTCGCTGACACTCGCGATGCCCTCGGCGGCACCGGCGCCGAAAGTGGCAAGATCCAGACCCTCGGTTCCGACGCGATCCGGGTCCGGGCCGACCTCGATACGCAGGAGGAGGTTGCCGCAGTGACGGCCGCCCTCGCCGAGCTTGCGTCGGTCGACGTCACCGATGTCAGCGTGACCACAGTTGGTCCGTCGTGGGGCGATCAGATCACGAGCAAGGCCCGCAATGCGCTTTTCTGGTTCTTCGTCATCGTGGCGGGCTACATCGCCGTGAGGCTCGAATGGAAGATGGCCGTGGGCGCACTCGTGGCCGTGGCCCACGACATCCTCATCTCGGTCGGTGTCTATGCGATCTTCCAGTTCGAGGTCACACCCGCGACCGTCATCGCCTTCCTGACGATCATGGGCTACTCGCTGTACGACACGATCGTGGTCTACGACAAGGTCCGTGATGTCGGTGGTCGGCTCACCGTCACCGGTCGCTACACCTACAGCGAGATGATGAACCAGTCGCTCAACCAGGTGTTGATGCGTTCGATCAACACTTCGATCACGTCGGTGCTCCCGGTGTTGTCGATGCTGCTGATCGGCTCGGTCTTCCTCGGGGCGCTGACGCTGCAGGAGTTCGCCATCGCCTTGCTGATCGGCATCCTTGTCGGCACCTACTCGTCGATCTTCGTCGCTGCGTCCGTCGTGGCGTACATGAAAGAGCGCGAAGCCGAAAACCGGGCAGTCGCCGACAAGATCCGCGCACGCGAAGGCGAGACCGGCACCCGACGGGTGAGCGAGGACGATGTCGCCCTCGCCGGTATCCCGACGACCCGCGAGCGGCCGAGCAGCAGCGGGAGTCGCACCTCGAGCAGTCAGCGTCCTTCCCGGGGCCAGGCCGCGCAGCGAGGAGCGGCGGCGAAACGCACACAGTCGTCCGCTCGACCCGGTCAGCCGCCGAAGCCGCGGAAAAAGAAGAAGTCCTGAACCCGCTACGATCGGGTAATGGGACGACTGTCCGTCGCCGAACTCGCCGGCCTAGTCCGCGACATCCCCGACGTTCCCCAGCCCGGGATCGTCTTCAAGGACATCACGCCCCTGCTCGCCCATCCGCAGGGGCTTGCGTCGACCATCGAGGCGCTCGCCGATCCGTGGCATGACGCCGGAATCGACACTGTCGTCGGCATCGAAGCTCGAGGGTTCATCCTTGGTGCCGCCGTGGCCCACTCGCTCGGTGTCGGCTTCGTCCCGATCCGCAAGGCGGGCAAGCTTCCCGGCGCCACGATGGCCCAGCAGTACGACCTCGAATACGGCACCGACACGATCGAGATCCACGCCGACGCCGTCTCGCCCGGCGAGCATGTCCTTGTGCTCGACGATGTGCTCGCCACCGGCGGCACGGCAGCCGCGGCGGCCCTGCTTCTCCAACGACTCGGCGCGACCCTCGCCGGTCACTCGTTCCTGCTCGAACTGTCGTTCCTCGACGGGCGAGCCAAGCTCGGCGATGCTCGTATCGAGACGGTGATCGAGGTGGGTGGCTGATGTCGACCGTCACCCGAGTCCTGCCGTGGCGTCGTGCCGCCAACCGGCCGCCCTCCGCCGAGATCGCGCCGCTGCTCGCCGAGTACGCCAAGCACCACCCGAAGGCCGAAACGACCATGATCGAGGCGGCGTTCGCGGTGGCCGAGGAGGCGCACCGCGGCCAGAACCGCAAGTCGGGCGAGCCGTACATCCGCCATCCGGTGGCGGTGGCCACCGTCGTTGCCCGTCAGGGCCTCGACGACATCTCCATCGCCGCCGCTCTGCTTCACGACGCCGTCGAGGACACGGTGGTCGGTCTCGAGGAACTTGAGCGGGAGTTCTCCGCAGAGCTCGCTGGCATCGTCGATGGGGTCACCAAGCTCGATCGGGTCCATTACGACTCCAAGGAAGAGCAGCAGGCCGCCACGATGCGCAAGATGATCGTGGCGATCGCTCAGGACATTCGGGTGCTGATCATCAAGCTCGCCGATCGTCTGCACAATCTGCAGACCATCGCTGGCATGCCGGCATTCAAACAGGAGCGCACCGCTCGCGAGACCCTCGAGGTCTACGCCCCGCTTGCGCACCGGCTCGGCATGCAGGAGATGAAGATGCAGCTGGAGGATCTCTCCTTCGCTGCGCTCCACACCCGCCGCTACGCCGAGATCGACCAGATGGTTCAGCTCCGCGCCCCGGAGCGTGATCTCTACCTCGCTCAGGTCGTCGGCGACGTGCAGGCTCGGCTCGCCGAACTCGGCATCCGTGCCGAGGTCGAGGGCCGTCCGAAGCACCTCTGGTCGATCTACGAGAAGATGGTCGTGAAGGGCCGTCCGTTCGACGAGATCTTCGACCTTGTCGCCATCCGAGTGATCTGTGACTCCGTGCGCGATTGCTACGGCGCACTCGGTTCGATCCACGCCACCTGGCGTCCAGTGCAGGGCCGGTTCAAGGACTACATCGCGATGCCGAAGTTCAACCTCTACCAGTCGTTGCACACGACCGTGGTGGGGCCTCAGGGCAAGTCGCTCGAAGTGCAGTTGCGCACCAGGGAGATGCACGCCCGCGCCGAGNATGGCGTGGCGGCCCACTGGGACTACAAGGAGGATTCGCCGGGTGGCGACCTCGCGTGGTTGAACCGCATCGTCGAGTGGCAGCAGGAGACATCCGACCCGTCGGAGTTCATGTCGAACCTGAAGTTCGATCTCGATCAGGACGAGGTCTTCGTCTTCACGCCGAAGGGCAAGGTCATCGAGTTGCCGGTCGGAGCGACGCCGATCGACTTCGCCTACACGATTCACACCGACGTCGGGCATCGCTGCGTTGGCGCCAAGGTCAACGGCCGTCTCGTATCGCTCGACACCCGACTCGAGTCGGGTGATTCGGTCGAGGTCTTCACCTCCAACGTCGAGGGTGCTGGTCCGAGCCGCGACTGGCTGAAGTTCGTCGCCAGCCGACGGGCGGCCAACAAGATCAAGCAGTGGTACATCCGGGAGCGTCGCGAGGACGCGATCGAGGAAGGTCGAGAAGATCTCATCCAGGCGCTTCGCCGCGAGGGGCTCGCTGCTCGCCGCATCCTCAAAGAGCCGGTCTTTGCGTCGGTTCTCGAGGCGATGAACTACACCGACGAGGACCTGTTGTTCGCCGCCATCGGCGAAGGCCATGTCACCGCCCAGACAGTCGCCGAGCGACTCGGTCGCGAGCTGCGCGGCGAAGAGGAGACCGAGACCGTCGTCGAGGCCCAGCGACTGCCGTCGACCGTGAACCGTCGTTCGGGCGGCCGCCGCCGGGCCAACCAGTCGGCCGGTGTTCACGTCGAAGGCCTCGACGACATCATGATCCGTCTCTCTCGGTGCTGCTCGCCGGTGCCGCCCGACGAGATCATCGGCTTCGTCACCCGGGGCCGAGGCGTGTCGGTGCACCGCAGCGACTGTCTCAATGCCACGGAATTGTCCGAAGGACAGCCCGACCGCCTCATTGACGTCGAGTGGGACGCCGAGCACGTTGGCCGGTTCCCGACCACGATCGAGATCCTGGCGCTTGATCGGGCCGCGCTTCTGGTCGACGTCGCCAGGGTGCTCACCGATCACGGCCTCAATGTCACCGGTGTGAGCACGGAGACCGGCGACGACGCCGTGGCCAAGATGCAGTTCGAGTTCGAACTCGCCGATGTCAGCCAGCTCGATTCCGTGCTGTCCTCGGTCTACGGCATCGAGTCGGTCTATGAGGCCTACCGGATCATGCCCGGCGCCGCCCGCTCCTGACATCGCCATCAGATTCCGGGTACCGGGACCTGGGAATGCATCGCGGACAGGAATACCCGCAGGGAGGGGAGGGGTGACCGGTAGCCTGNCCCNTCGTGGCCGAGCCGTCCTTCAGAGCCCCCAAGGGCACGCGTGACATCTTGCCGCCCGAGTCGGGTCGTCGCCGGGCGCTGATCGACGCGTTCGCNCAGCAGGCCGANCTCGCNGGCTTCGGTGAGATCATGTCGCCGATCTTCGAGGACCTCGGCGTCTTCAAGCGGCTGGGTGAGTCGACCGATGTCGTCACCAAGGAGATGTTCGATTTCTTCGACAAGGGTGATCCGCCGCAGCACCTTGCCCTCCGGCCAGAACTCACCGCATCGGTGTGCCGCGCCTTTGCCGAGCACCGGCCTACCCCGCCGTGGAAGGTCTGGTACGAGGGGCCCCAGTTCCGCTACGAGCAGCCCCAGGCCGGCCGCTACCGCCAGTTCGCCCAGGTCGGCATCGAGACCCTCGGCACCGATGACCCCCAAGCCGACGTCGATGCGATCGCGCTCGGCTGGCACTTCTATGCGTCGCTGGGCCTTCGCGAGATCACCTTGCTGTTGAACAGCCTCGGCGACCCGACCTGCCGTCCGGCGTATATGGATGCGCTGCGGACCTACCTCTCCGACAACGCAGCGTCACTGTCGCCGCAGAGCCAAGTCACGCTCGAACGCAACCCGCTGCGCGTGCTCGACTCCAAGCGCGACGAAGATGCAGCGATCATTTCGGCTGCGCCGCTGATGGTCGATTTCCTCACCGACGAGACCCGTGAACACTTCGAGACGGTCCGAGCCGGTCTCGATCAGCTGGGCATTCCGTATGAGCTGTCACCGCGCCTTGTGCGCGGCCTCGACTACTACACCCGAACCACGTTCGAGTTCGCCGCCGATGCCCTCGNCACCGCCCAGAACGCCGTTGGCGGCGGCGGCCGGTACGACGGCCTGGTCGAGGATCTCGGTGGTCCCACCACCCCGGGCATCGGCTTCGCCCTGGGCGTCGACCGCATCCTCCTCGCTTGCGACGCCGAAGGTGTCTTCGCCACGCCGGAGCCGGCGGTGAAGGTCTTCGTCGTCGACGTGACCGGCGGCAGCCACGCCCTCGGGGTGTGCGCCACGCTCCGGAACGCCGGCATCGGCGCCGACCGTTCCTACGGTGGCCGCTCGATGAAGGCCCAGATGAAAGTCGCCGACCGTTCCGGTGCCCCGTTCGCCGCCATCATCGGCGAGGACGAGGTCGCCAACGGCGAGGTGACCCTCCGCGATCTTCGCGGCGACACCGGCCAGCAGCGGATCGCCCTCGTCGATCTCGCTGAGCACGTCACCCGCCTTCTCTCGTAACCCCCCTTCAGCAACCCCTTCTCCCAGCGACCAGGAATCACCAGGACATGCAGGATCACACCACCTCGATGCGCACCGACATGTGCGGCCAGCTGACGGCTGCCGACGCCGGCCGGACGGTCTCCGTGTGCGGCTGGGTCGACCGCCGTCGCGAGCACGGCGAGCACCTCGCGTTCATCGATCTGCGCGACCGCACGGGTGTCGTGCAATGTGTCATCAACTCGAGCCACGACCTCCGCAGCGAGTACGTGGTGAAGATGACCGGCGAGGTACGCCTGCGGCCCGACGACACCGCCAACCGTGATCTCGCTACGGGCGAGATCGAGATCGAGGTGGTCGAGATCGAGGTTCTGGCCGAGGCTGAACCACCGCCGTTCCCCCTCGACGAGCGCACTGAGGTCGATGAGACCATCCGTCTGCGTCACCGGTACGTCGACCTGCGCAAGCAGCGCATGCAAAACAACCTTCGCACCCGCGCCGCCGTGAACTCCGCCGTGCGCCGCGGCATGGAGGAGCAGGGTTTCGTCGAGGTNGAGACCCCGATGTTGATTGCGTCCACCCCCGAAGGGGCGCGCGACTTCGTCGTGCCCTCCCGTAAGGAGCCGGGCTCGTTCTACGCCCTTCCCCAGAGCCCGCAGCTGTTCAAGCAGCTCTGCATGGTCGGCGGCGTCGACCGCTACTACCAGATCGCTCGCTGTTTGCGCGACGAGGACCTGCGTGCCGACCGCCAGTTCGAATTCATGCAGCTCGACGCCGAGATGAGCTTCGTCGACCAAGAAGATGTCTTCACCGCGATCGGTCATGCGGTTGCCAACGCCGCCGAGGCGGTCACCGGCGAGCGACCCNCCGAATTCGCACGCATGACCTGGCTCGAGGCGCAGGAGCGGTACGGCTCGGACAAGCCCGACACCCGGTTCGGGATGGAGCTCGTCGAGCTCACCCCGATCTTCGAAGGCACCGAGGCTCGCGTGTTCCAGGCCCCCTGTGTGAAGGGCATCCGCATGGAGGGCGGTGTCGACGCACTCAGCCGCAACCAGATCGACGCCCTCGTCGAGACCTGCCAGCGCTGGGGAGCGAAGGGTCTTGCGTGGATGAAGGTCATCGACGGCGAGTCGGGGCCGGCCCTCGATGCCGGCGTCGCCAAGTTCCTGTCGGCCGACGAGTCGTCACAGGTCATCGCCGCACTCGAGGCCCAACCCGGCGACATGGTCTTCCTCGTCGCTGACGAGCGTCGTCTCGTACGTCACGTGCTCGGCCTACTGCGTCTCGAACTCGGCAAGCCGCCGGTGAACGAAGGGGGACTTCACTTCCTCTGGGTCGTCGACTTCCCGCTGTTCGAGACGATCGCCGACAACGGGAAGCCGATCCCGGCGCACCACCCGTTCACGATGCCGCACGAGGACGACTGGGATCTGCTCGATGGTTCGGGCGAGGACCTGCTGAAGGTTCGCTCGCAGGCCTACGACCTCGTGCTCAACGGTTGGGAGCTCGGTTCGGGTTCGATCCGGATCAACCGCTCCGACGTGCAGAATCGCATCTTCGAACTCCTCGGCATCGGCGAGGAGGAGCGGCAGGCGAAGTTCGGCTTCTTCATCGATGCGTTCCGCTACGGCGCCCCGCCGCACGGTGGTTTCGCGTTCGGGCTCGATCGCCTCACGGCGCTTCTGGCAGGTGAGACCAACATCCGTGAGGTCATCGCGTTCCCGAAGACACAGTCGGGCGCCGATCCGCTGACCAACGCCCCGTCGCCGATCGACGACGGGCACCTTGAGGAACTCGGGATTCGGGTCCTGCCGCCTGCGACCTGACCTCTGGGTTTCGGTACACCCGCGGTCTGGAGGTCGCCGAGGATAGGGTCCCGGCGATGGCTGACGACCTGTTCGCCGCCGCTGCCGAAGAGCGCTTGTCGGGACGCTCCCCGCTCGCGGCCCGGCTGCGGCCGCGCAACCTCGACGATGTGGTCGGCCAGCGCCACCTGCTTGCCCCCGGGCGTCCGTTGCGGGCTCTGATCGAGGGCGATCGATTGTCGTCGGTGATCTTCTGGGGCCCGCCCGGAACCGGGAAGACGAGCCTGTCGCGTCTGATCGCGTCGACGACCGAGAAGGTGTTCGTCGAGCTGTCGGCGGTCACGGCGTCGGTGAAGGACGTGCGGGAAGAGATTGCGTCGGCTCGTCACCGACTCGGCGAGCGCGGCACCGGAACGATCCTGTTCCTCGACGAGGTGCACCGGTTCAACAAGGCCCAACAGGACACGCTGCTGCCCGCCGTCGAAGAGGGGCTGATCGTGCTGATCGGGGCCACCACCGAAAACCCGCACTTCGAGGTCAATCCGCCACTGATGTCGCGATCGACCCTGTTTCGTCTCCATGCCCTCGACGAGACCGACATCGCCGAACTCGTCCGACGAGGGCTCGAGGTCGAAGGGGCGAGCGCCGACGCCGACGCTGTCGAGCATCTCGCCGGCCGGGCGGGCGGCGACGGCCGTCATGCGCTCACCAGCACCGAGGTCGCCGTCGCCTTGGCCGCAGCCCGAGGGCGTCCGATCCATGTCACGCTCGACGATGCCGAGGGAGCCGTCGACGCCAAGGCGGTCCGCTACGGCCGCGACGGCCACTACGACGTCATCAGTGCCTTCATCAAGAGCATCCGTGGCTCGGACGCCGACGCTGCCGTGTACTGGCTCGCCCGCATGCTCGAGGCAGGAGAGGACCCCCGTTTCATCGCTCGACGCATGGTGATCCACGCGTCCGAGGACATCGGTATGGCCGACCCACAAGCGCTGCTCGTCGCGACCGCAGCGGCACAGGCGGTCGAGTTCGTCGGTCTGCCCGAGGCCCAGCTCAATCTGGCCCAGGCGGCGATCCACCTCGCGACCTCACCGAAGTCGAACCGGGTCACCCAGGCGATCTTCGAGGCCAAGGCTGCCGCTCGTGAGGCTGGCACCGGTGAGGTGCCGCCGCACCTGCGTGATGCGCATTACTCGGGGGCGGCGTCGCTCGGTCACGGCACCGACTACCGGTATCCCCATGACGACCCGTCGGGTCACGTTGAGCAGCAGTATCTGCCCGACGAGATGGTCGGTCGGGTGTTTTACGACCCCACGGTTCACGGGCGCGAGGGACGACTTCGGCAGTGGTGGCCTGGCCATCGCGACGTTGGGGACCCCGGCGACCGAGACGTGTGATTGACTGAGCACTGATGAGCGCTACCGACCTCGCCGCTGTCATCGTCACGATCGTCTGTCTTGCCGTCGTCGTCGTGCTCGTGTTGGCCGTGCAGGCGCTGGTCCGCACGCTTCGCGAGCTGCGGCGTACGGTCGACGAGCTGCGTGCGAACACGCTCCCGATGGTCGACGACCTTCATTCCACGGTCAATCGAGCAAGCGACGAACTCGACCGTGTCGATGGTGTGATCGATCGCGCCGAGCGCGTCACCGCCACCGCTGACGTGGCGTCGAGGCTTGCGTATCGAGCGTTCGCCCCAGGCGTGATTCGAGCGATGTCGGTGCTCGCCGGCGCCGGCCGAGCCGGCCGGGTCATCGCCCGTCCCCGACGCCGTTCGGGTGCGATTGAGGTCCGCAGCACTCGCCGGTCGAGCCCACGAGGAGAACTCCGATGAAGCGCACCTTCTGGGCCGTGGCCGGGTACACGGCTGGTCTGGGCACCAGCCTGTACGTGCAGAAGCGGGTCAAGAAGACCGTCGAACGGGTCGCGCCGGAGCAGGTTCGCGCCGATGTCGCTGATCGCAGTCGACGAGCAGCGGGCAAGGCCCGTGATGCGATGGTCGACATTCGCGACGCAGCCAACGAGGGGCTGACGGCAATGCGAGCCGAGAAGGCCGATCTCCTCGCTGAGTTCGCCGGCGACGAGGCGCTGCACACCGGTCCAGCTCGTCGGATGGGCCGTCCTGGTCAGGCGACGCAGAGCTTCCGTCCTCGCCACCGCTCCCGCAGCGACTGAATCCGGTCTTCCGGCAGGGGGCCGCCGATAGGCTGATTGCTTCATGAGTACGCAGCCCACTCCGATGAAGGCGAATGAGGTCCGCAAGGCGTTCACCGACTTCTTCGTCGAGCGCGCCCACAGCCACCAGCCTTCTGCGTCGTTGATCCCGCACGATCCGACGCTGCTGTTCACCGTGGCTGGGATGGTGCCGTTCAAGACCTACTTCACTGGAGAGGAGACGCCGCCGTTCCCGCGCGCCGTGACCGTGCAGAAGTGTGTCCGTGCCGGCGGCAAGCACAACGACCTCGACGAGATCGGGCGGACGAAGCGGCATCTGACCTTCTTCGAGATGATGGGCAACTTCTCCTTCGGCGATTACTTCAAGGAAGACGCCTGTGCCTGGGCGTGGGAGTTCGTCACCGAGGTCATCGGGTTGCCCGCCGATCGTCTCTGGGTCACCGTCCACCTCACCGACGATGAGGCCGCCGACATCTGGGAGAACCAGGTGGGTGTTCCGGCCGACCGCATTCAGCGCCTCGACGAGGACAACTACTGGAAGATGGGCGACGTCGGCCCTTGCGGCCCGTGCTCGGAAATCTTCTGGGATAAGGGTCCCGCGTTCGGCGCCGACGGCGGCCCCGAGCATGGCGACGAGGACCGCTTCATCGAGATCTGGAATCTCGTGTTCATGCAGTTCGACCAGCAGGCCGACGGTTCGAAAGTGCCGTTGCCGAAGCCGTCGATCGACACCGGCATGGGTCTCGAGCGCACCGTCTCGGTGCTCCAGGGTGTCGACTCGGTGTGGGACACCGACGAACTCTTCGCGCTGCAGGCCGCGGCGGCGAAGCTGACCGGCATCGATCCGGCCACCGCCGAGTTCGAACAACTCGTCTCGCTGCGCATCCTCGCCGATCACGCCCGCTCCACGTCACTGCTTGTCAGCGACGGCGTGTTCCCGTCGAACGAGGCACGGGGCTTTGTGCTGCGCCGTATTATTCGTCGCGCCGTGCGCCATGCGTACATCCTCGGAGTCGAGTCTGCGGTCATGGGCGGCATGGTCGATGCCGTGATCGAGATCATGGGCGCCGACTACCCGGATCTCGCCGCCAACCACCAGTTCGTGCGCGAAGTCATCGATCGCGAAGAAGTTCGCTTCCGCGAGACCCTCCGCAAGGGGCAGTCGATCCTCGACGAACAACTCGACGCCCTTGCCGACGGTGCGGCACTCCCCGGCGACGTCGCCTTCTTGTTGCACGACACCTACGGTTTCCCACTCGAGGTCACCCAGGAGATCACCGGCGAACGCGGTGTCGAGGTCGACGAAGACGGCTTCCGAGCCGCGATGGCCGAACAGCAGCGCCTCGCCAAGGAGGCTCGCAAGGTCGCAGCCGCCGGCGATACCGGTCACCTCACAGCACTCGTCGACGAGCACGGCGAGACCGACTTCACCGGCCGCGACGAGACCTCCACCGAGGCCACCGTCCTGTATGTCGACGACGACACCCTCGTGCTTGACCGCACCCCGTTCTACGCGGAGTCCGGCGGCCAGATCGGCGACACGGGCACGGTCACCGGTGGCGGCGTCACCATCGATGTCACCGACACCCGGTATGGCGTACCGGGAATCCATGTCCACGAGATCTCCGGCTCCGGCGGCCTCGAGGCGGGCCAGGTCGTCACCGCCACCATCGACGACGACCGACGTTCGGCGATCCGGCGCAACCACACCGCCACCCACATCCTTCACCACGCGCTGCGTGAGGTGCTGGGCGAGCACGTGAAGCAGCAGGGTTCCTATGTCGGTCCCGACCGACTTCGCTTCGACTTCAGCCACTACGAGGGCCTCACCCCGGAACAGATCGCCGAGATCGAGGATCGCGTCAATGCCGAGGTGCTCGACAACGGTGCCTGTCGCCATTTCGAGACCACGATGGAGACCGCCGAGCAACTCGGCGCGATCGCCTTCTTCGGCGACAAGTACGGCGATGTCGTTCGGGTGCTGGAGGCGGGCCGCAATTCCGTCGAACTGTGCGGCGGCACGCATGTTCGAGCGCTGGGCGACATCGGCCAGTTCCGGATCGTCAGCGAGGGTTCGATCGGTTCGAACATTCGTCGGATCGAGGCGCTCACCGGCACCGCCAGCCTCGAACTCGCCCGTGAGGCTGAGCAGACGGTCGCCCAGGCGGCCGAGAAGCTTGGCATCAAGAACAAGAACGAACTCTTGGAGATGGCCGAGTCTCGAATGGCCGAGATCTCCTCACTCAAGAACGAACTCGCGCAGATCAAGCAGCAGATCGCGGTCGGCCAGGCGCCGCAGCTGGCGGCGCAGGCCGTCGACGGTGTCGTCGTCGCCCGCGTCGATGACCTTGAGCGCGACAGTCTTCGCGATCTCGCCGTGTCGATCCGCGACCAGGAAGGCGTGCACGCCGTGGCGCTGGCTGGTGCGCTCGCCGGGGGGTCCGGGGTCGCGCTCGTTTCTGCAGTTACGCCCGACTCGCCGCTGAATGCTGGCGCGCTCATCGACGATGCCAAGAAGACCGTCGGCGGCGGCGGCAAACCGGCCGACGACCTTGCGGTCGCAGGCGGCAAGCATGTCGAGCAGATCGACGCCGCACTCGATCAGGTCCGGGCGGCCGCTGGGATCGCCTGATGCGGGCCCTCGGGCTCGATCTCGGTGAGAAACGGGTTGGTGTCGCCGTGAGCGACAGTGCCGGCGCGCTCGCGATGCCGATCGAGATGTTGTCGCGGCTGGGTGATCGGCCCCGAGAACACCGGGCGATCGCCGAACTGGTTGAGGAGTGGGAGGCCGAGATCGTGGTGGTTGGCCTGCCCTACAACATGGACGGTTCGGCCGGACCCATGGCCAAGAAGTACGCGGCCGAGGCCAAGGTGCTGGGTGACACCCTCCCGGTGCCTGTCGTTCTCTACGATGAGCGGCTGACGACCGTCTCTGCAGAGCGAGCCCTGATGGATCAGAACATGAACACCCAGGACCGCCGCCAGGTCGTCGACAAGGTCGCCGCGTCGGTGATGTTGCAGTCGTGGCTCGACGCAGGCATGCCGCAGGACGGTCGCGGACTCGGGGCAGGGAACGAGTCGTGAACGATCAGCAGGCTCCGAAGAAGAAGCGGTCGCTCGGCACCTTCCTCACCGGAGCAGTCGATGACGAACCCACACCACCACCGACCCCTCCCTCGAGTGTCAGCGGCGCACCCCTGTATCCGCCGGCGCGCACACGACGTCCCGTCACCCGTGTAGCGCGACCGGTGTCGGCAGCACCGCCGCCGGCGGCGGCCCCGCCGCAGCTCACCGACCCATCCGGTCAACCCTTCGTTCCGATGGCCTTGCCCGACCATCAGGCGCCGCCCGGTGCAGTGCTGGTCGCCGGAGTCGACGAGCAGGGCGTCGAGTATGTGCTTGAGGACGACCCGCACGCCCTTCCCATGGTCGACCCCCGATACGACGTCGACGACAAGAACTGGGTGCGCTACCGCACCAGCTGGGGCGGCTTTCTCCGGCTCGTCATCTTCGTCCTCGCCATCATCTGGGTGGTGACGACGGCCCGAGGCCGGATCTACGGCTGGGTCGATGCCCAGATCGAACCCGGCGGCGAACCCGGCGATCCGATCGAGCTCACGATCCCGTCGGGTGCCTCGACCAACAATGTCGCAACCCTGCTCGAGAACGAAGGGGTGATCTCCAACGCCACGGTGTTCCGGTACTGGCTGCGCTGTGAGGGCGAGCTGTCGATCACCGGATTCCTCGGCTGCGACGCCGAGCGCACATTCCAGGCCGGTGACTATGAGATTCCGACAAACCTCGCGTTCGCAGATGCCGTCGCCGTGCTCGACCAGGGTCCGATTCCGGAGATCTTTGTCGACTTCACCATCCCCGAGGGTCTGCGCCTGAGCGAGCTGGTCGAGCGGTTGCTGGCCGTGAACTCCAACTTCGATCGTGCCGATCTCCTCGATGCACTTCGGAATCCCAGTCTTGTCTCGGCGTACGCCGACCCGACCGTGCCGACCGACCTCCGTCTCGAAGGCACGCTCTTCCCGGCGACCTACGACGTTGCGGAAGAGGACGTCGCCGACGAGGCCAGGTTCCTTCAGCGAATGGCCGATACCTTCGACCAGCGCTACGAGAACCTCCTCGGCGAGGTGGGCCGCGACCCGGCGATCCTCGAACTCGGCCTCTCCGACTACGAGGTGATCGTGGTCGCGTCGATGATCGAACGCGAGGCTCGTGTCGATGTCGACCGGCCCCTCATGGCCCGGGCGATCTACAACCGTCTCGCCCAGGGCACGCCGCTGCAGATTGACGCCACCGTCTACTACGCCGCCGGCAAGTCGTTCACCGAAACACTCTTCCAGAGCGATCTCGACGCCGAGTCGCCGTGGAACACCTACACCACGCCCGGCATCCCGCCGACGCCGATCGCCGCTCCTGGTGAGGCGGCCCTGCGGGCAGCGTTGGCCCCGGCCGAAGGTGAGATGATTTTCTGGGCTCGCACGGACGAGAACGGGATCGTCGGNGCCCACGCGTTCTCGGCCACGCTCGCTGAGCACAACGAGGCGGTCGCCCGCTGTCGCGAGCTCGGTTACTGCGGATGATCCCCGTCACCGGCGCCACGGTCACGGTTGGGGTGATCGGCGATCCTGTCCGTCATTCGCTTTCACCGACCCTGCACAACGCTGCGTTCGACGCGCTCGGTGTCGACGCGCGGTCGCTCGCGTTCCCNGTCGCCGACGGTGACGGGCCGGCAGCGGTCGACGCGATGCGGGCCCTGGGCATCAGAGGCCTGTCGGTCACGATGCCCCATAAAGAGGCGGTGCTTGCCGCCGTCGACCGGCGTGCCGTGCAGGCCGAGGCGTTGGCGGCCGCAAACTGTCTGATCAATGACGACGGCGTGGTCACCGCCCACAACACCGACGGTGACGGTCTGGTTCGCAGCCTTCGGGTCGAGAACGACACGGATCCTTCGGGTGCTCGCGTGGTTGTGCTCGGCGCTGGTGGTGCAGCGCGTTCGGTGATCGAGGCGCTCGGTCGGGCGGGCGCAGCGGACGTGGTGGTCGTGAATCGCACCCAGGCCCGCGCCGAGAGCGCGGCTGCGCTCGCTGGCCCCGTCGGGCGAGTCGGATCAGTCGACGCAATCGGCGAGGCCGACATCGTGATCAACGCCACGTCGGTCGGGATGGACGGCGTGTCGTCGCCATCACCAGGTGGATCGTTCGCCGCGTCACAGACCGTCGTCGACCTGATCTACCGCCCGCTGTCGACCCCCTGGCTCACCGCTGCTCGTGACGTGGGCGCCAACGCCGTGAACGGGGTCGGGATGTTGCTGCACCAGGCGGCGATCCAACTCNAGNTGTGGACCGGNATCGACGCCCCGATCGNCGCCATGCGAGACAGCGTCGCCGACGTCATCGGCTGAACGTCNTGCGGGNNTTCTNNGCGAAANCCCNCAGCGCCCTCACNTTGTCGGTGACGGGTGCCGATGGGGTGGTGTGCTGCGACGGGATGNCANCNCCCTCTTCTCTGTCCCTCTGCNCCGCAGCGCCCGGAGTCGCCCTGACGGTTGTGCTCGCGAGGTCGGTGGGAGAGGTCGTTGATGCCGACACTTCGGGCGATCCTCNCANTCCCGGTCGGTCTGCTCGCCGGCGGGNTTGNCACGANGCTNGCCGANCGGNNGCTCAGTGACACCCCACTCGGGCTGCGTTCTCGTTGCCCGGCGTGCGGGGCATCGCTTTCGTTCGCCGAAACGCTTCCGGTGCTCAATTGGCTCCGTCTCGGTGGCTCGTGTCGTGGCTGCGGGGTGTCGGTCACCGTTGGCGACCCGATCGCCGAGGCGGTGACCGCCGTGCTGTTCGTTTGGGTGGTGCTCCGCTACGACCAGGGCGACACCTTGGTCGTGATCCCGCTCATCCTGGCCGTTGCCGGCGTAGCCCTCTCGGTCACTGACCTCACGGCATACCGCCTGCCCGATCGGCTGGTGTTCCCGACCTTCTGGCTGTCGCTCGTCGCGATGGCGGTGCTGTCGATCCTCGAACTGGGACGGCCAGGGGCGTTGCTTGCTGCAGTTGGCAGTGCTGTCGGGTATTCGCTCTTTCTCTTCGTTTTCCACTTCCTCAAACCGGCGGCGATGGGATTCGGCGACGTGAAACTGGCCCTCGTGCTCGGGTTGCACACCGGCTGGGTCGGAACCGCCTTCTTCGACGACACCCGGACGGCATTCCGGCTCACCTTCGGGGCCTTGCTCGCTGGCATGTTCGTCTTCCTTGCGTTCTCGCTCGTCGTCACNGCGCTNCGCCGCTTTGTGCGCGCGGACATCCTTCCGGATCCGCTCGANGACCCTGACGAAGCCACCCCGTTGCACCGCGCNGCGGTCCCGTTGGGACCAGGCCTGATCGTTGGGACATGGATGGTGGTGCTGTATCCCGACGCCGTGCTGGCCGTGGCGCCCTAGCCTGGTCAGCGTGACCACCACGATCACCGTCGATCTCGGCGACCGCAGCTATCCCGTCCTCGTGGGCCATGGCGCTCGCTCTGAGCTGAGCACCCTCATCCCCGCAGGGGTGAAGCGCGTGGCCGTCCTCACCCAGGCCGGCATCCCGTGGCCGGTCGAACCGGGGGTTGCCTCGATCCGGATCGAACTCCCGGATGGTGAAGCGGCCAAGTCGCTCTCGGTCGTGGAGGACGTGTGTCGTCAGCTTGCGGGGGCCGGGTTCACTCGGGCCGACGCGATCGTCGCCGTCGGTGGCGGTGTCGTGACCGATGTCGGCGGGTTCGTCGCCTCGGTGTATCACCGGGGCATCCGGTTCGTATCGGTGTCGACCACCCTTCTGGGGCAGGTCGATGCCGCGATCGGCGGAAAGACCGGCGTGAACCTTCCCGAGGGCAAGAACCTCGTCGGCGCGTTCTGGCAGCCCTCGGCGGTGATCTGTGACACCGAAACGCTCGAGACGCTTCCGCACCGGGAATTCCAGTGTGGCGTCGGCGAGATCGCGAAGTATCACTTCCTCGGCGGGGGCCGCCTCGATGAGCTCCCGATCGACGAGCGAGTCGCCGCGTGCGTCCAGATCAAGGCCGACGTGGTGATGGCCGACGAACGCGAGGGGGGAAGGCGGGCCATCCTCAACTACGGCCACACCCTCGCTCACGCCATCGAAACCGCCGGCGCCTACGACCTCCGTCACGGTGAGGCGGTCGCCATCGGCATCCGGTACGCCGCCGAGATCGCCCGCCGTCTCGGCCGTATTGACGATGACCGAGTCGCCGAGCACGAGCGGGTCCTTGCGGCCTACGAACTGCCGACGACCGTGCCCGAGCAGCTCACCGACACCGAGTTGATGGACCTTTTCTCCCGCGACAAGAAGGCGATCGACGGTGTGACCTTCGTGCTCGACGGACCCAACGGCGTGGAAACGGTCGTCGGTGTCGACCCTGAGGTGCTCGCTGCCTCGTTTACCGCCGTCCGGTGACCCTTCCGAGGCTGACCGTGCAAGGCCGGGCTGACCGGCTTCGCAAGGCCATGCTCGAGCGCGAGCTCGACGGCTTCGTCGTGGTCGACCTGCCGAGTGTGCGTTGGCTCACGGGCTTCACTGGCTCCAATGGCCTCGCCGTTATCTCTGCGGAGGCCCTGGTTTTGGCCACCGACGGCCGTTACGCGACACAGGCGCCTGCGCAGCTCGAGGCCGCAGGCAGCGATGCCACCGTCGTCATCGCCTCGGACCTCGTTGCCAGTGGTGCCGATGGGCTCACGGGCGCAGCCCGGGTTGCGCTCGAAGGCGACGTCATCAGCTGGGATCAGCAGCGCCAATGGGCTGCGGCGCTTGCCGACAGTGAGCTCGTGGCCGTCTCTGGGCTTCTTCGGGAGCTGCGCAGTGTCAAGGATCCAGCGGAGCTTGCTCGCATCGAGGCGGCAGCGGCGCTCGCCGACGCCGCGCTCGCCGACACGGAGACGCTGCGGATGCCCGGCACGACCGAGCGGCAGCTCGGGCTTGCGCTCGACGACGCCATGCGGGCCGCGGGTGCGTCCGGTCCGGCATACGAGACGATCGTCGCGTCGGGCCCCAACGCCGCGTTGCCGCATGCTCGCCCGAGCGATCGGGCATTTGAAGCCGGCGATCTTCTGATCGTCGACGTCGGCGCACTCGTCGACGGGTATCGCAGCGATATGACTCGTTCGTTTGTCATCGGTGGTCCTGATGCGGCGGACGATGTCGCCCGCGAGATCCTTCCGCTGGTCACCCGGGCTCAGGCTGCTGCCGTCGCCGCAGTCGCCCCGGGCGTCGAGGCCAAGGCGGTCGACGACGTCTGTCGATCGATCATCACCGAAGCCGGGTTCGGNGAGGCCTTCCGTCATGGAACCGGCCANGGTGTCGGGCTCGACATCCATGAACTTCCATCCATCCGCAAGGACAACGCCGCTATCCTCCAGGCCGGTCAGGTGCTCACCGTCGAGCCCGGCGTGTACCTCCCCGGTGTGGGTGGCGTACGGGTCGAGGATCTCGTCGTGGTCACCGACTCGGGCTGCCGCCCCCTCACCCTCTCGCCCAAGCTCAGCCTTTAGGAGCTCGCCATGCCCACCATCACCACCAACGACCTGAAGAACGGCATGACCCTCGAGCTCGACGACGGGCTCTTCCAGGTTGTCGACTTCCAACACGTGAAGCCGGGCAAGGGCCATGCGTTCGTTCGGACCNACCTCCGTAATGTGCGGGCCGGTGGCACGGTCGAGCGCACGTTCCGCGCTGGTGAGAAGGTCGAGCGAGCCACGATCGACAAGCGCGACTTCAGCTTCCTTTATCGCGACGGCGACGATTACGTCTTTATGGACTCCGAGACGTACGACCAGATCACGGTGTCGCCGGAGGCGCTCGGCGATGCCGGCAACTACATCATCGACGGTTCGTCGGTCGTGCTCGAAATGTTCGGCTCCGAGATCGTCGGCACCGATCTCCCTGCGGCGGTGGAGCTCACCATCGAGTTCACCGAGCCGGGCCTGCAGGGCGACCGCTCCTCGGGTGGCACGAAGCCCGCCACNCTGGAGACCGGTCTCGTGATCCAGGTGCCGCTCTTCATCGACAACGGCGAAAAGGTCAAGATCGATACCCGCAGTGGCGAGTACCTGAGTCGCGCCTGATCGATGACGACTGACGTTCCGGGTCTCAACCCTCGCCGGGAAGCCCGAGAAGAGGCCCTTGCGTTGCTCTACCAGGCCGAGCTGACCAGGTCGCCGGTGGATGAGGCGCTCGACGCCCGTGAGGNACCGCCGGCGGCCTACGCCGTCGAGATCGCNNTGGGTGTCGACGACGAACGGGACGACCTCGACGCACTCATCGGCCGTCACCTCACCAACTGGCGGGTCGACCGGATGCCGATGATCGATCGGGTGCTCGCCCGGATGGCGGCGTGGGAGTTCCGGTCCAAGCCCGACATCCCCACCGGTGTCGTTCTGAGCGAAGCGGTCGAACTGGCATCGATCTACTGCGGTGAGCGCTCGGCGCCCTTCCTCAACGGTGTGCTCGACAGTGTCGCCGGCGAGGTNCGTGGCTGACGAGGTCACGCTCCGACCCTGGCGCGTCGACGACACGCCGGCACTGGTCGCGGCCTGGCACGACGATGACATCGCGGCTGGCTCGACACCGCCACCCGATCGCTCGGCGGTCGCCGCCGCGCGGTGGATCGAAGGCTGCGACGTGCGCGAACAGCGCCTGATCGCCGTCGATCGGGTGATCGATGTCGCAGGGGAGTGTGTGGGGGAGGTCGGACTCTCCGACATCGATCAGCGCCGTGGTGCTGCGCTCATCGGCTGGTGGGTCGGCGCAGAGCATCGGGGTCGTGGGTTCGCCGTCGCCGGGGTCGGCGCCATGCTCGATGTCGCAGCAATGTTCGGCGTGACGACACTTGTCGCCCAGATCGGGATCGACAACACCGCATCCGNGCGGGTCGCCGAACGCGTTGGCTTCATGCTGCTCCGAGCCGGTTCCGAGGTCGAACCGCACCTNTACGTCCATCGCTGACCCATCGCTCGAGNCGNTCGTGNGGAAATCCACAGGCGAGCGCGCGCCGCGCGTCGACGCGCGGCGTGTAGGGTCCAATCTCGACCGTGAAACGAGTCCCGTGAGGCTCGAACGGACGAAAGAGAGATCAGTGGCAGAGCGTGAACGCCTGCTCGCAGGGCAACCTGCGAGTGGAGCCTTTCGAGCACGGACGCAAGTCATGTCGACCGACGACGTGACCCGGGCGGTCCGTCGCATGGCCCATGAGATCCTCGAAAAGAACCATGGCTGCGACGATGTGATGATCGTCGGTATGCAGACGGGCGGGGTCGACCTCGCCCGGGCGATCGCTGCTGCCGTGGCCGACATCGAGGGTTCGGAGGTGCCGACCGGCACGCTCGACGCCACCATGCACCGAGACGACTTTGGTCTGCGCCCGGTGATGCCCGAGGCGGTGACCGATATTCCCGGTGACCCGACAGGCAAGACGATCGTGCTGGTCGACGACGTGCTCTTCACCGGACGGACGGTGCGGGCGGCGCTCGACGCCATCCATGCCTATGGACGGCCGACGGCGATTCAGTTGGCGGTCATGGTCGATCGTGGCCATCGGGAGCTCCCGATCCGCCCCGACTATGTGGGCAAGAACTTGCCGACGCGTCGTGACGAGATGGTCGATGTCCACGCCGATGGTGTCGATCTCGGAGAGATCGCGGGGGATGGAGATCTCGGAGAGATCGCGGGGGATGGAGATCTCGGAGTGGGAGGTGAGGGCTGATGCGACACAACGGTGCCCGGCATCTGCTTTCGATGGCTGATCTCGATCGCGATGACATCGAGCAGATTCTGAACCTGACCGGATCGTTCGCCGAGGTGGGGGAGCGCAGCATCCCGAAGGTTCCCGCCCTTCGTGGCAAGACCATTGCCTGGCTGTTCTATGAAGACTCAACCCGCACCCGTCTCAGCTTCGAGACGGCGGCCAAGCGACTCTCGGCCGACACGATGAATTTCAGCGTGAGTAGTTCGTCGGTCAACAAGGGCGAGTCGCTGCGGGACACGATCGAGACGATCGCGGCGATGGGGATTGACGGTGTCGTCGTCCGGCATCGCGCTGCCGGGGCGCCACAGCAGGTCGCTGACTGGACCGACGCTGCGGTGATCAATGCCGGTGATGGCTGGCATCAACACCCGACCCAGGCGCTGCTCGATCTCTACACCGCCACGAGTCATCTCGGCGACCTCGATGGCAAGCACATTGCGATCGTCGGCGACATCAAACACTCTCGAGTCGCCCGCTCGAACGCGATCGGGTTCGCCACGATGGGCGCCCGAGTGACCTTGGTGGGCCCTCCGACCTTGCTGCCTCCGAGTCTCGATGGCTGGCCGGTTGAGGTCACGCACGATCTCGACGCAGTGATCGACGACCTCGACATCTGCTACCTGCTGCGAATGCAACTCGAGCGTCAAAAGCAGGCGGTCGTGCCAACGTTGCGCGAGTACCACCACGAATACGGGCTTACGAGCGCCCGCGCTGACCGCCTAAGCGCTGAGGCGTTGATCATGCACCCCGGGCCGATGAACCGGGGAGTCGAGATCGCCGGCGAGGTCGCCGACCGCCCGAACGCAGTCATCACCGAGCAGGTCGCCAACGGCGTGTCGGTGCGCATGGCGGTGCTGTTCTTGTTGCTGGGTGCTGGCCTCGAGCCGGTCGACGAGTCCGCTGTCGGCGGTGGATTGGCGGTGGCGTGATGGGTTCGATCGCGATCACCAACGGCACCCTGGTCGACGGCGCCGGCACTCGCCGCGCTGACCTCCTGATCCAGAACGGCGTGATCGCCGAGGTAGGGGAGAAGCTCGACGGCGACACGATCATCGACGCCGACGGCCTTGTCGTCACCCCCGGGTTCGTCGACCTTCAGGTGCACTTTCGTGAACCTGGCGGTGAAGAGGCAGAGACCATCCAGACCGGTTCTCGTGGCGCCGCCCTCGGTGGGTTCACCGCCGTGGTCGTGATGCCGAACACAACACCGACGATCGACAGCGCTGCGGTCGTCCGTCAGATCCACGATCTCAGCATCGACGCCCTCTGTGAGGTGGTGCCGTCGGCGGCGATCACCGTCGATCGCGATGGCGAGGCGCTGGCTCCGATGGCGGAGCTGGTGCGCAGTGGTGTGCGCCTGTTCACCGACGATGGTGTGGGTGTGCAGGACGCCCGCGTGATGCGCACTGCGCTCGAGTACGCCTCGGGGTTGTCGCATCTCGCCGACGGCTTCGAGGTCGTCCTGGCCCAGCATTGCGAAGTCGACGCGCTTGCGGCCGGCGGTGCAATGCATGAGGGGGAGTGGTCGAGTCGACTCGGCATGCCCGGCCAGCCCGC
>NZNH01000021.1 GCA_002694825.1 Acidimicrobiaceae bacterium | reverse complement strand
GACGCCGAGTTGTGGGATCAGACGCGCACGGTTGCGCTTGCGATCTTCGAACGGGGACAACAGGTCGCCGCTGAGGCGGGTCTGGTGCTCGTCGACACCAAGTACGAGTTCGGCCTCGATGCCGACGGGGTGCTCACGATCATCGACGAGGTCCACACCCCGGATTCATCCCGTTACTGGCGGGCGTCCACGGTCAAGGAGCGTCGAGCGGCGGGGGATGAGCCGGAGAACCTCGACAAGGAATACGTTCGGCTCGCCTACGTGCGCGACGGCTACGACAAGGTCTCCGAACCATGGCCGCTGCCGGAGCACCTGGCATTGGAAGCCGCCAGCGTCTACCAGGAGACCTACGCCGCCCTCACCCGGCGAGCATTCGAGCCGGCGGGATATCCCGCCGCCGAGCGGGTTACGGCAGCGCTGTTCGCCAACCACGGCTGAGCCAACGATTTTCTGTTTTTACCGTCCCCCGCGAGGCGCAGCGGGCGCGCGAACATGCAGACTGGAGACGGGCTTCCAGGGAAGGAACGGGTTCCGTGCAGGACGGTGCGCGTGTCGGCGTGATCATGGGCAGCGACTCCGACTGGGAGACGATGTCGCGGGCCGCCGACATCCTCGAACAGTTCGGCGTGCCGTTCGAGGCGAAGGTCGTCAGCGCGCATCGCACGCCCGACTGGATGGTCGAATACGCCGAGACCGCCGAGCAGCGCGGCATCGAGATCATCATCGCTGGCGCCGGCGGAGCCGCCCATCTTCCCGGCATGGTGGCCGGTCACACGATCGTCCCGGTGATCGGCGTGCCGATCAAGAGTCGAACGCTCAACGGCATGGACTCCTTGCTGTCGATCGTGCAGATGCCCGGTGGCGTCCCCGTCGCCACCATGGCGATCGGAGACGCAGGCGCCACCAACGCCGGACTCTTCGCCGTAGCAATGTTGGCCCGACACGACGAAGCCTTGGCGGCAACGCTCACCGCCTTCCGGGCCGAACGAGCCGCTCAGGTTCGGTCGATCAAACTTGAGCACTGAGGCCGTGACCACGTCACTCGCTCCCGGAAGCACGATCGGCATCGTCGGAGGGGGCCAGTTGGGCCGCATGCTCGCGCAGAGTGCCCGGCAGCACGGGTACGGCGTCGTCGTGCTCACCGGTGGCGCTGAGAAGACGCCCGCCGGCGTGCTGGCCGACCGGGAGATCACGGGCGCGTTCGACGATCCAGCAACGGTCGCCGCCTTCCTCCAGCTGATCGATGCGATGACCTGGGAATTCGAGAATGTCGACCCCGCCATCGCTGATGCAGCCGAAGCTGCCGGCGTGCCTGCTCGTCCCGCGGGTTCGATTATCGCCGCTGCCCAAGACCGAAAGCTCGAGAAGGAAGCACTCACGGCAGCCGGTGTCGCAGTCGCCCCGTGGCGCTCGGCCGAAACCGAGGCCGAGCTTGCGTCTGCCGTTGCCGAGCTCGGCGTGCCCGTGATCGCCAAGACGGCCCGATTCGGTTACGACGGGAAGGGGCAGGTGCGGATCACCGATCCGGCCGATGTCGCTGCGGTGTGGGAGGCGCTCGGTGGCGAGCGCCTCGTCGTCGAGTCGGTCATCGCGTTTGATCGCGAACTCAGCGTCGTGGTCGCTCGTGGGGTCGATGGCGACGTCGTCGACCACGGCGTGATGGAGAACACCCACGCCAACCACATTCTCGACACGACGACCGTCCCCGCCCGAGTGCCCGACGCCACCGCCGAAGCGGCCCGTGCGACTGCTCACCTCGTTGCGACGGGGCTCGGGCTCGTCGGCGTGTTGTGTGTCGAACTCTTCGACACCGCCGAGGGGATCCTCGTCAACGAGATTGCCCCTCGTCCCCACAACTCCGGGCACTGCACGATTGAGGCAGCGGCCGCAAGCCAGTTCGAGCAGCAGTTGCGGGCGGTCACCGGCCAGCCGCTCGGTGACGGCAGCTGTGCCCCGGCTGCGATGGCCCAGCTGCTGGGCGACCTGTGGGACGACGGCGAACCCGACTGGACTGCTGCGCTCGCCCAACCCGGTGTGCACCTGCACCTGTACGGAAAGCGCGAGGCCCGCACGGGCCGAAAGATGGGGCATCTCACGGTGGTCGGTGACGACGCCACCGATGCACTACAACGAGTACTCGACGCCCGAGCGGCACTCAACGAACGGTGAACCATGTTTCCCAACGATTCTGAGATTTGGGGCGGCGACGCCGACGGNGACGAACTGAAGGAGGAGTGCGGTGTCATCGGTATCCACGCCCCCGATCAGGACGCGGCCCGACTTGCGTTCTTCGCGCTCTACACCCTCCAGCATCGAGGCCAAGAGGCGGCCGGTATGGCGTCGGTCGACCATGGCGTCGCGCATGTCCACAAGGGCCAAGGTCTCGTCCCCGCCGTGTTCAACGAGGACAACCTCTCCACGCTGAAGGGGGAGTTCGCGATCGGTCACACCCGGTACAGCACCACGGGCGGCACCGGCCTGCGCAACGCTCAGCCGCACGTCATCGAGACGATTGATGGTCCGCTGGGCATTGCCCACAACGGCAACCTCGTGAACGCGCACATCCTTCGGCGCCAACTCCTGGAGCGGGGCGTGGGACTGCAGACCTCGTCGGACACCGAGGTGATGATTCATCTGCTCACCGGAGGTTCCGGCGATTGGATGAACCGGATCAAGATGCTCATGGCCCAGGCCGAAGGAGCCTTCGCCCTGACGATCATCACCGGCGACGCGGTCTACGGCGTCCGGGATCCGTGGGGTTTCCGCCCGCTGGTCCTCGGCAAGTTTGAGGGCGGTTACCTGCTGGCCTCGGAAACCTGTGCGTTCTCCGCCATCGGTGCCGAACTGGTCCACGAACTCGCACCGGGCGAAATCTGCCGATTGGACGCCGACGGCTACCGCATCGAGCAAGGTGCGGTGCCCAAGCAACACGCGTTCTGCACGTTCGAGCAGATCTACTTCTCCCGGCCCGACTCGATCTATGAGGGCAAGCTGGTGCACAGCACCCGTCAGCGCCTCGGTCGGGAGTTGGCTCGCGAGGCGCCGGTCGAAGCCGACGTCGTCGTCGCCGTGCCCGACTCGGGCACCCCGCACGCCGTCGGGTACGCCCAGGAAGCGGGTATCCCGTACACCGAGGGATTCACCAAGAACCGCTATGTCGGGCGCACGTTCATCGAGCCCACCCAGGAGCTTCGCGAGTCGAAAGTCCGAATGAAGTTCAACCCGCTCGCCGACAATCTCGCCGGCAAGCGCGTGGTCATGGTTGACGATTCGATCGTGCGGGGCACGACCTCTGGCCCCCTCGTGCAGATGTTGCGGGATGCCGGCGCCAGCGAAGTCCATGTCCGGGTGGCCTGCCCGGNAATCACCGACCCCTGCTACATGGGTGTCGACATGGCGGCTCGTGAGGATCTCATCGCCGCCAACATGGATGTCGAGTCCATCGCTGAACACATCGGCGCCGACTCGCTCGCCTTCCTGTCGATCGAGGCGCTCATGCGGGGACTCGAGGCGCAGGAGGGGTACTGCAACGCCTGTTTCACCGGCGTCTACCCGTTCGAGGAAGAGCGCTTCGTCCAGCTGACGCTGAAGACGAAGGAACAGTTCGCCTCGGTCTGGGGTGACTGATGGGTGACACCGTTCTGGTCGTTGGCGGTGGTGGTCGAGAGCACGCCCTCGCCTGGGCGCTTGCGCAGTCGCCGCAGGTCGACGAGGTCTTGCTCGCACCGGGCAATGCCGGTACTGCGGTCGAGTCGGGTTGTCGCAACCTGAACGTGAAGGCCACCGACATCGAGGGCGTCGTCGCCGCCGCACAGGAGCACGAGGTCCGCCTCGTGGTCGTCGGTCCCGAGGATCCGCTCGTCGACGGACTCGTCGACGCCTGCGAGGCCGCCGGCATCCCGGCGTTCGGTCCGTCGGCTGCTGCGGCTCAACTGGAAGGTTCGAAGTCGCACTGCAAGGCGTTTCTGCTCGAACACGGCATCCCGACCGGCGCNGCCGANACCTTCACCGANGCCGAGGCCGCGCTCGCNCATCTCGACACACTCGANGCCGTGCCCGTCATCAAGGCGAGCGGCCTTGCCGCAGGCAAGGGTGTGATCGTCGCCGAGTCGAAGCAGGAAGCCGCCGACGCCATCCACGACATCCTCGTGGATGGCCGGTTCGGCGCCGCCGGCGCCGAGGTGTTGCTCGAGGAACGGTTGTTCGGCACCGAGGTCAGCGTGCTCGCCTTCTGCGACGGCACNGACTTTTCGNTCATGCCCGCCGCNCAAGACCACAAACGCCTGCTCGACGGTGACGAGGGCCCCAACACGGGGGGCATGGGGGCGTTCCACCCGTCACCGATNGCNGACGATGCCTTGCTCGCCGACGTCGGTCGTGACGTGATCGCGCCGACCCTTGCCGCGCTCGCTGCCGAGGGCCGCCCGTACAAGGGTGTGCTGTACGCAGGGATGATGCTCACCGCCAACGGCCCCAAGGTCATCGAGTTCAACTGTCGATTCGGCGACCCTGAAACGCAGGTCGTGTTGCCGCTGCTCACCTCGGATCTCCTCGCCGCCTTCGAAGCCTGTGTGACCGGCACGCTGGCGGCCAATCAGCCCACCTGGGCCGATGCCGCTGCGGCGACGGTGGTGATGGCGTCTGCGGGGTATCCCGTGAGCAGCGCTGCACCTGCCGCCATTTCCGGCTTGGCCGAAGCAGCAACGCTCGGCACCACCGTCTTTCACGCAGGCACCACCACCGTTGGCGACGACATCCTCGCCACCGGTGGTCGGGTACTCGCAGTGACCGCCGTTCGTCCGACGCTGAGCGAGGCCGCCGAGGCTGCCCACTCCGGCGTCGACGCCATCACGTTCGAGGGTGCGCAGCGGCGCACCGACATCGCCCGAGCCACCGCCGAGGTGCGTGCATGACCAACTACGCCGACGCAGGCGTCGACATCGACGCCGGCAACCGTGCCGTGAAGCTGATGGGCGACGCCGTTCGCTCGACCAACACGTCTGCCGTGCTTTCCGAACTCGGCGCCTTCGGTGGCCTGTTCTCGACGGCGGGCCTCGGTGATGGATCCGTTCTCGTCGCCTCCACCGATGGTGTAGGCACGAAGGTCGAACTCGCCGCCCGCCACGGCGGCTGGAATGGCGTAGGCCGTGATCTCGTCAACCACTGTGTCGACGACATCCTCGTGCAGGGCGCCCGTCCGCTGTTCTTTCTCGATTACATCGCCACGGCCAAACTCGTCCCCGAAATCGTGGCCGAGATCGTCATCGGGATGGCCGAGGCGTGCAAGGAGGTCGGTTGCGCGCTGCTCGGTGGCGAGACCGCCGAGATGCCGGGCGTGTACACCGAAGGTTCGGTCGATATCGCCGGGACAATCGTTGGAGCCGTACACCGTGATGCGCTGTGGCCTCGCACGGATGATCTCCGACCGGGCGACGTGCTGCTCGGCATGGCGAGCGACAGTCCTCACACCAACGGCTACTCGCTCATTCGGCTTCTGCTCGATCGTCATGACGACGACCCGTCCGACGACCTGATCGAGTGGCTCCTCACGCCGCACAAGAGCTACCTCGGCGAGGTTGACGAGCTCCGGGCACTTGGGGTCGAGCCAAAGGCGCTCGCCCACATCACCGGCGGTGGGTTCTTCGAGAACATTCCGCGGGTGCTGCCCGACAGCATCGGCGCCGAGATCCAGCTCGGCACCTGGGACGTGCCTGCCGGTTTCCGTCACCTCGTCGAGCTCGGCGATGTGCCCGACAGCGAGTCGTTCCGTACGTGGAACATGGGCATGGGCCTGATCGTCGCGATCGATGCCGACGATGCTGAGGCGGCGTCCGCCTCCGGTCATCCCGTGATCGGCCGGCTCGTCGAGTCCGACACCGGCGAGGTGGAGCTGGTCGGGGACTGGCGGTGACCTCGCGTCTCGTCGTCCTGGCGACGGGGTCCGGCTCCAACCTGCAGGCCATCCTCGATGCCTGCGCCGTCGGCAGGCTCAAGGCCGAGGTGGTGCTCGTCGTGGTCAACCGTCGGACTGCGGGCGCGGCGGACCGGGCTGCGGCTGCCGGTGTGCCATCCGTGTACCGGCCGATGGGACCGTTCCGGGAGGCCGTCCCCGACGATCCTCGCCGAGCCCGCGAACACTACGACGCTGCGTTGGCGGCGGAGATCGCCGACGCCCGCCCCGACCTGATCGTGCAGGCCGGCTGGATGCACCTGTTCACGTCGGCCTTNCTCGATCGTTTTCCCGGGATGGTCGTCAACCTTCACCCNGCACTTCCCGGGGCGTTTNCCGGTGCGCANGCGATCGACGACGCCTGGGCGGCGCATGAGACNGACGGGCTCGATCACACCGGGGTCATGGTGCATCTTGTTCCCGACGAGGGTGTCGACGACGGGCCGGTGCTCGCCTCGCAACGGGTGCCGATCACGGCCGACGACACCCGTGAGACGCTCGAGGCCCGCCTCCACGAGGTCGAGCACGAGTTGTTCGTGGCCACCATCGCCGACTATCTGAGGACTCGATGAACGACGCACCACCGACCGGCCGGGCCCTCTGGATCGCCGGTGCGCGGCCCCGCACGCTGCCCGCTGCGGTCGTGCCGGTTGCGGTCGGGGCGGCATGTGCCGTGGGGGAGGGCGTCGACGCCTGGTGGAGGGCGATCTTCGCCCTGATCGTCGCACTCGCACTGCAGGTCGGTGTCAATTACGCCAACGACTACAGCGACGGTGTGCGAGGAACCGACGACGAACGTCGTGTCGGCCCGCTTCGNCTGGTCGGNTCAGGGCTCGCCCCTGCCGCTTCGGTGAAGCGCGCTGCGCAGATCTCGTTCGCAACCGCAGGTGTGTTCGGTGGCGTGCTCGCGCTCGTCGTCGGCCCTGAGCTCTTGGTNGTCGGTGCGCTGTCGATCATCGCTGGGTGGACCTACACCGGGGGGCCGAAGCCGTACGGCTATCTCGGTCTCGGCGAGATCTTCGTTTTCGTGTTTTTCGGTGTGGTTGCCACGGTCGGCACCACCTACGTCCTCCTCGAAGAGGTCCAGACCCTGTCGCTCGTGGCCAGCGTGGCGGTGGGCCTGTGGGCCACCGCGCTGCTGGTGATCAACAACCTGCGCGACATTGCGGGCGACACCGATGCCGGCAAGAACACGCTCGCNGTGCGCATCGGCGNCCGGTCNACGCGCNTNGTGTTCGCTGCNATGCANGTCGCTGCGCTGGGCTTCGCTCTGTGGGCCGCCTTCGGCTTCGGTCGCTGGGGTGGCCTCATGGTCGTGCTCGGCCTCGGCCAGATGATCCAGGCTGTTGTCGACGTGCAGAAGGGTGCCACCGGTCCCGAGCTCGTGAAGGTGCTTGGGCTCACCGCGTCGGTCCAGCTGGTCTCCGGGCTGGGTTTCGCCATCGGCGTGGCCCTGACCGGCTGACGCAAGCTGGCGGTGCGCCACCCTGACGGAAGCTGGAGCGCAACGGTTCGGCCGATCAGAGGGGCTGGTTGAGTTCGACCTGATTTCCGGCAGGGTCGGTGAGGAAGGCCTGGCGGCAGATGCCGTCGATCTCGCTGATGCGGTCGGGGGTGATGTCGTCGGCGGCGAGGACGCTCAGCGCCTCGTCGAGATCGTCGACGTGGACGGCGAAGTGCTGACCGACCGCCTCCGGTGGCGGGAAGCCGAGGAGGTGAAGTTCGCCGGTTTNGCCAATGCGCATCCATGCCCCGTCGAAGCCGAGTTGTGGGCGCTCGATCTCACGGAACCCCATCGCTTCGTAGAACGCCACACACGCNCGAACNTCGGTGACATTGAGTGAGACATGGTGGAGNGCCNTGCCGACCATCAGGCGCCCCGGGTNGCNGTGAAGAGGTGAGCNCCGGTGAACACCTTGCGTTCGATGTCGACGAACCCTGCCGCTTCGAGCTGGGCGCGGAGCTCGGGCCAGGGCGGCAGGTAGGCGACCGATTTCGGCAAGTACTTGTAGGCCTGACCCTCGCTCAGCAGGCCGCCTATGACCGGGACGATCCGGTTGAAGTAGATGCCGTGTCCGAACCGGATGATCGGGTTCTCGGGCGGTGAGGCATCGAGAAAAGCGATCCGTCCGCCCGGACGCAAGACGCGAGCGACCTCGTCGAAGAAGCCCGGCAGTTCGATCAGGTTGCGAAGCGCAAAGCCGCACGTGGCGCCGTCGACCGATCCGTCGGCGAGGGGCATTGCGAGGATGTCGGCGTGCACCAGTGGTGCTCCGGTGCGGGCGGCAGCGAGCATGCCCATGGAGAGATCAAGCCCGACGGGCACCATTCCGGCCTTCTCGATCTCGCGGCAGAAGTCTCCCGTTCCGCAGGCCAGATCGATGACGACNGAACCTCCGGGCGCCGAAAGTTTCTTCATCGAGGCCTTACGCCACCGCACGTCGAGGCCGAACGACATGATGCGGTTCACCAGGTCGTAGCGGGGGGCGATCGTGTCGAACAGCGACCGCACCTGATGGCGTTTCTCCTCGCCGCTCGGCAGATTGTCCGGATCGACGTTGACNCCCTCGTCGAGAATGGGGGAGGAGGAGCTCATNGGAACCAGACCTTCTGGTAGTCCCTGCTCATNGGATGAAGCAGCAGCGAGATCAGNGCGATGTCGAACAGGAGCCCCACGGTGTCGAAGGTGAGCGCCTCGAGCCCGGCGATGAACAGCACGACGACCCGAAGCGCAAGCGGGGCGGCTGCAGCCGCGACGCCGAGTTTGTAGCCCCATGCCTTTTCGTTGGCGATGCCGAACGCGCCGGCGATCACGCCGACGGTGATGAGCAGTGTGTAGACGGCGCCGAGCAGCGTGGAGCCGAAGAGGCTGACGCTTCCGAGCGAGAATAGGGCGCCGCCCAGCAGGATCGCCATGACGCCGCGGAAGTACATGATGACCTGCGCGATGTAGAGCGTTTGGGGTTGACGGTTGTTGACCCAGATCTGGTCGGACATGGCTCCAGTATGGGCGCTCGCGGGCGGCGAGTCGCACACCGGCGGGTCAGCGTCTTTTCGGTGGATCGACGAGTTGCCGGCTGGCTCGCAGCTGGCCGCAGGCAGCGTCGATCTCGGTGCCGCGTGTGCGCCGCACGGTGGCGTTCGCGCCCCGGTCGTTGAGGGCGTCGCGGAAGGCGTAGACCCGATCGAGTGGGGTCCCGCGGGTGAGATAGCCCGGCGTGGGGTTGAGGGGGATCAAGTTAATGTGGGCGCGCAGTGACCGGGCGTAGTCGGCGAGTTCGGCGACATCGGAGTCCCGGTCGTTGACACCNTCGATNAGNGCCCACTCGAAGGACAGGCGCCGGTTCTTNGCGTCGAGGTAGCGCCGGCAGGCCTCGTGAAGGCGGTCGAGGGGGTAGCGCTTGTTCAGGGGGACGAGNTCGTCTCGANCTCGGTCGTTGGCGACGTGNAGCGACACGGCCAGGTTGACGGGGAGGTCCTCCTCGGCGAGTCGTTCGATCCCAGGAACGACACCGACGGTCGAGATCGTGATGTGTCGAGCGCCGATCCCGAGATCCTTGTTGATGCGTTCGACCGCGGCCCATGTGCGGTCGTAGTTGGCAAATGGCTCGCCCATCCCCATGAAGACGATGTTCGAGACGCGACGAGGCGCCGATTGGCGTCGGGCCCGGACGATCTGTTCGACGATCTCGCCGACGGACAGGTGGCGATCGAAGCCGGACTGGCCGGTGGCGCAGAAGCCGCACGCCATCGCGCAGCCGGCCTGGGACGACACACAGACGGTCGTGCGGTCGTCGTAGTGCATCAGCACGGTCTCGATCTTGTGTCCGTCGTGGAGTCGCCACAGCCACTTGACCGTGTCGCCGTCGTCGCTGATCGACTCGACCTCGGGGGTGAGCGCGAGCGGGAGTTCGTCGGTAAGGCGGGCCCGGAGCGCCTTGGGGANGTTGGTGAGATCGTCGATCTCCTCGCCCCGCTCATGGATGCCGGCCCAGACCTGGTCGAGCCGGTACCGGGGCTCGCCGTCGAGCAGGGCGGCGAGTTCGTCCCGATTCGGGTCGTACCGCAGCACCGGCGCCTCGCGATGGGACCGGCCGGTGACATCGAGTGAGGTCATGCGCGCTCCAGTTCATAGGCCCGGTCGGTGTGATGGCGCGAGAACCCGATTGCCGCGTAGGTCGCGTTGGCCGGATCGTTGTCGGACTCGACGTAGAGCATTCCGTGTTCGAGGCCCTCATCGGCGAGCCAGGNAAGTCCGGCGAGTGTCATCGGTTTGCCNAGCCCCTTGCCGTGACGGCTCGGGTCGATGGCGATGACGTAGATCTCGCCGAGATGGGGATCGGTGTCGCGATGGATCTTGGTCCAGCAGAATCCGACGAGTTCGCCACCTTCGTGAAGCAGGCGGAACCCGTCGGGGTCGTACCACGGTTCCTGCATGGTTGCCTCGACTCCCGCTCGGGTGAGGCCACCTTGCTCCGGGTGCCAGTGGAACGCCCGGTTGTTGACCGCGATGAAATCGTCGAGATCGTCAGGAGTGAATGCCCGGGTGACGAGACCGCTGTCGTGATTGGGCAAGGCACAGCGCAGTTGCCAGAGGTCTCGGTACCGGCGAAAACCGAGTGATGCAGCGATCGTGTCGGCCTCGTCTTCGACGTGGCGGATCCAGAGCTGGATCCGGCCATCGTTGTTCTCGTGCCCGTCGATCTCGCGCAGGGCGCGCGTGAGTGAGTCGTCGAGGGCGAGGCCATCTCGATGCTCCGAGACGACGATGCTCCAGCGGAAAGGGCCCGGAAGGGGCCCGTCGACAGTGACGGTCACGTGGTCAGGCTAGCGAGCGATCACCGGAGGCTCTGGACCCTCGGCTCGGCGCCGGGAACATGGTTGCCGACCTGACGTCGACTGCGGTCCGTTTGAAGCCGAGAAACGTCGCCGGCGACGGTTCGCGAAGACAGCCGGCTCTGTTACAGTCGCCACCCGGATCGAGCACCCGCCGCTCGATCCCACTGCGACACGAGGGATCCGCCGCCCTGTGTCGCCTGGCGGCCACCTCTTCGGAGGTGGCCGCTTTCCCTTTAGGCGAGAGCCTCACGATCTGGGGGCGCAGCGGCGTGGGCTCGGCTGCCTCAGTCGAGCGCTCGGGCGACGTCGCGGAGGCGCCGCTGCGCCGTGACCAGGCTGCGTTCGATCTCGTGAAGGCGGGCGACGATCGGGTCATCAGGATCGTGTTGGCGGCGCTCGGCGACACCGGCGACCCGTAGGGCAAGGTCGGAGACCACAGTGGTGATCGAGGAGAGTTCGGCGGCGTCGGAATCCATGAGAGCATCATGCCGGGAAACTCGCAGGGGCCGCACAGCCCGGGCGATAGCGTGAGTGCGTGCTTCGACGCATCGACCTCCGAGGATTCACGGGTGATCTGAGCGAGGTCCTGCCGCGGCCCGAGACGCCGACCGGGGGGCCCGTCGACGTCGTGCGGGACATTCTCGCCGCTGTGGCCGAGCGGGGCGACGCCGCCGTTCGTGAGTACACGAGTCGCTTCGACGGTGTCGAACTCGACTCCCTCGTGGTCGCGGATGCCGAACTCGCCGCCGCCATCGAGCGCATCGAACCCGATGTCCGAGCCGCCCTCGAACTCGCCGCCGACCGGATTGCGGCCTACCACGAGGCCCAGATGCCGACCGATGTCAGGGTGGAGCAGCCCGGTGTGTCGATTCGTGGCAGCCACCGCGCCGTAGAACGGGCCGCCTGCTACGTCCCCGGGGGTCGGGCCGTCTATCCCTCGACCGTGCTCATGACCGCCGTTCCGGCGCGGGTGGCGGGCGTTGAACAGATCGTCGTGTGTGTCCCTCCCGGCCCTGATGGCAAGGTCCCCGACATCGTGCTCGCGGCGGCGAAGATCGCAGGCGCCCACGAGGTCGTGTCGGTCGGCGGGGCGCAGGCGATCGGCGCCGTCGCGCATGGCACCGAGTCGATTCGGCCCGTCGATGTCATCGTCGGTCCGGGCAACATCTATGTCGCGCTCGCCAAGCAGGAGGTCGCCGGCACGGTCGGCGTCCCGTCGTCCTTTGCCGGGCCATCCGAGGTGGTCGTGGTCGCCGACGGCACCGATCCAGCTGATTTCGCCGCCGTCGATGTGATTTTGCAGGCCGAGCACGGTCCCGACGGCCTCGCCTGGTTCGTCACCTGGAACGACGCATTTGCCGACGAGGTCACGGCATCGATCGAGCGGCTCGCCGCCGCCGCCCCGCGGCGTGCCGAGATTGAATCGACCCTCGGCTCGAGCGGCATGGTGGTCGTTACCGACTCGCCGGAGCAGGCCATGGCGGTCGCCAATTTCATCGCGCCCGAGCACCTTGAGATCCAGACGGCCGACAATGAGGCACTCGTCGCCATGGTGCGCAACGCCGGTGCGGTGTTCTGCGGCCGCTATGCCCCGGCCTCGCTCGGCGACTATGTCGCCGGGCCGAGCCATGTGCTGCCCACGAACGGCACCGCCCGCTTTGCGAGCGCCCTGACCGTGCACGACTTCATGAAGGACGTGCACATCGTCTTCGTGGAACAAGCGGGGCTCGAGGCCATGGGAGACGCCGTCGAGGCACTCGCCGGCGCTGAGGGTCTCGACGCTCACGCCGCCTCGATCCGCCTGCGTCGGGGAGCCGAGCGATGAGCCGGCCCACGGCCCGCGAGTCCGTTGCGCTGATGGCGGGCTACCACTCGCCCCAGATCGACGTCGATGTCCGGCTCAACACCAACGAAAGTCCTGAGCCGCCACCGGAAGGCTTCGCCGACGCTGTCGCCGCGCGTGTCGCGGAGATCGCCTGGCACCGCTATCCGCAGCGCAGCGCATCGGAGCTCCGCTCGCGCATCGGCGCGAACTACGGCCTTTCCGCTTCGCAGGTCTTCGCCGCCAACGGNTCCAACGAGGTCNTGCAGACACTGCTGTTGACCTTCGCCGGTCCGGGTCGCAGCGCCGCCGTCTTTGAACCGACCTATGCGCTGCACAGCCATCTCAGCCGCATCACCGGTACTGCGGTCATCGAAGGCGAACGCAACGACGACTTCTCGCTCGATCTCGACGAAGTGGAGCGAGTCATCGTCGAACACCGACCGGATGTCGTGTTCCTCTGCTCGCCCAACAACCCGACCGGCGTCGTCGATCCGGAAGCATCGATCCGGCGGGTGCTCGAACTTACGGCGGCGAACGGTGGCCTGCTCTGCGTCGACGAGGCCTACGGGCAGTTCGCCGACTTCTCTGCCGTCACGCTGCTCGGCGACGACACCCCGCTCGTCGTCAGTCGCACCTATTCCAAGACTTGGGCGATGGCAGCCGTTCGTCTCGGCTACCTCCTCGCCCCGTCGTGGGTCATCGACGAGCTGGAGAAGGTCGTCCTCCCGTATCACCTCGACGCCATGACCCAGATCGCCGGCGAGGTCGCACTCGACCATCTCGACGCCATGAACGATCGGGTCGCCCGTCTGGTCGACGAGCGTGAGCGGCTTGTGGCTGGTCTCGCTGACCTGCCGGTTGACGTGTGGCCGTCAGGCTCCAATTTTGTTCTCATCCGACCCCAGCACCTGTCCGGCGACGACGTGTGGCAGGGTCTTGTCGACCGATCCGTGCTCGTGCGCAACTGCGCCAGCTGGCCCCGACTTCAGGGCTGTCTGCGGGTCACGATCGGCACGCCCGACGAAGACGACCGATTCCTCGAAGCTCTCACGGAGGTCCTCACGTGAGCCGTACCGCTGCCAACCAGCGCACCACCAAGGAGACCGAGATCGACATTGCGCTCGATCTCGATGGCTCTGGTCAGACCGACATCGACACCGGCCTGCCCTTCTTCAGTCACATGCTCGACCAGCTTGGTCGTCACGGCGGCTTCAATCTCAAGGTCCACGCCACGGGCGATCTCGAGATCGATGCCCACCACACGGTCGAAGACGTCGGGATCGCGCTCGGGGAGACCTTCCGGGCGGCATGGGGCGACAAGCGAGGCGTTCGCCGTTTCGCATCGAACTGTGTCCCGCTCGACGAAGCCGCCGTCGAGGTCGTGCTCGACCTCTCAGGCCGTCCCTACCTGCATTACGAGGTCGAGTTTCCGGGCGAGAAGATCCTCGGCGATCCGCCGTTCGATCCGCAGCTGGTCGAGGAGTTCTGGCGCGCCTTCGTGATGGCGTCCGGAATCACCCTGCACATCGTGCGCCGCCGCGGCAAGAACACGCATCACATCATTGAGGCGAACTTCAAGGGAGTGGCTCGAGCGCTGCGCGACGCCGTGCGGGTCGAAGGCGACACGCTGCCCTCCACCAAGGGCACCCTCTGAGCGGGGCGGGTCGTGAGTGAACCCACGATCGCGATCCTCGACTACGGGATCGGCAACCTGCACTCGGCCCACAAAGGGTTCGCGCACGCCGGCGCCAACGCCGTGCTGACCCGTGACCCGGCCGTGATCGCTGCGGCCGACGGTGTCGTGCTGCCCGGCGTCGGAGCGTTCGGCCCGTGTGTCGAGGCGATCCGCTCGGTCGGACTCGACAAGGTCACCCACGAGCGAATCGCGGCGGGAGTCCCGTTCTTCGGTATCTGTGTCGGGATGCAGGTGCTGTTCTCGGGCTCCGACGAATCGCCGGGCGTTGATGGTCTCGGTGTCTTCGGCGAGCGCATCGTTGCACTTCCCGACACGGTCAAGCGCCCACAGATGCAGTGGAACATGATCGACCGCACCGTCGCCGGTCACCCGATGTTCGAGGGTTTGGCCGACGACGCCTGGGTGTACTTCGTGCACTCGTATGCCGCTGAGCCAGGACCCGACGTGGTGGCGACCTGCGCGTACGGCGACGACCTCGTGGCCGCGGTCGGACGCGACCATGTGTGGGCCTGCCAGTTCCATCCCGAGAAGTCGGGCCGGAACGGTCTCCGGATCCTCGAGAACTTCGTTGCTGCGGCTCGAGAAGCCTGACATGGACCTNTTTCCCGCCATCGATCTCCGCAACGGTAAGTGCGTCCGGCTCCACCAGGGCGACTACGGCCAGGAGACCGTCTATGGCGACGATCCTGTCGCCCAAGCGCTCGCCTTCGCTGATGCNGGGGCGGGCTGGATCCACGTCGTCGACCTCGACGCGGCCCGCACCGGCGTGCCGGAGAACCGCGACGTCGTTGCGGCCATTGCGGCGGCCGTGCCCGTCCCGGTGCAGACCGGTGGTGGCGTTCGCANNCGNGNNGCCGCGCTCGCNCTCTTCGATGCCGGCGTGGAGCGGGTCGTGATCGGNACCGCCGCCCTNNCCGACCCGGANTTCGTNCGGGANCTCGCCGCCGACCATCGGGTGGCGGTTGGTCTCGATGCGAAGGCCGGCGAGGTCGCCACCGATGGTTGGCTCGTCGGCAGCGGTCGCAGCGTGCTCGACGTGGCCCGTTCGTTCGCCGATGCGGGCGTCGACGCGTTCGTCGTCACCGACATCTCCCGCGACGGAACCCTGGAGGGCCCCGACCTGGTGGGCCTTCGTGAGGTCGTGGAGGCGACACCGGTCGACGTCATCGCGTCCGGTGGTGTCGGCACCATTGCCGACCTACGTGCGCTCGCCGAAATCGATGTCGGAGGGCGTCGTCTTGCCGGTGTGATCACCGGGAAGGCGATGTACGAAGGCCGCTTCACCGTCGCCGAGGGTGTGGCAGCGCTGGAGATCGAGTCGTGAGCGTTCGTGCCATCCGGGTGATCCCGTGTCTCGACGTCGACGGCGGACGGGTCGTGAAGGGCGTCAACTTCGTCGATATCCGCGATGCCGGCGATCCCGTCGAGCTCGCTGCCCGCTACGACGAGCAGGGCGCCGACGAACTTGTGTTCCTCGACATCACGGCGTCGTCCGGTGAGCGCGACACCACCGTGGAGATGGCTCGTGCGGTTGCGGAGCAGGTCTTCATTCCGTTCACGATCGGTGGAGGTATCCGCACGGTCGACGATGCCCGTCGCTTGTTGATGGCCGGCGCCGACAAGGTGTCGGTCAACACGGCGGCCGTGAAGCGACCCGAGTTGATCCGGGAGATCAGCCGGGAGTTCGGGGCACAGTGCTGTGTCGTTGCGATCGACGCACGCAGCAGCGACGACACCGCGTCGGGCTTTGAGGTCTTCACGCATGGAGGCCGGACCCGCACTGGCGTCGATGCCGTCGTATGGGCCAAGGAAGTTGTACGTCTCGGTGCCGGGGAGATCCTGCTCACGTCGATGGATCGCGACGGCACCAAGAACGGCTTCGACCTGCCGCTCACCTCGACGATCACGGAAGCTGTCGACGTGCCGGTCATCGCCTCGGGAGGCGTCGGCGCACTCGAGCATCTCGTCGAAGGCGTCACGGAGGGTGGTGCCGATGCCGTCTTGGCCGCCAGCATCTTCCACTTCGGCGAGCACACCGTCGGCGAGGCGAAGGCCTTGATGCTCGAGGCGGGGGTCACCGTTCGGCCACCCGCCGCCTGATCAGGGGAGGACGGCGCCGATCGCGTCGACGATCGCCCGCTGGGCACCGTGGAAGAAGTGATCGGCTCCCTCCACCACGACGACGTCGGTGTTCCTCCAGGCGTCCACCGCCGAGCTGAGCTCGGCCGCCGGCCGGAACTGGTCGTGGGCAGCAGCGATCAGTGTCTTGGGGCGGGCGTCGTGAGCGGCGGCGAACTCGGTGAAGATCGACAGCACCGGGGCGACCGTGATCCAGCGGCTGATTCGTGGATCGGTCACCGAGAGCGCGACATCGGCTCCGAAGCTGTACCCGGCGACGATCACAGGTCGATCGTCGGCGACAACGTCGATCGCCGCCCGCGCATCCAGCTGCTCTGGTATCCCGCCACCGTGGTTGCCAGTCGAACCTCCCGCGCCGCGGAAGTCGAAGCGGAGCACGTCCCAGCCGGCGTCGACGAGCGCTCGGGTGGCCGAGTCGACGACCAGATCTCGTCGAGAGCCGCCGTAGAGCGGGTGGGGGTGACAGACAACGGCTCCGCCCACGGGGTGGGTGGGGGTGAATCGGTCGCCCTCGAGGGTGACACCTGCATCGACCTCGAACCGGACGGTCTCGACCTCGACAGGTTCCATGCCGACACCGTACCGGTAGCGTTCCCCGGGTGACCGCCGAGAACTCCCTGCACGATGACGACCGCCTTCCGGTCAAGATGCTGAACGACCGGATCCTGGTGAAGCTGGGCGACGCCGAAGGGGAGCGCCGCAGTAGCGGTGGCATCCTCATCCCGGCGACCGCTCAGGTCGGCAAGCGCCTGACCTGGGCCGAGATTGTCGCCGTCGGCCCCAATGTCCGCACGATCGAGTCCGGCGACCAGGTGCTCTTCAACCCTGAGGACCGGTACGAGGTCGAGGTCAACGGCACCGACTACATCGTGCTTCGCGAACGCGATATCCATGCCGTTGCCGCGGAACGCCTCGATGAGGGTTCCACTGGCCTGTATCTCTGAACCTCACGCCTGCGACGTCCTCAGCCGCCCTCAGGGGTGCAGAGGAGCCCGTTCGTCGGCCCAGCGGTACTCGCTCTCCAACTGCCCGGCGAGCGAGAGCAACAGATCCTCACGGGCGTAGGGAGCCACGAACTGGAGCCCGATTGGCAGACCCTCACGGCTGCGGGCGAGCGGCAACGAGATCGCCGGCTGACCGGTGACGTTGAAGGGCTGAGTCAGCTGCGAATAGTGCAAGGTCGTGACCTGCACGCCCATCAGGTCGTCGTTGTCGGGGGCCATCTCGCCGAGCGTCGGTGCCGGACGCAGACAGGTGGGTGTGAGCAACAGGTCGAAGCCGTCGGCCCACCATGTCGCCGTATCGCGCCGGAATGTGGTCATTGCCTTTTGGGCGCCGATCACGGCCGCCGGGGCGAACATCGAGGCCCGCTCGGCGATGAACATGGTCCAGGGTTCGATGTCGCCGTCGTCGAGGTCTCGGCCGATCTCGGCGGCGATCGCCGCCACGGATGCCGCAGTGCCGGCGGCGAAGGCGGGACCCCACGCCGTGATGCGGGTTTCGTCGAGCAGGGGAGCGGGCACGCTGGGCTCGACATGGTGGCCGAGTGCCTCGAGTCGGGCGGCGGTCGCCCGAACTGCGTCGGCAACGTCGGGATCGATCTCGGTGTTCGTGCGGATGGCGTGATCGAGGAACCCGATACGAAGCCGGCCGGGATCCCGCCCGACGAGATCGGCGTAGGGCTCGTCCTGACGCGGTGCGATGACGCCATCACCGGGAACGTGCACGATGGTGGCGTCGAGGATCGCCGCTGAGTCTCGCACCGTGTGACACACGACGTGCTGGACCGAGTTGCCCCACTCGTCCATGTGCGGGCCCATCGAGATGCGGCCTCGGCTCGGCTTGAGGCCGACCAGGCCACACATCGCCGCGGGGATGCGGATCGAACCTCCGCCGTCACTCGCGTTAGCCGCCGGCAGCACACCCGCAGCGACCGCAGCGGCTGCGCCGCCNGACGANCCNCCCGGCCCNCGNGCNAGATCCCANGGGTTGNGGGTCGGNCCGTAGGCGAGCGGTTCGGTNGTGGCGCCGGCGCCGAGCTCGGGGGTATTCGTCCGTCCGAAGGAGACGAAGCCTGCCTCCCGGTAGGCCTCGACGAGATGGGAGTCCCGGTCGGCAACGGCTCCNTNATCCTTCAGCGCTTGGACGCCNTGGTGATGGGGACGTCCGGCTTCGCANGCCCACAGATCCTTCATCAACATCGGCACGCCACGGAAGGGACCGTCGGGGAGCGAGTCGATCGATGCCCTCGCCTCGTCGAGGTGGCGATGGATCACGGCGTTGATGTCACCGTCGANGGNCTCCATGCGTCGGATGCTNGACTCGAGCGCCTCCGCAGGGGACAGCTGACCGGTACGGATGGCCTCGGCAAGACCAACGGCATCGAGGCGGGCGAGTTCGGCGTCCATANGGCGAAATCTAGGCAGGGGCGGGCGGTCGAACCCAATACGCTGCAGACATGAGCGAAGCGCTGGAAGAGGGCCTTGAGGTCCAACTCGATTTCGACAAGATCGGCAAGATCGGTCGAGCGGGGCATCAGGTGGTTCCGGTTGTGCTGCAGGACGCCGACTCCGGCGATGTGCTCTTCATCGGCTACGCCAACGAAGAGGCCTATCGNGAGACCCTNGCNCGCGGNTCCGCCGTGCTCTACAGCACGTCNCGCGAGCAGNTCTGGCACAAGGGCGCCACNTCGGGCGANGTGCTCGACCTGGTNGAGGTCGCCGTGAACTGCGAGCAGAACAGCCTGATCTACAAGGTCCGCAAGGCCGGCACCGGTGTGTGCCATACCAAAGACGAGGCTGGCCAGACCCGTCAGACCTGTTACTACCGGGCGGTCGAGGACGCCGAGACGCTCCGCTTCACCTGATGCGGATCCGCCCCGATTTCGACGAGTTCGCCGCTCTGGCAGCCGACCACACGGTGGTGCCGGTGTGGGCCGAGGTCCTGGCGGATCTCACCACCCCCGTCGCCGCATTCGGCCGAGTCGTCGGCGACGACGAGGGGTTTCTGCTCGAGTCGGTCGACAACGGCGACCGGTGGAGTCGGTGGTCGTTCATCGGTCGACGCCCGCAGGGAACCCTGGTGTCGAAGGACGGTCGACTGCAGGTGATCGGCGACNTCGGCATCGACATCGACCCTGAAGAGGGGATGCTCACGGCGCTCGAGCGTCTGCTTGCCCACTATCGGTCGCCCGAACTCGACGATCTACCGCCGCTGCACGGCGGTCTGATCGGCTACCTCGGCTACGACGTCGTGCGCGAGGTCGAGCATCTTCCCAACGTACCCGCCGATGATCTCGGTCACCCCGATGCGGTGATCTCGATGATCGGAGAACTCGCCGTGTACGACCATTGGCGACAGCGGGTCACCCTGCTCGCCAACGTCGTCATCAACGACGACACCGATCTGCAGGCCGCCTACGACACGGCGGTCGCCCAGATCCATCAGCTCGCCGATGACGGTGCCCGAGCCATCGACGAACCACTGATGTCGCTCCCGGACCCCTCCGACCCGATCCCCGAGGTCACCTCGACGATGGGAGAGGCCGAGTACTGCGCTGCCGTCGAGACGGCNCGTGAGTACATCCTCGCGGGCGACATCTTCCAGGTTGTCCTCTCGCAGCGCTTCGATCTCGATCTCGATGCGGAGGCCTTCGATCTCTACCGGGTCCTGCGTCAGGTCAACCCGAGCCCGTACATGTACTTCCTGCGGCATGGCGACCTCGAAGTCGTCGGCGGTTCACCGGAGCCGATGGTGCAGCTGCTCGANAACCGGGTCATNAGCCGCCCGATCGCCGGCACCCGCAAGCGCGGCAAAACCGAGGAACACGACCGCCGGCTGGCCGCCGAGCTCATCGAGCACCCCAAGGAAATCGCCGAGCACGTCATGCTCGTCGACCTTGCCCGCAACGATGTCGGCCGCGTGGTCGAGTTCGGCTCGCTCCAGATCGACGAGATGATGACGCTGGAGAAGTACAGCCACGTTATGCACCTCACGTCGCAGGTGAGCGGCGCGCTCGCCGAAGGCCGTTCGGCGATCGACGTGCTGCGCGCCACCCTTCCCGCCGGCACGCTCTCNGGAGCTCCGAANGTGCGGGCGATGGAGATCATCGACGAACTCGAACCGGTGAAGCGGGGGCCGTACGGCGGCGTCGTTGGCTATCTCGACTTCTCCGGCAACANCGACACGGCGATCACGATCCGCACGATGCTCGTGAGCAACGGCACGGCCTCGGTGCAGGCTGGTGCCGGTGTCGTGGCCGACTCCGTTGCGGTCGACGAGCATCTCGAGTGTCAGAACAAGGCCAAGGCGCTGCTCGCCGCAGTTCCTGCAGCGCGGCGAATGAGCGCGGCGCGCCGGCAGGCCCGTCAGGAGGCATTGTCGTGAGTTTCCGTGAAGCCGTCCGGGTCAGCGGTCCCGACGCTGCCGCCTACCTCCAGGGGCAGATCAGCCAGGACATCGAGTCGCTCGCCGACGGCGAGGTGGCCTGGTCGCTTGTTCTGCAGCCGACGGGCAAGCTTGACGCCTGGTTCCGAATCCAGCGGGTCGATGGNGAGACGTTCCTTCTCGACATCGATGCAGGCCACCGCGACACCCTTGCCGCCCGACTCCGTCGCTTCCTCCTCCGCACCGACGCCACGATCGAGGCGGTCGATGACATGATCGATGCGCCGCTCTCGTGGCCGGGCGCCGTCGACCCCACCGATGAGCGTCAACGCATCCTTGCGGGGATGCCCCGCATGGGCGCCGAACTCACTGACGAGACCATCCCGGGCGAGGGGGGTCAGCAGCTGATCGATCTCTCGGTGAGCTTCACCAAGGGCTGCTACACCGGGCAGGAACTTGTTGCTCGCATCGACAGCCGCGGCGGCAACGTGCCCCGACCAGTGCGAGTGCTGCATGCCTCGGGTGACGTCAACGTCGGCGACGAGGTCACCGCCGGTGACGACCTCGTCGGGGTAGTCACGTCCGCCNCCGGCGATGTCGCGCTCGCACCGCTGATGCGCAAGGTCGAGATCGGCGATCAGGTCATGGTCGGGGCGGTCATGGCGTCGGTGGTGGCGCCGGCGCAAAGCTGACCATGAACTCGGCCCCTCCGAGCGACGATCGCCGAGCTGTCACGGAACCCCCCATGCGCTCGGTGAGATCACGCACGATGGCGAGGCCGAGGCCGCTGCCGCTCTCCTGCACCGCCGGACTGTGCTCGGCGACATAGAGACGCTCGAACACGTGGGGCAGATCGGCCTCGGCGATGCCGGGGCCGTCGTCGCCCACCGACAGATGGGCACCGCCCTCGGCTGACCAGAGGGTCACCACGACCTCACGGTCGGCGAATCGCAGTGCGTTGCCGACCAGGTTGCCGATGATCTGTCCGAAGCGGTCTGGGTCGAGGTCGGCCCAGAGCGGGGTGTCGGCGATCCGGGTGGTGAGGGTTACCTCGCGCACGCGAGCCTCGTGTTGGAGGCCGGTGACGGTGGCGTCGACCAGATCGTTGAGCGCGACCGTGCGTCGATCGAGGGGGAAGTCAGTGCTTTCGAGCCGGGCGAGGAGCAGAAGGTCGCCGACCAGACGCTCCAGGCGATCAGCCTCGGCCTCGATGACTCGGCCGGCCTGCTGGTGATCGACGATCGCTCCGTCGGTGAGTGCCTCTGCGTAGCCCTTGATCGAGGTGAGTGGGGTGCGGAGATCATGGCTCACCGACATGAGGAACTGGCGTTCGAGTGCGCTCGATCGTTGGAGGTTGTCGGCCATCGAGTTGATCGAGGCGACCAGCTCGCCGACCTCGTCTCGCCCGGCGGCTGTTGCGTCGGGGATGCGGGCGTCAAGGTCACCGGCGGCGATGCGTCCGGCGACATCACGGGATGCCCGGATGGGTCCGGTGAGCGAGCGGCTGACGCGTCCTGCGACGAGCGCGGCGACGACGATGGTCGCCAGCGAGGCCAGCAAGAACCAGCGAAACGACGGCATCAGAAGCGGATCGGGTTCGTCGGTCATCACGACGAGCTGTCGGGTGCCGCTCTTGCTGACATACCCGCGGGCTGCCCAGAGGAGGTCGCCATCTCGGGTGCTCTGTGTCTCGCCAGCTCGAAGCAGGTCGGTGTCGAGGTCCTCGACCGTGAGGCCGTCGGGAAGGCTGCCGATCGGATTGCGGTTGCGAGGGAACACCAGGAGGCCGATGCCATCGACGCTGAGGGAGTCGGCGAGGGTTTGGAGTCGAGCCCGGATGTCCCGGCCGGTCTCGCTGGCGTCGGGCACGATCGTGAGTTCGGTGAGGAGTTCGCTCAACGATTCGACCGTTTCGCGCAGATCGGCTTCGGTGTCGGCGCGGGCGTTGACCGNCGTGAGCACGGTGGTGCCGACGCCAACGAGCAGGAGCGCGGCGACGACCATCCCGACGGTTGCGGCGGTCAGTCGGCGCCTCATGAGCGTGCCTGTTCAGTCAAGGCGGTACCCCACGCCCCAGACCGTCTCGAGTCGAAGCGCGTCGCCAAGCTTCTTGCGAAGNTGACGGACGTGGACGTCGACGGTTCGGTCGTCGCCGACCCACCCGACACCCCAAACGCCGTCGAGCAGTTGGAGGCGGCTCAGGGCGAGTCCTCGGTGCTCGGCGAGGTAGTGCAGAAGGTCGAACTCGCGAGTGGCGAGGGCAATCGGCTCACCCGNCAGGGTCACTTCGCGTCGCCCGGGATCGACCACGAGGTCCCAGCCGAGGTCGATCGGTGTTGGCCGGCCTGCGGCGGAGGCGGTGCCGCTGCTGCGACGGAGGATCGCCTTGACGCGAGCGACAAGTTCACGGGGCGAAAATGGCTTGGTGACATAGTCGTCGGCACCGAGNTCGAGCCCGAGGACCCGATCGATCTCCGCGTCGCGGGCGGTGAGGAAGATGATCGGAATGTCGGACTCGGCCCGGATGGCGCGGCAGACACCGAGGCCGTCGAGTTCGCCCGGGAGGCCGACGTCGAGCAGTACGAGCTCGGGGTTTCGTTCGGCGATCACCTGGAGCGCACGCTCCCCGGTGGAGGCCTGGTAGGGCCGGTAGCCGTCGCGCCGCAGGTACAGCTCGACGAGGTCGGCGATGTTGGGGTCGTCTTCGACGATGACGATGACGGGGTCGTCGTTCATGTCCATGATCGTGCCTCATAGATGTGATGAACGTGTGATGCCCGTGTGAGGACGGGTCGGCTCAGGGCCTACGCTGCTCCCGTGGGTCACTACGAGGTCCTNGGCGTCACGCCTGACGCATCGATGGCGGAGATCAAGAAGGCGTACCTGCAGGCCGCTCGCAATGCGCATCCTGACTTTCACACCGAGTCCGAGGTCGCTCGTCTCTCGGCGGAGGATCGCATGCGCGAGATCAACGCGGCATGGTCGGTGTTGGGCGATGTTGACGAGCGTTCGCGCTACGACCGGCAGCGCCTTCGGGCGGAGCGTGGGCAACGCCCGAGTGGCGGGTTCCAGGCGTCGACGACTGCGGGACAGACCTTTCGGCCCTTCGACGACAGCGACGACGATGAGGACCCGTTCGATGAGCGAGATGATCGCCCGATCACCGACAGCTCGTTGCCCCGCTGGTTTCAGCTCATGCCTGCGGCCCTCATCGTGGGNGGGTTCGTGTCGTTCGCCATCGGNGCACTNGTCGGAATCCTCGCAGTCGNGACCCTNGGGNTGATTGCGATGGTGTTCGGCGGCCTGTCGTTCATGATCGCCCCGATCATCGCGGTCGGCATGGCGGCCAGACACGAGCGCCGCTCCTGATCGTCTCGGCCTCACGACCAGAGATTCGTCCGAGAGCATTGTTCGCCGTAGCATGCAGGCCATGCCAAAGACCGCTGTTCTCGCCAAGCTCCCCATCAAGCCCGACGCCAAGGACACCTTCCTCGACGCATTCGGTGCCATGCTCGANGCCGTCGAGTCCGAGGANGGTACCGAGATCTACATCCTTAACTGGGGTCAGAACGACGACGAGAACACGGCGTACATCTATGAGCTGTACACCGACGGTGATGCCCTCGCGGTCCACAGCGGCTCCGATGCCATGAAGGCGCTGATGGGAGCCCTTGGTGGTGTCATGGCCGGCGCGCCAGAGCTCGTCATGCTCACGCCGGCTGTCGGCAAGGGCCTGTAGCCCTGCCCGAGACCTATCTCGACCGGATCCTCGAGGCACACCGGGCGTCGGCGGCTGCGGACACCCGATCCCTCGACGCGCTCGTCGAGCAGTGTGCGGGCCTGCCTCCGACGCGGGGCTTTCGGTCTGCGTTGGCCGGAACGGATCCGATCGCCGTGATCAGCGAGGTCAAGCGGCGCTCCCCGAGCAAGGGCGATCTCTTCGCCGACCTCGATGCCACTGCGCTCGCCCGCACCTANGANGCNGGNGGAGCGTCGTGTCTGTCGGTTCTCACCGATGTCGACTGGTTCGGTGGGTCGGTGGAGGATCTCCAGGCGGCCCGTGCAGCGGTCTCGCTGCCGGTCATCAGAAAGGACTTCACGGTCGACCCCCGCGATGTGGTCGATGCCCGGCTCATGGGCGCCGACTGTGTCCTGCTGATCGCTGCCGCCCTCGACGATGCAGAGTTGAGCGACTTCCATGCGCTCGCCAAGCAGGTGGGTCTCGATGCCTTGATCGAGATTCACGACGAACGCGAGTTGGAACGGGCTCTCGTTGTCGGGGGTGATCTCGTCGGTGTGAACCAACGCGACTTGGTGACCTTCGAGGTCGACCAGGAGCGGGCGATCCGCATGGCCCCGCAGATGCCGGAAGGCGTGGTGCGCGTTGCAGAGTCCGGCGTTCGGGACCGCAGCGATGCCGCAGCGCTTGCCGAGGCCGGTTATCACGCACTTCTCGTCGGCGAAACCCTCGTGACCTCGGGTGACCCGGCGAAGGAGATCCGTCGCCTTCGCGGACTCGCTTGACGCAAAGGTGGTCGCTCCACCCGAGCGGGCGAGTAGTTTCCACAGGGTGTTCGTGAAAATCTGCGGTGTCACGAGCGAGGAGGACGGCCTTCTCGCCGTCGGAATGGGAGCTGACGCGATCGGGCTGAACTTCGTCCCTGGGTCGAAGCGCCAGATCGCTGTCGACCGAGCGCGTGACATCGTTCGCCGCCTCCCGCCCGAAACGATGACGGTCGGGATCTTCCGCAACGAACTNCCGGAGCGGGTGGTCGAGATCGTCCAGCGGGCGGGCCTGCGCGCCGCCCAACTCCACGGCGACGAATCCGCCGAGGATGCCCGTCGAGTCCGGTCCCGAATTCCCNNNGTGATCAAGGCGTTCGCCGCNGGCCATCCCGCCCTNTCGNGGGTCGNNGATTTCGGCGCCGACGCCATCATGATCGACGGCGCCGAACCGGGCAGCGGCGAGGTCTTCGACTGGTCGCTCGCCGAAGGTGCGCCATCGGCCGGTCACCGAGTGCTGCTCGCCGGAGGACTGCATCCGGGCAACGTCGCCGACGCCATCGCCCGAGTCCGCCCATGGGGCGTCGATGTCGCCACTGGCGTGGAGTCCGCACCGGGCCGCAAAGACCCGGTCAAGCTCCGCGAGTTCATCGCCAACGCCCGCGCCGCAGGCACACAACTGCCCGACGATGCGTCGAGCGTGAAAACCGACGATGCTCCATACAACTGGGAAGAGGATTTCNTGTCATGACCATGGCCGAACCCACCGAGTCGGGTCGCTTCGGCGACTTCGGCGGCATGTACGTCCCGGAGACCCTGGTTCCTGCGTGCCAGGAACTCGACCGTGCCTTCCGCGACGCCTGGGGTGACCCCGCCTTCCGGAACGAGCTCGATCATCTGCTGCGCACCTATGCCGGCCGTCCGTCGCCGCTGACGGAATGTCATCGTCTCGGCGAAGAACTCGGCTGCCGCATCCTCTTCAAGCGAGAGGATCTCAACCACACCGGCAGCCACAAGATCAACAATGTGCTCGGCCAGGCCCTGCTCGCCAAGCGCATGGGCAAGACCCGCATCGTCGCCGAGACCGGCGCCGGTCAGCACGGCGTCGCCAGTGCGACAGCCGCCGCCCTGTTCGGCATGGAGTGTGTCGTATACATGGGCACCGTCGACATCGAGCGCCAGAAGCTCAACGTCTTCCGGATGCAGCTGCTCGGTGCTGAGGTCCGGGCCGCCGAGACGGGCAGCCAGACGCTCAAGGACGCCGTCAACGAGGCAATGCGCTACTGGGTCTCTGCCGTCGAGGACACCCACTACTGCCTCGGCTCGGTCATGGGACCGCACCCGTACCCGTGGATGGTCCGCGAGTTCCACCGTGTCATCGGTGACGAGTCCCGCAAGCAGTGCGCCGAGCTGCTTGACGGTGGCGTACCCGACTATGTCGTCGCTTGCGTCGGCGGCGGCTCCAATGCAGCCGGCATTTTCGCCGGGTTCGCCGATACCGAAGCTCAGCTGATCGGTGCCGAGCCGGCCGGTGGTGCTGCGGTCGGTCGTGCCGTTCCCGGCATCGTGCACGGCTCGAAGAGCTACCTGATGCAGGACGAATGGGGACAGGTGCTCGAAGCCGAGTCGATCTCGGCCGGCCTCGACTATCCGGGAATCGGTCCCGAGCACGCGCACCTCGCCGCCAGTGGCCGCGCCCGCTACGAGCCGGTCACCGATGCAGAGGTCGTCGAGGCGTTCCAGCTGTGCTCGCGCACCGAGGGCATCATTCCCGCGCTCGAATCCGCCCATGCGCTCGCCTGGATCGCCAAGATGCGTGACGAGGTCGCCGGCACGACCATCCTGGTCAACATGAGCGGTCGGGGCGACAAGGACGTCAACCAGATGATGGACGTTCTCGGATCATGACCGGCGCCGTGGAAACGGCCCTTCGTGCTCGTATCGATGCGGGAGGCAAGTGCCTGGTTCCCTACGTCACGGGCGGGCTCGGCGACGACTGGCTCGANACGGTGCGTGCTGTTGCCGCAGCGGGCGCCGATGTGATCGAGATCGGCATGCCGTTCTCAGACCCGGTCATGGACGGTCCGACCATCCAGGAAGCCAATGATCGGGCACTCGAGGCCGGGGTCACGCCGCAGACCATCCTCGACGACCTGCGTCACGCCGACATCGGNGTGCCGACCGCCGTNATGACCTACGGCAACATCGCCTACCACATGGGTTTCGAGCGGTTCGCGAACTCGCTTGCCGCGGCCGGCGTGTCGGGGTGCATCCTGCCCGACATCCCCCTCGAGGAAGTGGGGGAATGGGCATCAGCGGCCGATGAGGCCGGTGTCGAGACCGTCATGCTGGCGGCGCCTACTGCGCCCGACGAACGGCTGCCCCTGATTGTCGAGCGGGCGCGAGGTTTCGTCTATGGCGTCGGTCTGCTCGGTATCACCGGTGTTCGCTCTGCCCTTGCGGCATCGGCGGTCGAGATCGCCGGGCGTCTGAAGGACGTCACCGACAAGCCGGTACTCGTCGGCGTCGGTGTCGGTACGCCCGAGCAGGCGGTTGAGGTCTCGCAGGTGTCCGATGGCGTCGTCGTCGGTTCGGCGGTCGTGCAGCGCATGCTCGATCACGCTGGCCCGGAAGGGGTTGCGGCGCTCGTCGCCGAATTCCGGGCTGCACTCGACGAGGCCTGAGCTGGTCTGCGGGTCAGCCGTCGGTCGCGTCGTGGCGGGGGAGGTGTCCAGCCCGTGGATCACGATCTGATCATCATCGGTGGTGGTGCTGGTGGCCTTGGCGCGCTGCGCGCNGCCCTCTGGTCGAAGGTCGATGTGCTCATGATCAATGACGGCCCTCCCGGAGGCGACTGCACGTTCACCGGCTGTGTGCCCTCCAAGACACTGCTCTCGTCGGCTCGCAACGGCGCTTCCTTCGGTGAGGCCATGACTCGGGTTCGCGCCACGATCGAACGCATCGCGGCCACTGAGAGCGCCGAGGTNCTCACGGAGCACGGTGCGTCGTTCATCAAGGATCGGGCCCGGCTTGTCACCNNCGACACGNTGGCGGTGGGTGAGCGCCGCATCACCGCGCCCCGGATCATCGTCGCAACCGGTGGACGCCCCTCCGTGCCGCCGATCCCGGGCCTCGCTGAGACCCCCCATCACACCAACGAGACCATTTTTTCTTTGGCCCATCAGCCTCGCCGCCTGGGGGTCATCGGGGGCGGAACGATCGGCTGTGAGATGGCCGAGGCGTTCGCCATGCTCGGCACCGAGGTCGTGCTTGTCGAGGGTGCTGAACGGCTCCTACCGCAGGAGGAAGCCGAGGCGTCGGCGATTGTCGAGGCCTCGCTCTCGGCACGCGGCGTCACGGTGATCACGGGGACCGGAATCGAAACGGTCGGTCGGTCGCCCGGCGGGGTCGAACTCCGCCTGGCCAGCCGCACCGTCGAGGTCGACGAGGTACTGCTCGCAGCCGGCCGCACCCCGAATACCGAGGGGCTTGGTCTCGACGAACTCGGAGCGTCGTTCGACGCCGATGGCCACGTTGAGACGGACGACCGGCTTCGCACCGCCATTCCGGGCGTGTACGCCGTTGGCGANGTGACCGGAAAGTTGCCGTTCACCCATGCGGCCGATGAGATGGGACGCATCGCTGCCGGCAATGCGCTCAAGAAGGGCTATCGAGGCCGCTACCGCACCCACCACACGCCGTGGGTCACCTTCACGAGTCCCGAGGTGGCCCGGGTAGGTGTCACTGAGGCCGAAGCGAGCGCTCGAGGTGGACGGATCTGTGAGCTGCCGATGAGCGAGATGGACCGTGCCGTGACCGACGGTCGAGAGGATGGCTTCATCAAGTTGATCACCGGTCCGAAGCGCGTCACCCGGCATCTGGCCGGCGGCAAGGTGATCGGAGCAACCATCGTCGCCGAGCGTGCTGGAGAGATGATNCACGAGGTTGCGTTTGCGATGCGCACCCGAGCATTCGCCGGTCGCCTCGCCCAGACCGTCCACGCCTATCCCACCTGGTCTTACGGGCTGCAGAAAACCGCAGGGCAACTCTTCGGCGAGGTGGAGGGACGAACATGGAGACCCGCGCGTGCGTGAGGCGTTCCGGCTGGTCGGGCTGGTGGCGACCCTTCTGACCGCCGTGATGTGGGCGCTCCTGGCAGCCCGCACGCCGACCACCACGTATCACGTCGTCCCGCTGATCGTGGCGTCGGCCTGGCCTGCGATCGATGGGTCGATCGGCGCCGGTCTGACCCAGCGTCGATCGGTGAATGCCGCGCTCGGCGGATTCGTGCTGGCCGTTGCGACGGCGATCATTCTNGGGGTGAAGGGCGATCTCGACGGNCCGACACTCTGGGCAACACAGGGAACNGTGGCCGTNCTCGNCGANCACGTTGCGTNCGCCGCAGTCGGTGCACTCGCCGGGTTCATCCACGCAGTGCGGACGGCCAGCACGGCGCCCGAGGTCGAGTGAGCCTGCTGAGCATCCGACACCGTGGCCGTCGCAAGGAGCCGTTTGGTCTGGGTGGTCGGATCGTTCTACCGTCCAGACATGCCTGACTTGCTCGTCGAGAAGCGCGGTCACGTGATGATCGCCACCATGAACCGTCCGCAACGCAAGAACGCCATGACGCTGCAGATGTTCGGCCGCATGCGCGATGCCTGGAAAGAAGCCTCGGCCGATGACGACGTCCGTTGCATCGTGCTCACGGGTACCGGCGGCGACTTCAGCGCCGGTATGGACTTGCGCAGCCTTGCCGGCGACGCCGACGAGCACGACGACTGGGACGTGAAGGGGGCGATGGCCGAGCACGGCGCCGCCTGGATCTACGAGGGTCTCACCAAGACGTATCGGCCGACCAAACCGATCATCGCCGCGGTCGAGGGTGTCGCCATCGCAGGCGGTACGGAGATCCTCCAGGGAACCGATATCCGTATCGCCGCTGAATCGGCGAAGTTCGGTGTGTCCGAGGTGCGCTGGTCGCTGTACCCGGCGGGTGGCTCTCCCGTTCGTCTCCCGCGCCAGATCGGTTATGCCGAAGCGGCCGACATCCTCCTCACCGGCAAGCACATCACCGCCGCCGAAGCGAAAGCGATGGGGCTCATCAGCCGCGTCGTACCGGACGGCACCGCCTTTGAACATGCACTCGAGGTTGCCGAGATCGTCGCCGGGAACGGCCCGCTTGCGGTCGAGGCCGTCCTGCGAACCATGCACGAGACATCGGGCATGACCGAGGCCGAGGCGTGGGCTCACGAAGAGGCCTATGCCAACGCCGTCATGCAATCCGACGATGCGAAGGAAGGTCCTCGGGCCTTCGCTGAGAAGCGCACCCCGAACTTCCAGAAGAAGTAGCCAGGTCGGGCGTTCGCGCCCGAGGTCAGCCGGTGTTGCGCAGTCCTGCGGCGACGCCGTTGATCGTGAGCAGAAGCGCTCGCTGGAGTCGGGCCTGCTGCGCCGGGTCGATGTCGGCGGCTCGGCTGCGGGCGAGCAGGTCGACCTGAAGGATGTTGATCGGGTCCAGGTAGATGTCGCGCACGTTGAGGGTGCGGCGCAGGATCGGAAGATCGTCGAGCAGTTCGCCGCCCGTGATGAGGCTGAGCTGCTGCAGCGTGAGTGCGTGTTCGGCGGCGACGTCATCGAGGATGTGGTGAAGAGCCGGGTCGACCAGGGTGGTGACATAGTGCCGAGCGATCGCCAGGTCGGTCTTGGCGAGGGTCATCTCGACGTTCGAGATGAACGTGCGGAAGAACTGCCAGTTGCCGTACATCTGTGCGAGGACGTCGCCATGGCCGGCCTCGACCGCAGTACGGAGGGCGGTTCCGACGCCGAACCAGCCGGGGATGATCTGGCGGGATTGGGTCCAGCCGAATACCCAGGGGATCGCGCGGAGATCGGAGAGATCACCGCCGCCCTTGCGGCGTGACGGCCGTGAGCCGATGTTCATCGCGCCGAGTTCTTCGACTGGGGTGGCGGTGTTGAAGTACTCCACCAGCCCGTCCTGCTCGACGAACGCCCGATACCGGGCGAAGGCGGCGGTCGACATGGTTTCCATCACGCCGTTCCACGCAGCCACGTCCTCTGGAGCATTACGGGGCTTGCGATGAGCAAGCGATGCTTCGACGACGGCAGAAAAAGCGAGATCGAGGTTGCGGTTGGCGATCTCCGGTAGGCCGAACTTGTCGGCGATGACCTCGCCCTGCTCGGTGGTCTTCATGGCCCCACGAATCGCGCCGGCGGGCTGGGACAGGATCGCCGCGTGGGTTGGGCCCCCGCCTCGGCCGACGGTGCCGCCACGACCGTGGAAGACCGTGATCTCGATCCCGCTCTCGTCGGCGACGTCGGAGATCGTGCGCAGGGCCTTGTGAATCTCCCACTGTGAGGTCGTGATGCCGCCGTCCTTGTTGGAATCGGAGTAGCCCACCATCACTTCTTGCACATTGCCGCGCAGCTCGACCAGCGCTCGATACGACGGGATGGCGAACAGCTCGCGCAACACGGGGCCGATCGCCTGCAGATCGCCGATCGTCTCGAACAGGGGCACGAAACCGAGTCGGGCGATACCGGCGGAGAGATCGATCAAGCCGACATCGCGGGCGAGAACCGCCGGGGCGAGGATGTCGTCGACGCCCTGAGTCATCGAAATGATGTAACTCTCGATGATGTCGTCGCCGTGCTCGTCCATGCGGTCGCGCAGGACCTGGAACAGCGCCCGGGTCTCGTCGGCCTCGCCCGTCTGGGGTGCGGCGAGTGGCCGGGGCGAGCCGAGTTCGCCGGCGAGCAGCGCCGCCCGGCCCGGCTTGTCGAGTCCGGCGTAGTCCGTGCCGACCGCCTCGAAGAGCGCGGCGAGTGTGGCGTGATGTTTCGCGGCGTGCTGACGGATGTCGAGCGTGGCGAGATGGAAGCCGACGAGCCCGACGAGACGCCGTACCCGGGCGAGGCGTCCGTTGGCGATCAGCGAGCCACCGGAGGCCTCCAGCGAACGGGCGAGCACGTCGAGATCCTCGGTCAGTTCGGACGGGCGGCTGTAGGCCCGAGGCCCCGGCGGGGTCTCCGCGGCCTCCAGCAGACGCTGGTGCATGACGGCGAGACGTTGCCGGTAGGGCTCGCCGGCACTCAACGCCCGGAATCGGGCCCGAACCTTCGGGAAGTTCTCGTCGTCGGCCTCGAGTTGGGCTAGCAGTTCGGGCGAGATCGGGCGAATCGCACTGGCGATGCTGAGCTCGGCCGACAGCTCCTCGATCTCGCCGACCAGCAGCCGCAGCGCCCGGGCCCGCTGGAAGTCGAGCACCTCGCAGGTGGTCTGCGGTTTCACGTTGGGATTGCCGTCGCGATCACCGCCGACCCACGACCCGAAGCGCACCGGCTGGGCTGCGGCATCGAGCTGGAAACCGAGGGAGCGAAGGGCTGCGTCGATGTCGTTGAGGAGTTCCGGCACCCCCTCCTCCAGCATCTCGCCGAGGAAGTACAGGATGGATCGGGCCTCGTCGACGGGATCGGGTTTCTCGCGTCGAAGCTCGTCGGTCTGCCAGATCATGTCGAGGAGTTCGTCGATGCGGCGATCGATGCGAGTGACGACAGGCTCGTCGTTCTCGGTCATCCGCTGTTCGATGAGAAGGGCGATCTCGGCGAGCTTGTCGAGGATCGACCGACGCGAGGCCTCGGTCGGGTGCGCAGTGAACACGGGATACAGCTGCACCTTGTTGACGGCGGCGGCAACGTCGTTCGGGGTGAAACCCAGCTCGACCAGGCGGGAGACCGTCTCCGCGATGCGCTTGGAACGGGTGGTGCGATTCTCGGCGAGGTCGTCGATGCGGTGGACCTGCTCTGCCGTGTTTGCAAGATGGAAGTAGGTCGTGAAGGCCCGCACGAGCTCGATCGCACGGACGACGTCGGTGTTGCCGAGTCGGTCGGTGAGCTCTTCTCCGACAGAGTCGTCGCCCTCGCGTAGCGCACGGGCGAGCGTGCGCACCTGCTCGACCTGCTCGAGCAGATCCGGCCCGACCTGACGCACGAGGGTGTCGCCGAGCTGTGTGCCCAGCCGGCGGATGTCGCGTCGAAGGGCGGCGTCGAGTTGATCGAGATCGTCGGTCACGATCCCAACCTACCGAAGTCAGGTGGGTCGCTGACCGTGTAATCGGTCGCCGTTGGTCACTCCGGGGAGCACCGGCTGCACCCCGTGGACGCCGGACCACGCCGTGTACCGCTCCATGACGATCTCCTCGACCTCGCTCCAGTTGCCCGCACGGGGCCCGGCCATGTCGCGGTTGTACGGCTGATCGAAGACGATGACGTCGTTGCCGGCCTTGCGCAGCCCGGTGATGTTGCCGGGCGAATCGTCGATGTAGAGATCGGCCTCGACCTGGGGTTTGGCGCCGAGGAAGCACAGGTCGCGGTAGGGGATGCGGGCGTCGTCGAGCCAGGCGACGGTGTCGGCGACGGCCGCCTGATGCCCCCAGTTCACATAGAGCCGATGGGTGATGACTCGGATCCAGACCCCCGCATCGCTCAGACTCCAAAGTGCCTCTGCTGCGCCGGGGATCACTTCGAGGGTACGGAACATGCGCTCGGTCGCGACGGCACGCCGATGGTGGTATTCGAAGTCGCCCGGCCCGAAACCCCACTGGGTGAAGTCCCAGTCGCGCTCGATCGGAAAGTCGGTGCGCGGCCGACCGGTGTGTGCAGAAACGCTGCCCTGCAACCCGAGCGTGTAGTCAGCGCAGACGCCGTCAAGGTCGACACCGAAGATGAAGGCGTCGAGATCGGCCACGTCAGGCAGTGGTGAGGCCGCCGTCGGCGCTGAGAATGCTGCCGTGGATGTTGGCCGCCTCGTCGCTTGCGAGGAAGGCGAAGAAGGCAGCGATCTGCTCGGCGGAGCTCGGGTCGCGGTAGCCGATGTGGTTCTGCATCAGCGAGAAGTCGATGTCGTCGGCCAACTGGAAGTTGTGCACCAGGGGCGTGTCGATTCCGCCGGGTGCGATGGCGTTGATGCGCACACCCGTCTTCACGAACTCCATGGCGAGCGCACGGGTCAGATTGACCACTCCACCCTTCGTAGCGCAGTAGGGCACGGTGTACGCCTGGCCCATCAGCCCGGCGTTCGACGCGATATTGATCAGCGCACCGTTGCGTTCGAGCAGGTGCGGCATGGTTGCCTGGGCGACGAAGAAGGGACCCTTCAGGTTGATGCTGTTCATCAGGTCCCAGTCGGCCTCACTTACCTCGGCGATGTGGTGATGGCGCGCGATACCGGCGATGTTGCCGACGATGTCGATGCCGCCGAGGGCATCGACGCATTCGGTCACCGCAGCGGCGATGTCGGCGACGTCGGTGACATCGAGCCGGCGAGTTGTGACCGACCCTTCGAGGTTGTCGGCGAGGTCGGCGGTCTCGGCGAGGCCATCGGTGTTGACGTCGACCGCGAACACGGCGGCGCCCTCGGAAGCAAGACGGATGGTTGTCGCTCGACCGACGCCGCTGGCGGCGCCGGTCAGAAATGCGATGCGGTTGGTGAAGCGGCTCATCGGGGGCGATGGTACCGGCCGGCCGGCAAGCGAGCGATTCGGTGACGACGGCGATCGCCGCCTACCGTCCCGCCGATGCACGAACCCCGAGATCTCATCGACGCGATGCGGCGGGTCAACACGGCCGCCCGAATCGCCGAACTGGACGGCGAGGACTTCACCTCCGAGATCCAACAGCTGCACGCACTCGCCGATCGACTCGACGCTCTCGCGGTCGACGACATCCGGATGCAAGCCTCGTTGTGGCACGACGATCTCGCCGAACGCATGGCCGAGAACCTCACCGCCGGACCGAAGGGCCGCATCAACCGCGCGCTTGAGGTCGGCATTGCGGGCTTCTTTCCCTACAGCCCCTATGTCGGCACGCTGAACCCGATCGCCCCGCCGATCGACTTCGCGACGGTCGTGGTCGGCGATCGTGCCGAGGTGCACGCCACGCACACGTTCGAGGCGATCATGAACGGTCCACCCGGCGGGGTGCACGGTGGTGTCGTCGCCGGCGTCTTCGACGAGCTGCTGGGCTGCACGTGCGTCGTGAACGATGTTTCGGGCTTCACGGGAACACTCTCCATCCGTTATGCCTCGCTCACTCCGCTCGGCGTGCCGATCACCATGCGGGGCTGGGTCGATCGAGTCGAGGGCCGCAAGACCTTTGCCACCGGCACGTTCCACCATGGCGAAACGCTGTGCGCCACGGCCGAAGGGATCTTTATCGGCCCGAGGACTGCGACCTAAGCCAGAGTGTCGAGGGCGCGGCGAACAACGGTTTCGACCGGGCCGTCGATCGACAGGGTCGTGCCGACCTCGTCGGGCTCGAGTGGCTGGAGCGTCGCGAACTGGTTGTCGAGCAGGCTCAGCGGCATGAAGTGATCGGCTCGATCGGCCATGCGCTCGGCGATCACCGCCCTGGGGCCCGCAAGGTGCACGATCGTGAGCCTCGGTGCACACGAACGCAGATGATCGCGGTAGGCGCGTTTGAGCGCCGAGCAGGCGACAACGGGCCCCGGGTCGCCGGCGAGGGCGGCGCCGACGGCGTCGAGCCATGGCGCTCGATCGATGTCGTCGAGGGGCTCGCCCCGCCGCATCTTGTCGATGTTGGTGCGGGGGTGGAGGTCGTCGGCGTCGATGAACGGGCGGGCGAGTGCTGCAGCGATACCTCGCCCGACTACCGACTTGCCGGATCCGGCAACGCCCATCACGACGACGGGTCGACTGATCATCTTCCCCCAGCCGCGTCGGGACAGGTTGCGCTCATCGGGGCATGGTGCCCGATCGCTGCCCAGGCTGCCAGCCGACCTCGTCGACGCGTGTCCCGACCGTGATCGACCACCGCGGGCCGTCGGGCCGATCGACGACGTGGCGGTAGCTGAGACTCATCCGGGGTGGAGCGCTCGCCATTTTGGGAACAGCATGCTCCCACGCGTGCTGGCAGGCGCCGCCCATCACCAAGAGGTCACCGGATCCCAGCAGCCATCGGTGGGCGTTTCCGCCACCCATCGGTCGCAATCCGAAGGTGCGGGGTCCACCGAGCGAAACGATGGCGACGATCGGGTTCACCTCGTGGATTCCGATCTTGTCGGCATGCCAGGCGACCGAGTCCGAGCCTGAGCGGTAGTAGTTCACGAAACCCGGCGCCAGGCCCTTGCCGTAACGGCATTCGAGTGCCTCGGTGATTTCGTCGAGTACTGGATACCTACGGCTGCTGCTGGCATCGAGCATGGCGTGGAGCCGAGGTTCGTCGACGATTCGCCCGTACATGGGACGCCGTGAATGCCGCCAAGGCAGTGCATCGGCCAGGTCGGCGAGCAGTTCGTCGGCACCGGCGAGCCATGTGTGGGCGTGATCGACCCAGGTGAACTCATCGAGCCAGGTTCGCTTGACCCCGGTGTCGAGCACGGTTGGTGCTCCCTGCCCGAAGACGCTCGTCTGGTACGCCAGCATCTCCACATGGTAGCGAACAGATGTTCGGGTCGCCAGAATGCCTGGGACGGCGGGGGAGCGGCACTACCGTCCGGCCATGACTGTCCGCACTGAGATCCATGACTCCGTCCTCGTGGTCACCATCGATCGCCCTGAACGCCGGAATGCGGTCGACGGGCCGACCGCGACCGAACTGTTCGAGGCCTTCACCGCCTTCGAGGAGGACGATTCGCTGTCGGTGGCGATCCTCACCGGAGCGAACGGCACGTTCTGTGCAGGCGCTGACCTCAAGGCGATCTCGACCGGGAACGGCAACCGGATCGACCGCACCGGTCCCGGTCCGATGGGCCCGACCCGCCTGGACCTCTCGAAGCCGGTCATCGCTGCGGTGGAGGGCTTCGCCGTCGCCGGCGGACTAGAGCTCGCCGTGTGGTGCGATCTGCGAGTTGCCGCCGAGGACGCCACGTTCGGCGTGTATTGCCGGCGGTGGGGTGTGCCCCTTGTTGACGGCGGCACGATCCGCCTGCCCCGGCTCATCGGTTCGTCGCTCGCCAACGACATGATCCTCACCGGACGCGCCGTTGAGGGCCCCGAAGCAGCGCGCATCGGTCTCGTCAACCGGATGAGCGCACCGGGTGAGGCGCTCGACGACGCACTCAGCCTTGCCCACGAACTCGCTGCCTTCCCTCAGCGGTGTCTGCGCAGCGATCTGCGCTCGACGAAGGACCAATGGTCGCTCTCCATGACGGAGGCGCTGCTGCACGAAACCCTCCTCGGACGTGAGACGGTGGCCTCGGGCGAGACACAGGCAGGCGCCGCCCGGTTCGCCGAGGGGGCAGGCCGCCACGGCGCACCCGCCGACTAGGCCGACGATCCGGCATCACCGGGGGCACCGGGCCGTCGCGGTACGATCTGCAAAGCGGGCGCAGTTGGAGACCAGGTGCTCTTTCCCACGTTCACGTTCGCGGTGTTCTTCGCCGTGGTGTTGCCCCTCAGCTGGGCGCTGCGTGGACGCGCCATGGCGTGGAAGATCCTGATCCTCACCGCCTCTGCGGTGTTCTACGGCTACTGGGACTGGCGTTTCCTCGGCCTTCTCGCCCTCATGATCCTGGTCAACGAGGTAGCCGCAGTCGCGGTGCACCGTCAGCCCGAGCCGGTACGCCGCAAGCGACTCACGGGAACGGCTGTCGTTTTCGATCTCGCCGTGCTCGGCGTGTTCAAGTACTACGGCTTCTTCGTGGCGAGCCTGGAGGATTCCTTCGGGCTTGAGGGACCCGCCCTCGACATCGTCTTGCCGGTCGGCGTCTCGTTCTTCACCTTCCAGGCGATCAGCTATGTCGTCGATGTCCATCGCCAGGAGGCAACCCCGGCGCCGCTGCTCGATTTCGCCGTGTACCTCTCATTCTTCCCCCAGCTTGTCGCTGGGCCGATCGTCCGGGCCACGGAGTTCCTTCCGGAGCTCCGGGCGAGCCGGACGCCGGACCGAGTCGAAGCAAGCCGAGCGACACTGTTGATTGCGCGAGGTCTCGTCAAGAAGGTCGTGATCGCGGACTTCATCGGCCGGGCAATCGTCAATGACGCCTTCGGCACGCCGGGGGAGTACTCGGCGTGGGATGTCCTGTTCGGGATTTATGGCTACGCAATCCAGATCTATGCCGACTTCTCCGGCTACACCGACATGGCGATCGGGCTCGCCCTGCTGCTCGGCTTCCGGTTCCCGCAGAACTTCGATCGGCCCTATGCCGCCGTCTCGGTCCAGGACTTCTGGCGTCGTTGGCACATGACCCTGTCGCGATGGCTTCGTGACTATCTCTATGTGCCGCTCGGCGGGAACCGCAGCGGACGGGCAGGGACCTATCGCAACCTCGTGATCACGATGGGTCTCGGCGGGCTGTGGCACGGCGCAGCATGGGTGTTCGTCGTGTGGGGCCTCTACCAGGGACTCGGTCTCGCCATAGAACGAGCGTTGAGCGAGGCGCGAGGCGAACCCGATGTTGAGTTCGATGCCACCGATGTCCGCATCCGAGAGCTCGCCCGTCTCCACAGCGGCGCCGAGGTCGATGCGTGGCGAGAAGATCCGACCTCGCCGGTACCGTTCTCACCGCTGGCGGTGCGGCGCCTTTGGCTCGGCCGGATCGTCACCTTCCATTTCGTCTGTGTCGGTTGGGTCGTGTTCTTCGCCGGCACGGTGACCGGCGGTGGGATCGACACCGCCGTCGACGTCTTTGCCGCGCTCGGTTCGGGCTGGACCCAGGCCCCCGAGCTTCTCAACCCCCTTGTCGCGGTGGTGATCGTTCTCACGATCGCCGTCCAGTTCCTCCCGCCTCTGCTCGCCCGCCAACTCTCCGCCATGTTCTCCACCGTGCCTGCACCCGCAATGGCGATCGGCTTTGCGCTGTGGATCATGGTGGTCGTCGCGCTCGGACCCGAAGGGGTCTCCGAGTTCATCTACTTCCAGTTCTGACATGGATACCAACGACCCCCTCGAGCGAGCTGTCCGCCCCCGGGAACGGGGTGAAATCTGGACCGACGAACAGTTCCGGGCAGCTCGCGAACACGACCTGACCGAACGAACCACCCCGGTTCTTCGTGCCGTGTTGGCCGTGCTTGGATGCCTACTTCTTGCGCTGCTGTTGACCTCCGGCAAGGTGGTCGAGATCGCCGAGCGCCAGGAGTTCGGCGACGCTCGTGACCTGAATCTCGCCGTTGCCGAGGGCATCGACCGGGCCGCCAACTTCTTGTCGTTGAACCGGCCCTACGATGCACTCCGCGACCTGCGTGATGCCAACAATGGCCGGAGTGAGACCGTGGCCGTCGTCACGACGACGATCCCGGCCACGACCACCACGACAACGACCACCGTCCCTGCGGCGAACGACTCGTCGTCGGAGGCGACGACGACCACGACTGCGGCACCTGCCACGACAACCGTGCCCGCCGGTCGGGTCGTCACGGACGACGCCCCGCTGCGGGTGTACGTGGCTGGTGACAGCCAGGCGACCTACCTCGGCCAAGCGATCGCGAGCGAGAGCGGCGTCCGGTCACTCGAGGTCGAGCTCGACGACCGGATCTCGACCGGCCTCGCCCGGCCCGACTACTTCGACTGGCCGGCACAGTGGACGAACCAGATGGTCGAACTCGACCCCGAGGTCGTGGTGTTGTTCATCGGCGCCAACGACCATCAGGACATGGTCGATGCGGCCGGGCAGCGCCTCATCGAGGGCAGTGAAGCCTGGCGCGATGAATGGCGCGCCCGTCTGATCGCTGCGCTCGACATCCTTACAACCGACAATCGGATCGTCTACTGGGTCACGCAGCCGCCGATGCGCGACGGTGCGCTCGACGCCGGTGTTCGGGTGATCAACGAGGTGGCGGAAGAGGTGCTCGCGGAGCGCTCCGAGGTGACGGCGATCGACATCTGGGATCTCTTCGGCGGAGACGGTGCGTACCAGGGCCGACTGGCCGGACCCGACGGCAACACGATCACCGCTCGAATCAGTGACGGTGTGCACCTGTCGCGACCGGCGGCGTCGTGGGTGGCCGATCTTGTCTTCGCCGAACTCGACGTCCGCTTCACGTTCCCGCCGTGATGCTGGCGCTCAGTTGACCCAGGGCTCGGAGGGGTAGTTCGCTAGCAGCCTGATGTCGCTGCGCTGACGCCCCACGACGGTCCACCACAGCTCGGCCGGTTCGGGGTGGAGCAGATCGGTCTCTGCTGCGTCGAGCACGATCCATGCGTCGTCGACCAGCTCGGCATCGAGTTGTCCAGGAGCCCACGACGCATAGCCCGCGAAAAAACGGACCCCCTGGAGTGCGATCAGCTCAGCGGGATCGGTGTCGAGGTCGACCGTGCCGATCCCCGCCGCAATCGGATTGAACCCGCCGCTGGGGCCGGCGGATGCAGCGACACCGAGTGCGATCACCGACGACAGCGAGACCGGCCCGCCACGGAAGACGACCGACGGCGCTGCTGCGTGGTCGACCCACCCGTCGAACATGTCGGTGACCGGTAACTCGCTCGGACGGGTCAGCACGACGCCAAGCGCCCCTTCATCGCTGTGCTCGAGCATGAACACCACGGTGAACTCGAAGTTCGGGTCGTTGAGCGAGGGGCTGGCGACGAGATGTCGTCCGCGGGTGGACATGTCCCATCTTCGCGTGTGTCACGATCAATGCCGTGTTGGCCGCCACTCCACCCGTCGTCCTCGCCATCGCCGCCCACGACCCGCTGGGTGGAGCCGGTCTGGCCGCCGACCTGACGACGTTCGCCGCGTTCGGCGTCCACGGCACGGTGGCGGTCACCGCCGTCACCGCCCAGCACCTACGAAGCGTCGACCGGGTCGATTCGATGGACTCCGGTCTCGTGGCTGATCAGATCGACGCGATTGCCGACACCTTTTCGATTGCCGGGGTCAAGACCGGTCTGCTCGGATCGGCCGCGATCGTCGAGGTCGTCGCTGATCGGATCGAAGCCGGCGTGTTGCCGGCACCGGTCGTCGACCCGGTGCTCGTCGATGGCCGCGGTCACCGCTTTGTCGGCGAGGAGATCGAGCAGGCCTATCGCGAGCGCCTTCTTCCAGCGGCGGTGGCGATCACCCCGAACCTCGGCGAGGCATCGTTGCTCGCCGGACGCCCGCTGGCGAGCGTCGTCGACGTCGACACAGTCGCTCACCAACTCGCCGGCCTTGGCGCCTCCAATGTGGTCGTCACCGGCGGATCCAACCGCGGCGCCCGGGCAGTCGATGTAGTGGTCCGAGCCGACGGCACGATCGACCACCTCGAGTCGCCCTGGATCGACACGGTGCACGTTCGCGGGTCCGGGTGCACGTTCGCAGCCGCGACGGCTGCGGCCCTTGCTCGCGGCGAGGATGCGGTCGACGCGATCCGTCAGGCGAAGGCGTTCGTCACGGATCGGCTGCGGGCCTCGCAGTGGGTCGATCTCGGTGGGGCCGGCCCGGTTGCCCACTGGATCTCCGGGTGAGTGGTCCGGTGCTCGCCGAGTCGGTGGGCGAGCCTCAGTCGACGTGCTCCCATTCCTCGCCATAGTGAAAGCAGAGCTCCGTGCCGGGCTCGATGTCGACCAGCGCGAAGAGCTCGGGACCATCGAACTCCACGTTTGGTGACGAGCTGTGGTTGAGCCAACGCAGCTCGTTGTCTCCGTCGATGCCGCGGTACTCGCCATCGTCGCCTTCCACCCAGAGGACGTAGGTGCCGTCCTCGGCGCTCGGGCTGCCGGTGTACTCGCCGATGCGTTCGCCGGCGCTGATCGGGCGGGTGGCGAACGCACCGTTGCCGTGAATGGGGGAGGGGCGCCCCTCGACCGGAATGCCGCCCTGCATGTCGGGGCTCACGGCTGGTCCGGACGGAGTTCGTGGAGGGTCGCCGGCTCGTCCGGGTCAACCCGGGTGCGACCGTCGGTGATCAGCGATTGGGTGATGGCCTGACCGGCGAGTTCTTCGAAGTCGGCTCGGGCCGGGTCTCGGAGGAAGCCGTCGATGGCGGTGGCGTCCGGGAAGGCGAGGACGAGCACGGTGTCGGGCTCGCCGGGCCCACCCTCGACGCTGTCGATGCGGCGAGCCACCTCGCCTCGGTGACGGGGGAGGAGCGAGGTGAGGCGATCGAGGTACTCGGCGAAGCGTTCGGCGGCCCCGGTGCTCCAGAGGCGCACGGTCAACTCGATCCGGGAATCCGCACCCATCGGCCGAACGCTATCGTCTTCGTCCGTGCCGGATCATCGCTGAGACCGGATCGTGACGGCCTTCAGGTACGACCCCTGGGGGAACCCGACCGGGTGGTCGAGGTCGTGGCCACTCACGTCGAGGACGTCGACGGGATGTCCCGCCCGCTCGGCTGCCCCCAAAACCGTCTGCGTGAGCATCTCGGTGTCGATCCGCGACGTGCACGACGCCTGCATGAGGATCGCACCAGGACGGAGCAGATCGAGCGCGAGGTGCGTAAGACGGGTGTAAGCCCGCAGCGCACCAGGCACGGCGTCAGCGCGACTCGCGAACGAGGGTGGATCGACGACGATTGCGTCGAAGCGCCGGCCGTCGCCGGCGAGCTGTTCCATGATCTCGAACGCATCGCCGGTCATGGTCTGGTGGTCGACATCGACGGCGTTGGCAGCGAGGTGCCGGCGGGCGGATTCGGTGGCGTGGGGCGACAGGTCGGTCGAGAGCACGGAGCGGGCGCCAGCGGCGGCGGCGTGCACCGAGAAGCCGCCGTGGCAGCAGAAGACGTCGAGGACGTCACCCGCCTCGGCCAGATCGCCGAACGACCGTCGGTTGGCTCGCTGATCGAGGAAATATCCGGTTTTTTGGCCGTCGACCGGATCGGCGGTCATCGTGTGACCGTTCTCGAGGAAGGCGACACTTCCGTCAGCGTGATCGCCGAGGAGAATGGTGCCGTCGGCTCGGCCCGGGGTCGCCGGGACCGAGCGGGCCAGCCGGAGGATCACTCGCTCGGGTCCGAGACGCTCGGCCAACGCATCGACCACGCCGCCGAGGTGTGCGAGCCACGCAGGCGTATAGAGCTTCACAACGAGCGTCGAACCGTAGCCGTCCACGACGAGACCCGGCACACGATCGTTCTCACCGTGCAACCAGCGCAGTCCCGTGACCTCGTCATCGTCGACGAGCCCCCGGCGACGCTCGATCGCCTCGCTGATGCGGGTTCGCCACAGATCGGGGCCCACTGAGGTCTGGTGCGTCGCAAGGACTCGGATCCGGATGGGCGAGGTCGGATCCCAGAGTCCGATCGCGGCGAAGTCACGTTTGTCGTCGAAGACGACGGCGAGATCGCCCGGTTGGCCGTCGTGGGAGATTCGCTCGATGGACTGGTCGAAGATCCACGGATGTCCACGGCGGACGTGGCGCAGTGCCGAGGGAGCGATCCGCACCGCAAGGTTGCGGCGACCAGCACGGGGCGACTCGATGGGCACCCTTCGAGGCTACGACGGATCGGTGGCGCAGGCGGCGCTGCGAACCCCGATTGCGCCCTGTTTCGCTGCAACTCACTCCCAATTACTTTACATAACGAAGATTTCCGGCCGTTCGTGCCAGGCTGGCAGGGGTTAGACAGGGTGCCATGACCACGATCCCCGTGCCGACCAGCGCCGATATCGCCGCCGCCGTCGAGCGATGCACGCCGCTCCTTCGCCGCACGCCCGTGCTGCGAACGACGCCGGGCGACCTCGGGCTCTCCGCGTCGGTGACGCTGAAGCTCGAGTCGCTGCAGCACGCTGGCTCGTTCAAGGCCCGCGGCAGCCTCAACACCGCGCTCGGGCTCGGCGTCCCCGCTGGCGGGCTCATCGCCGCCTCCGGCGGTAACCACGGTATCGCTGTCGCCCGAACCGCCCGGGTACTCGGCGTGAAGGCCGAGATCTTCGTTCCGAGCGTCTCGTCGCCAGCGAAGATCGACCGGCTTCGTGCTCAGGGCGCAATGGTCAACATCGTCGGTGAGCTCTACGACGATGCGCAGGAAGCCTGCGATGCCCGTGCCGCCTCGATCGATGCGCTGAAGATCCACCCGTACAACGCACCACTCACGGTGGCGGGACAGGCCACGCTGGGCGTCGAGTTGGTCGATCAGGTGCCGGGCCTCGACACGGTGCTCGTCGCCGTCGGGGGCGGGGGACTCGCAGCGGGCCTCCGTCTTGCACTCCCCTCCTCGGTTCGTGTCATTGCCGTGGAAACGGAGGCCTGCAACTCGTTTCACGCCGCCAGCGCCGCCCGTGAGTTGGTCGACGTCTCCCCCGCCGGCGTGGGCGCGGACGCGCTGGGCGCCCGCCGTATCGGCGAACTCCCCTGGTCGATCCTGGCCGGCACGACCGAATCGATCGTCGTCGACGATGGATCGGTCACCGACGCCCGCCGCGACCTGTGGTCGCAGTACCAACTGGCGGTGGAACCCGCAGCGGCCGTGACGCTCGCTGCGCTGCAGACTGGCGCCTATCGGCCCGAGCCGGGAGAGCGGGTCGTGGCCGTGGTTTGTGGCGGGAACACCGATCCCACCGACCTGTTCGTCAGCTGATCGTTCCCGCTTCGGAGTCGGTGCCTGGCTCGCAGGCCGATACCGTTTTCGCCGTGGCACGACGGCTTGACATCGAACTCACCTCCGACCGCGGCGACGGGCAATGGACCTGGCGTGCGGCCGGAGCCAAGCAGCCCAAGGGCACGCTCGACGGGACCCTCCTGCCGGCCGGCACATCGGTGGGTGATGTCGTGAAGGTGGAGGCTGATGCCGACCTCGATGGCCTCACCGTCACCACCGTTTTTGCGCCCAAGGGCGCTCGCAAGGAAGCCGAGACGCTCGAGGTGCTCGGCAGCGGACGCGACGAGCCCCTGGTCACTCAGGTGCTCGCGCCGAAGGGCCGCGGTCGAGGCCGTGGCGACGACGATCGTGGACGTGGTCGAGGTCGCGGTCGAGGCCGTGACGGCGACAACCNNNGNCGCAGGCCGAGGNGGTCGCGATGGGGAACGCCGTGGTGGAGGCGACCGCCGCAACGAGCGGCCCCGCCGCCAGCGCCAGAAGCCGCCGGCCCGTCCCAAGGCNCCGCGCNTGCGTCCCGCTCGCACCCATCGNCAAGCAGCCCTCAAGGCACTGCCGACGATCCAGCAGCCCCTCGCCGANGAAGTCCTNAANGGCGGTGTGCCNGGCGTGCGTCAGGCCATCGATCGCATGAACGACAAGGCGACCGCCGAGGGCATGCCGAAGATCAAGCGCGAGCCGCTCGTCGCCCTCGCCGAAAAGCTGGCACCGACGCTCAAGGCTGCCGAATGGCGCGACCGCGCCGAGGCTGCGGTTGCGGGCATCGAGACCGTCGACCTTCGCGACATCCGCTCCGTGGTGGTCGCAGCCGACGGAGCCGCCCGTGACGAAGAGACCCGGGCGCTTGCTGACCAACTGCGAGAAGGACTCACCAACCGCGTCGATGCCGAGCACAACGCCTGGCGCGACGAACTTGCCCAGACCATCGCCGAGGGCCGCACGGTTCGTGCTCTTCGCCTCAGCAGCCGCCCGCCGAAGGCCGGTGCTCCCCTTCCCATCGACATGGCTGAACGCCTGGCCGCTGCAGCGTCGGAGTCGCTGACCAGCGAGGTCACCAGCGATCGCTACGCCACCGTGATCGACGCCGTGGCCTTCTCCCCCGTCCGAACCCAGGTCAAGGCCCAGGGAGTGCCCACCAACCCGAGCGACGAGCTCACCAAGGCCGTCACCAAGCTTGCCGGCCGTATCCCGCAGATCGCAGCNCTGTTCGGTATCGANGCGCCGGCCCAGAAGCCGCGTGGCAAGGCCAAGCGCCCAACGCCGCCGCCTCCGCCGCAGTCGGCTGCACCTACGCCGGCCCCCGAGCCCGCCCCTGCACCCGCCGAGGCCGCTGCTCCGGCTGCCGGCGAGGAGGAGTGACCGACCACCGATCCCAGTGATCGGTGTCGTCAATCCACTACCCGGTTTGCTCGGAGGAAGTCGAGCAGGCCGTCGACCAACGCGAGGGTCGAGACCTCGTCGAGGTGGACCCAACGCGCGTCGGCTGCGTCGTCACCGGGTGTTGGCGTCTGGCGTTCGGGCACTGTCGCTGCGAAGTCGACGATGACGAAGTGATGGTCCGGGCCGATGCGCTCGATCCAGTCGAGCGGATGGCTGATTTCGACATCGAGGCCGGTCTCCTCCCGAACCTCCCGGGCTGCCGCATCGGCCATGCGCTCCCCCGGTTCGACTCGGCCACCCGGGAACGACCAGCGCCCGGCCTCGGGTGGGGTGGCCCGACGGACCAGCAACACGTGGTCGTGGTGCAGCACCACCGCACCGACGGCGAGTTTGACCTGCCGGGTCACGTCTCCAGGCTGCGATGGACCTGAATGGCTCGAGCCACCAACCCGAACGTCTCGAAGAAGTTCTTGGTGTCGCGATCGCCGGGAAGGGCGACGGCATCAAGCCCGACGAGTGATCGCTCGCGTGCCCATTCCTCCAGGGTGACCATCATCGCCTCACCGACGCCGACCTTCCGGGCATCGGGCAACACATAGAGATCGGTGATGCGGGCCATCGCTCGTCCGTCGTGCAGCGGTTCGACGTGGCAGGCCGCATAGCCGACGACCGTCGTGTCGATCGTTCCNACGATCACGAGGGCGTCCGGATCNTCNAGNTCGTGTCGGAGCCCTGNATCGAGCGGNNNCACTCGGGCCGCAGTNTGTGACCACACCNCTCCTCCACGCTGTGGCGTGAGTTCGGCGATCGCCGCCTCGGCCATGGCGCCCACGACGCCGAGGTCGTCGGCGATTGCGATCCGGGCGGCGACCTGCATCAGCTCCGGCGTTGCCGGATGCGATTGAGCACCGTTGAGCGGTTGCGATTGGCCTTCTCGAACGCCTCGATGGTGTCGAGTTGCTCGTCGTCGAGGTCGGAGAGCAATGGGATCACCTCGACGGCGGTGAGTGTGGCGTACCCCTCGATCGGCAGCTCGGTGTCGGGACCGGGCTCGCTCTCGGCGGTGTCGGGGGTCTCTTCATCGGAGTTCGCCGTGAAGAAGGCCTCGACCCCAGTGCGGAGTTCGTCGACGAGCCTGACCGCCTCGGACTGCCCTCGGCGCGCGGCGACCGTGCCGGCCAAGCGAGTGAGGGCCACCTGGCCGCGACCGCGTTCGGCCAGCTTGGGNAGGAGGTCCTTGGCCTCGAGCGCAAGNCCGAGNGGTGCGTACACGAGGGCGTCNAGCAGCTTCTCGGTGACGTCGTCGTCGTCATTCATCGTCGACTCAGACCATCCCACCGCAGTGTGGACACTCACCATCGACCACCGAGGCCGGGTTAACCAACAAGAAGCAGTGCGGGCAGGAGAACTCGTTCTCCTGCCGTGCCTGGACTGGCTCGGCGTCACCAGGAGCGACCGCTGGCTTTTTCGCTACCGCCTGCTCGTCGTCGTCTTCGTCGTCGTCTTCGTCATCACCGGCTGCGATGCGGTCCTTCAAGATCGCATCCAGGTCGGCCTCGACGTCGTCGTCGTCTTCGTCGTCGTCATCATCGCTAGAAGGGCGGGCGGGCGTGGCGACGTCGTCTTCGTCGTCGTCATCGTCGTCGTCGTCGGGGAGGTCGTCGTCGCCGAACTCGCCATCTTCGTCGAGTTCGTCCTCGTCGAGTTCGTCCTCGTCGAGTTCGTCCTCGTCGAGTTCGTCCTCGTCGAGTTCCTCTTCTTCGATGCTTTCGTCGTCAGACATGTCGTACCTGAATTCGGGGGGCTGCGGCGGATCATAGACACTCGACCGGGTTGCGCAACGTTATGGCACCCAAAACCGACCGTGACGGGTGCCACGGGTCCGCTGGTAACGGGGATACTGCCCGAGTCTTGGTTGCCGAGGGCGGATGGCCGCCGAGGCCAGTGAGATGGTCAGGCGCCCGTTTGGCCCCGACGCTTTTCCTCGGCGCGTCGCTCGGCGTCGAGCCGTCCGAGCGTCGGTTCAGCCGAGTGGTCGACGAACGTCATCGCCTCCGCCACGGCATGATGGCCGGCGACCTCAGCGATGGCTGTGTGCATGCGCTGACACACCCGACGGTACGCCTCGTGACCTTGAGGGCTCGTGCGGAGCTCGAGCATGTGGATCGCCTCGCGGGCGTTGAACTGCATCGAGTAGCGCACCCGATAGGCCAGCGAGACCGCATAGGAGGCCTGATCCGGAAAATCGTCGTGAAGGAGGTCGTGGAGGGCAGCGGAACGTTCCATCACGGCGTCGAACTCGCCGACGAGCCCAGCGGCATCGACCGCCGGTGGACGCACGAAGCCGTGACGGGGCGACAGGGGCTGCCAGTCGATCGTGAGCATGCGATGGCGCTGGAGGTCCCGGAACGCGCCGTAATCGGACAAAACATCAAAGCGATAGTCGGTGCGCTCGAATGCACGCCCGGGACGCTGGCGTCGGTTGGCTCTGGTGCCGACATACGCCTTGATCACCTCAACGCGTTCCTCGACGTTCATGTTGCGCACACGAGCTTCGATCGTCCGCTCGGACAGCGACGAGTGCGGATAGAGCATGGCGGTGACCATCTTGATTTCGCCGTCCGGGTCGAAATCGACCAGGTCGACAACGTCGTCGGCCACCGGTCCGCCGATCTCATCGCCGAAGATCTGTTCGCTTAGGGCCTCCACCGAGGCCCGGGTGTCGTCCAGGTACGCCGACGTGCGAACCCCACGCTCAGGGAGGTCGACGCGCTTCAGGAACGACGGCACGACCTTGCGGAGTTCGGTGAGCATGAGATCGGCGTAGGCGCGGGCCTCGGGCAGCGGGTGGGCCCGCATGCGCAAGAGCAGTGCCTCATACGCCTGCCCGGTGCCGTAGATGCCGACATTCGACAGCGAGGCGGCGGGAAGCATGCCGCGGATTGCGTCGAGAGCCCGGGCCTTGATCGCTGAGCGGTACGCGAAGTCGGAGTCGTTGGGATCCTTGGGCTGCGCGCCGCGGAAAAATTCCTGTAGCTGCGGGATCAACGCCGAGTACGCGTCGAACATGCGGTCCATGTCGGCGACGTAGCGAGTGCCGAACTCCGAACTCAGCAACTCCGGATCGCGGTAGTAGCGGTATCGGCCGCCGAGGCGTTGGTCGTAGGCGATGTAGCGCGTTGACTGCTCGAGGTACGACATCAGTCGACCCCACTCGAGCACCTTGGTGAGCACATTGGAGGCCTGCTCACACGCAAGATGGACGCCGCCGAGCTGGGCGACGGAGTCATCGCCGTATTCGAAAAAGACCTTGTCGTAGAGTTCCTCGGCGCGTCGGAGCCCGATCGTCGCGTCGATGGACTGGTCACCCTCGATGTCGAGTTCTCCAACGAACTCCTTCAAGAAGAGTCGACGCAGGCTCAGCGCAGTTCGTGAATAACGCGCGAACAGGGCGCCTTTCACAACCTCGGGCAGGTTGACGAGGGCAAAGACGGGCTGGTCAAGGTTCGTGAAGTACCGACGGAGGACATCGGCTTCTTCGGCGGTGAACTCTTCGGCGATGTAGACCGTCATCGGGTCGAGACTTTACGTGGTGCCCGGGAACGCGCCGCGGATCGCGTCGCGGGTCTCGCTGCTGGCCAGACAGTCGACGAGCGTGAGCGCCATAGTCAGCGCACCATCGATGACGGCCCGATCCCCTTCCTCGCGTCCGGCGTACACCTCGAACTCGGGCGTGTGGATTGGCGTGCCCTCTGGCGCCACCTTGATCATGGGATGAATCGCAGGGACCGAGTAGCTGACATTTCCCATGTCGGTGGATCCAACGACCATCGCACCCTCCGCCTCCGGGAGTGGGTGACGGCCGACCTCCATCGCGTTCTGAACGTAGAGGTCGAGCAGTGGGTGGTTGTCGATCATGTCGTAGAAGGGAGGGTCGATCCACTCATGGTGCATCTCGCAGCCAGCGCTGAGGGCTCCACCGTGGAGACAGTCGAGCACCCGAGTCTTCAGGGCTTCGAGGGAATCCATGTTGCCGCTTCGGACGTACCACTCGGTGGCGGCCTTCGACGGGACGATGTTGGGCTTAGCGCCGCCGTCGGCGAAGATCCCGTGGATCCGCTCCTCCGGTCGAATGTGCTGACGGAGCGCAGCGACGGCGTTGTAGCCGAGCACGGCAGCGTCGAGAGCGTTCAGGCCCGTGTGGGGTGAGGCGGCGGCGTGGGCGGCACGGCCGGTGTACTGCACGTCGAGTTGCTGAACGGCGATCGTGTGCATGGTGCGAAGGTCGCGGTCAGCCGGATGGACCATCATCGCCAGGTCGATGTCGTCGAAGGCGCCCCGCCGAATCATGAACTCCTTGCCGCCACCCCCTTCTTCGGCAGGTGTGCCGAGGATCGCAACACGACCGCCGAGCGCCTCGGCGACCTTGGCGACGGCAAGCCCAGCACCGAGACCGGCCGCGCCGATGATGTTGTGCCCGCAGGCGTGGCCGATGCCCGGAAGCGCGTCGTACTCGCACAACACGGCGACCGTCGGGCCGTCGTCGGCCCCCACCCTGCTCTCGAAGGCGGTCGCCATGTCGTACGCCCCCCGTTCGACGGCCAGACCCTGGTCTTCGAGCACGCCGGTGAGGGTGTCGTGGGCGTGGTGCTCTTCGAAGTTCAGTTCGGGATTGGCGTGGATCGAGTGCGAGACCTCGAGCAATGTCGGCGTGAGCCGATCGATCTCTGCTCGCACGATCTCCTTGGCCTCGACGACGTCCATGGAGCCGAATCTACCGGTTGGCTGCCGTGGATTGTCTCAGATCCAGATGTCGACCGCGTCTGGTTCGAGCCGGATACTGAGGTGGCGGGCCTCACCGATCGAACGCCCGTCGAGCCAAATCGGCATGGGTCGTTCGAAGTCGTATTGGATCGCCTCGACTCGTCGGGTTGTGATGGCGGGGTGGGGTACGTGGGTGCCGAGCTTGAGGCGCGAGCGGGCCTGCCAGCGATCCCCGAGGCCCATCGTGGAGGTCTCGAGCGTGTCGAAGCGGCCGTCACCGGGATGGGCCCGTGGCGCGATATTCCAGTCGTCGACGAACGCAGCGTTGGCAACGACGAGCACCTGTCCCCGTAGCCATGATCGACGAGCGATGAGATGGTCGAGGAACCAGTGCAGGGCGCCATCGACGAGGACGGCACCGAGGTCGACCGTGACGTGCAACGCCTCCTCGGCCGAGGCCAGATCCGGAGTGGTGGGGCCGCCGAGCGTCCGTACGAGATCACCACCTCGAAGCCCGACGGCCGGGAGTGGACGGCTCGCCCGCCGTTCGGACGCGATCATCTCGACCGCGGCGGCGCTGTCGTCGACGACGACGAGGTCGGCGGGCGGTCGAGCCCGCTCGCCCCAGTCGGTCCCCTTCTCGACACTCATGGTGTCTGCACCGAACCGGAAAGGGCTACGACGCCGCGATGGATGGCATCGCCGGCGTGGCGGGCCGCGCTGGCCGTGGCGGGATCGGTGGCGTTCGCCGCGAGTTGCCCGAGCAGGTCGGTGAGTTGCTTGATGTTGCGCACGAAGTCGCCGGCGGTCATCTCGTCGTTGCGACCGAGCAACACGCCGAGCGACTCCCCCGCTGCCCAGCTGTGGGCCACGGGAGCGAACCCCGGGTCGGGTGATCGAGTCTCGTCCACGCCGCCACGTCGTTCGGCCGCGTTGATCGACTGAGACAGCACTTCCAGTTGGCGGAAGCGCTGCATGGCGGTCGGTGAGGGGAACCACGGATCGGGCGGTGGCGTGGGGCTGCGGTGTTCGTAGGTGAAGCAGGAAGCAACCGACGCGAGTTCTGGCGCTGTGAGGCCGTCGAAGAGACCGTCCGTGAGCGCTTCGGTAACGAGGAGATCCGCCTCGTGATAGATGCCCGCAAGGGTGAGGCCTGATTCGGTGACGGTCCAGCCGTCGAGGTGGCCGCGGGTGCGGAGAACGTCGGTGACTGCGTCAAAGCGGCGGGCGATCGAGGCCTGGTCTCGCCGAGCACGTCGTTCGAGCTGCGTGATCTCGTTCCGGGTGCGTTCCAGCGCAATCCGGGGATCATCGCGACGCGTTCGTCGCCGGCGGGACCGTGCGGAGTGTCCGGCGCCGGACCGACGGATCCGGCTGGCGACATCTTGTCGATAGTCGATCCGCTCGGGAGCCATGGGGAACGGCAGATCGATTCGGCCGATCGTGTGCGGGGCGACGTCCAGCTCCTCGAGCCGCCATCGGACCTCGCGGCTGCTCTCGTTGACGAGGCGGACCCGAGCCCGACCGCCCTTGCGCCAACTCACCCCCAGGACAGCAAGGCGGAGTCCGTCGTCGTCGACGACGAGGTCGCCCGGCCGCAGTCGGCTGATTGCGTCGCTGATCGCACCGGGACTCTCGACCCGCGGTTCGTCGAGCGGCGGCAGTTCGGCGACCGTTGCTGCAAGGTCGCGCTCTCGGTCGCGCTCTCGGGCAAGGCGTTGTTCGAGTCGGGCAACGCCCGTGTCGGCCTGATACTGCGCGAACGATCGGGCCAGCAACGCCCGGGCGGCGTCTGCGTCGAGTCGCTGCAGCAGGTTGGTGGCCATGTTGTAGGTGGGCCGAAATGCCGACCGCAGCCGGAAGCTTTTGCTACCGGCGAGGCTCGCGACCTGCTCGAACCGGACGAACGGTGACCATGGAACGATCGCATGCCCGGTCGCGTCGAGTCCCCGCCGCCCAGCCCGGCCCGTGAGCTGGGTGAACTGGGCTGGAGTGAGGTGTTCGTGGGTCTCGCCGGTGAATTTGGTGAGCTTGTCGATCACCACGCTGCGAGCAGGAAGATTCACGCCCAGCGCAAGTGTTTCGGTGGCGAAGACGACCCGCACGAGCCCTTCCGCGAAACACTGCTCCACCGTCTCCTTGAATGCCGGGACGAGACCTGCATGGTGGCTCGCGATACCGCGCTCGAGTCGATTGCGCCATGCGCTGGTGTCGAGCACGGCGAGGTCGGCTATCGGCAGGCCACCCAGGCGCTCGTCGGCGATCGCCCGGATACGGTCGGCCTCGGCGGAGTCGGTGAAGCGAGCGCCCGCCCGCTCAAGCTGCTCGGCAGCCTCGTCGCACCCGCGCCGGCTGAAGACGAACCAGATCACCGGCAACAGGTCGTGGTCCTCGAGATGATCGAGCACGTCGAGCCGCGCCGGTGTCATGTACGGGCTTTTCTCCCGCTTGCCGCGATCATTACGGCGCCCTCGGCGCAGATCAGGGTCGAAGCGATGGCCTTCGCTGTTGGCCTCGCCGTCGAGGAGGGTGGAGATGACATGAAGTCGATGCCCGCGTCGGTCTCCCACTGCGTACAGATTGGTGAGCTCGACCGGCCGCTTCCGTTCGACGACACATCCGGTCGCGCCTCGAATGGATTCGATCCAGCCGGCGAGCTCATCGGTGTTCGAAACGGTGGCCGACAGACACACCAGCTTCGCATGGGCCGGCAGGTGGAGCATGACCTCTTCCCAGACCGGTCCTCGAAAGGTGTCCTCGAGGTAGTGCACCTCGTCCATGATGACGAAGCCGAGGTCGTCGAGGACCCGCCCCTCGTAGAGCATGTTGCGCAGGACCTCGGTGGTCATCACGACGATGTCGGCATCGGCGTTGATTGCATTGTCGCCCGTGAGCAAGCCGACCCGCGACGAGCCGATCCGTTCGCTCAGGTCGCGATACTTCTGGTTCGAGAGCGCCTTGATCGGGGCCGTGTAGAACGCCCGCTTGCGTTCGCTCAGCGCCCGGTCGATCGCATGTTCGGCAACGACGGTCTTGCCGCTACCGGTCGGAGCGGCGACGAGGACGGATCGTCCGGCATCGAGGTGCTCGATGGCCTCCAGCTGAAAGCGGTCAAGGGTGAAGTCGCGGCCGGATGAGGTCACGAAGCCTTCGCCGCTTTCCGAGACCGTCGCTCCCGCAGGAACCCGAACGCAATCGAGATCTCGTAGAACAACCACATCGGGACCGACAGGATCATCAGCGTGAACGGATCACCGGACGGCGTGATGAATGCCACCAGGACCACAATGCCAACGATGGCGTACTGGCGGCCGCTGACAAGCGTGCGGTAGCCGAGGATGCCCAGAATCTGCAGGAAGATCAGGACGATCGGGAACTCGAACGCGACCCCAAACGCAACGATCATCTTGACCACGAAGCCGAGGTAGTCGCCCGGCGCGAACAGGCTCGTGAAGTCTTCGCCGCCGACCTGGCTGAGAAAGTCGAGCGCCCGCTCGATGCTCCAGTAGGCCAGGCCGGCACCTGCGAAGAAGAGCGCCACGCCACCCCAGACGAAGGGCAGGGCATAGCGCTTTTCGTGGCTGTACAGACCGGGAGCGACGAAGGCCCAGAACTGCCAGAGGATCATCGGCATCGCAACGATGATGCCGCCGTACCCGGCGACTGTGAGCCGAACGCTGAAGGGCTCGAGCGGATTGCGGACGTAGAGCTGACACTCCTCCCCCGCTTCCAACGTCCGACAGTACGGCTCGAGTAGGAACTCGATGATCTGTGGGTAGAAGATCCAGGCGATGATCGCGCCGAGACCGACCGAGGCGAAGGCGATGATCAGACGCCGACGCAACTCCGTCAGGTGCTCGATCATCGTCATGCGACTCTCGTTGCCGTTCGGCGCCTCGTCGTCGCTCATGCGTCGGGCGCCGGCGGGTCGTCGCTGTCGGCGTCGCCATCGGAGGTTGACGGCAGTGGAGGGTCGGCATCGTCGACCGGGGTCTTGATCGCGTCCGTCGCGGCCTGTTTGAACGGATCGAGCATGTCGGCCTTGGCCTGCTCGGCGGCCCGCATCGGCTCTTGCATCGCTTCGCGCATTTCACGCTGAAATCCGCCAGATACTCGCCGGATCTCGTTGACGGCTCGGCCGACCTGCCGGGCGGCATCGGGCAACTTGTTGGGTCCCAGCACGAGAAGGGCAACGAAGAAGATGACGAGCAATTCGCCGCTGCCGAGATTTCCCATGTGTCGATGCTACCGACGTCCGTTCGGGTCCTGGGACCACGACCTGGGGCGTCGACCCAGTCGCAAACGGGCATCCTCGAGCTGAGCAACCGCGCGTTCACCGAGCCGATCGGACGCGCGCACGAGGTCGTCGGTGGCGACGGCCGTGGCGGCCGACCGACGCAATGACGATCGGAGGGCGCCGAGTTCGCGTTCGACCGTGCGTAACCCGACCGTGAGGCTCCCGAGGGCAAGGACCACAGCAAGAGCCGGCAGCAGGAGCGAGAGAGGCACGCTCGCACCGTAGCCGCCGAGCCGACGTGCGCTCCGATTCGGCGCGTCCCGAACGGGTGACCGGCCGGCGCCGTTCCGGGTGTGTCGAACGGCAGGAGAAGTGCCACGATACGCCGTGATGACGACCCGAATTCGCGCCCGATGGTCCCCACCTGTGCTCTTTGCGCATCGTGGCGCAAAGGCCCACGCCCCCGACAACACCCTCGAGGCGTTCGAACTGGCCGTCAAGCTCGGCGCGACCGGGCTCGAGACCGATGCCTGGTGCACCCGCGACGGTGAGGTTGTGCTCGATCACGACGGTCGGCACCGCCTGTTCCCGCGGAAGGCGATCGCCGAGGTCGACCGAGATGACCTGAAGTCCCATATCCCCACCCTTGGTGAGCTCTACGCAACGGTGGGTACCGACATCCCGCTCAGCGTCGATGTGAAGGATCCGGCGACTTTTGAACCGATGATCGAGGTGTCCCGCGACCATGGCGCACTCGACCGGCTCTGGGTCTGTCATCCCGATCTCGAGCTCCTGCAACAGTGGCGCGACCTCTCACCCGAGGTGCACCTCGTGAACTCGACGTCGCTCGATGCGCTCCCCCACGGCCCTGAACGTCGAGCCGCAGAACTCGCTGCAGCTCGCATCGATGCGATCAACCTCCGTCAGCAGTATTGGACGGGTGGGCTCACCACGCTCTTCCACCGCTTCGACGTGCTGTGTTTCGGCTGGGACGCCCAGCACGAGCGGCAGATCGCCCGTCTCATCGACATGGGCATCGACGCCGTCTACAGCGATTTCGTAGACCGCATGGTCGCCGTGGCCGCGACCTTCGCGGGCGATTCCCGCCCGGCGGTCGGCGACGACGGCGACTGACGCAGACTCGGTCTACAGGAACCCGAGGTCGCCCAGCGGCCAGACCTTCAGAAACGCCCGACCGACGATCGCATCCTCTTCGATCGGACCGAAGGAGCGGCTGTCGGTTGAGTTGTCGCGGTTGTCGCCGAGCACGAAATACCAGCCTTCGGCCAGCGTGCAGCGGTCGGCGGCCGGCGTGTTGGTGCAGCCCTCGCTCACAATTGCCGCCGAGTTCGGGCGAGTGGCCCCGTTGAGGTACGGCTCGTTGAGGAGTTGGCCGTCGATGAAGACGTCACCGTCGACGAAGGTGATCGTCTCCCCTGGCAATGCGGCAACCCGCTTGATGAAGTCTGTGATGCTGCCGGGCGCAGTAGGCGGCTTCTCGAACACGACGATGTCGCCTCGCTCGATGTCGCCGATCCGATAGCTGAGCTTGTTGCCCAACACACGGTCGTTGACGTTGAGTGTGTCGGTCATTGATTCCGACGGGATGTAGAACGCCTGAAGGAGGAATGCCTTGATCAGGAGGGCGACGACGAGCGCACCGACCGCCACCGCCACCCACTCGATCAGCGATCGCAACGAGGACTCGATACGACGGCTCGACCGCCGCGACCTGCCAGTGCCTGCCGGCGTGTTGTCGTTGTCGGAACCCCAAAATGAGGTTTCCTCTGCCGGCTTCCGTTCGTGGGGGAACGATGACTCGTCCTCGGTGGACTCAGGCACCTCAGCGGGCCCGGAGCCGGTCGGAGGACGGAAGTCAGAGTCGGTCACAGGGAAACCCTATCGGTTCGCTGCTCGCCGGTCGGCGTGCGCCGGACCGGGCCGGGCACCGTCAGGTGTACCGGGCCAGAATGCGGTTGGCAGCGGAGCTGGCGAGCCCGGTACCCAGCAAGGGGTCGGCCTTCAGGACGGTGGCCTCGGGCCCGAGGCGCAACAAGAGTCGCTCGAGCCAGCCCCGCGCCGAGACCGCCATGGTCACGATGAGGTGCTCCCCATCGTCATCGACCGACTCGACGGGGTACTGCTCCACGACCCAGCGTGCAGTCGGTGTGAGCTGCAACGTGACACGCGGATCATCGTTCGACGGCGTGAAGGCACCGTCGACCCCTGCATCGCTGTGTTCGACCGGAATGTCGGTCACGGCGGCGGTGCGGATGCGGTCGAGTCGGAAGACCCGCTCCCCCTCGGCGCGATGGCACCAACCGCTGAGATACCAGTTGCCCTGATCGCTGAAGACCTTGGCCGGCTCGACACGGCGCTCGCTGAGCTCGTCTCGGCCGTAGGAGTAGTACGCCAGCTCAACCTGCACCCCTCGTTCGAGGGCGTCGCGTAGAACGCCGAGCGTGTCGGCGGGGGCAGTGCCGAGGCGCACGTCGACCGCCTGCTCAGCGCCCTCTCCGAGGGCCGTACCGAGCTTGGTGAGCGCCCGCAGCAGCGGTGAGGGCGCTTCCGTCTCGCCCTCATCGGCGCTGTCGCTGTCGTCGTCGGTGTCGCCCATGGCGAGGACCGAGCGACCGGCGGTGAGCAGACGAGCGCCATCTTCCGGTGACAGGCGCAACGGTCGCGAGAACCAGTCGGCGTATCGGATGCTGACCTGGTCGTCGGAGACGTCGACCTCGATCAGGGAGTCAGGCGTGAACGGGTGCACTCCGACGAAGAAGACGATCTCCTGAAGATCCTCGAGGAGTTGTGTTCGGGGGTAGGCGAAGCGAGCGACGATGTCGTCGATCGGCACACCGTCGGGCTGATCGGCCACCCAGGGGATCACCGACAAGAGCCGGGCTAGCCGGTCGCGCGCGTTGAGACGAGCACTCATTGCTGGGCCTCCAGCCACTCGACGAAGTCGCTGCGGAGATCAGCGGGTTCGAGAATCTCCGCATGTTCGAGGAACGACAGCACGAACGAGCGAAACGCATCGATGTTGCGGACGTCGAGCGTGGCCGTGACCGACCCGTCGGGCTGGTCGACGACGTCGCCGAGAATGTGGCGGGCGTAGGCGGCCTGATCGGCGTCGACCACAATCGTCGCCTCGACAGCTGGGCCGTCGCCGAGTTCCCAGCCGCGCAGATCGATGGGCTCGTTCACATCGCCAACCGGCGCCTCCGCAGGACCGCTGAGTGAGACGTCGCCCTCGATGCGATCGACGCGGTAGAGGCGTTGATCCTCGCGAAGACGGTCAAAGCCACTCAGATACCAGTGGCCACGCGTGAACGACAGCTTCCACGGCTCGACGATCCGCTCGACGTCGTTGTACGTGAACGCCAGGGCCTTCCTGTCGACGGCCGCACCGATCATGGTGGCAAGGGTGTCGTTGAACGGGACCCTGCCGACACTGTCCGTCGGTGCGTTTCCACCGGCCGCACCGAGTTTCACGAGTGCGGTGTCGTCACCGTCGAGCCGGACGAGGCTGGTGGCGAGATGGAGCGCAGCGAGCTCGTCGGCTTCGAAGGCGAGTTCCGTGCCGGCGTATTCGTCACGGTCGAGTCGGTAGCCGTCGACGGGCGGGTCGACCCCGGGCACAGGTTCGACCCGCAAGGGCATTCCCATGGAGCGCAGATCATCCTTGTCGCGCTCGAAGGCACGTCGGAAGGTGGCTTTGGTGTCGGGGTAGCCGCCGACTCGATCACGAAGTTCTTCGGCGGTGAGCGGGATCTCGGCGTGGAGCAGCGCAGCGGTGAGGTTGAGCAGCCGTTCGAGCTTGTCCATCACGTACCCCTCCCTGTCACAGCGACGCGATCAGCTTGTCGACTCGTTCGTCTTCGGCTTTGAACGGGTCCTTGCACAGCACGGTGCGCTGCGCCTGGTCGTTGAGCTTCAGGTGAACCCAATCGACGGTGTAATCCCGCTTGCGTTCTTTGGCCCGCTTGATGAACTCGCCCCGGAGGCGAGCCCGAGTGGTCTGCGGCGGGTGCTCGACGGCGTGAGAGATCTCTTCGTCGGTGACGATGCGGTCGACCATGCCCTTGCGCTGCATCCGATAGAAGACGCCTCGCTCGCGGTTGACGTCGTGATACTGCAGGTCGACGAGCGCGACCCGGGCATCGCTGAGGGCGAGGTCGTGACGCTCTCGGTACGCCTCAATCAGCTTGTACTTGATGACCCAGTCGAGTTCTCGGTCGAGTTTGAGCGGATCGTCCTCGAGGTGGCTGAGGGTGTATTCCCACATATCGAGTGCGAGCTGTTCCTCATCGGTGAGGTCGTGGTGCTCGGCGAAGCGAAGCGCCCGGTTGAGATATTCGCTCTGGATGTCGAGGGCGGAGACCTCGCGCCCGTTCGCGAGCCGGACCCGCCGGGTACAGGTCATGTCGTGGCTGATCTCGCGAATCGCACGGATCGGATTTTCGAGGGTCATGTCGCGGAGCACGACCTGGGGCTCTTCGAGCATGCGCAACATGAGCGAGCACGCGCCGACCTTCAGGAAGGTGGTGTATTCGCTCATGTTCGAGTCGCCCACGATCACGTGGAGCCGGCGGTAGCGCTCCGCATCGGCATGAGGTTCGTCGCGGGTGTTGATGATCGGTCGGCTTCGCGTGGTGGCCGAGCTGACGCCCTCCCAGATGTGCTCGGCTCGCTGGCTGACGCAATATCTCGCGCCCCGCGCCGTCTGGAGGACCTTGCCGGCACCGGCGTAGATCTGGCGGCTGACGAGGAAGGGGATGAGCACCTCGGTGTACGACGAAAAATCGTCGCGGCGGCTCGTGCAGTAGTTCTCATGGCAGCCGTAGCTGTTCCCGGCGGAGTCGGTGTTGTTCTTGAACAGGTAGACGTCGCCGTGCACGCCTTCGTCGCCGAGGCGCTGCTCGGCACTGGTGAGGAGCTGTTCGAGGATCCGCTCCCCTGCCTTGTCGTGCACGACGAGTTCACGCACGCTGTCACATTCGGGCGTGGCGTACTCGGGGTGGCTGCCGACGTCGAGGTAGAGCCGGGCCCCGTTCGCAAGGAAGACGTTGCTGCTGCGACCCCACGACACCACCCTGCGGAAGAGGTATCGGGCGACTTCGTCGGGACTCAAGCGCCGTTGGCCGCGCAGGGTGCAGGTGACGCCGTATTCGTTCTCGATACCGAAGATCCGTCGCTGCACGCCGCCAACTTAACGTCATCCTCAGCCTTGGGCGCGGTCGGCGTCAGCGGTTGGTCGATGGCGTCGGCCGATGGGGTGGCTGCGCCAACCCGGTTGCGCCTCAGGCGAGCAGTTCGGTGATCTCGGGGTCGTCGAGCCGTCGGAACGTTCGGCGATGGTCGCCCCGTTCCAGCACGGCGACCTCGAGCGCGTCTGCCGTGAGCGTGCGTTCCGGCCCGGCGAGCGCAGCGACGGCCTGGCGAAGCCCATCCGCGAGGGTGGGAGGCTGCTCGAACGTACCGAGCCGCTCCGCAATCGCCTCGGTCTCGCCACCCAACACCACCGATATGTCCTCGTCGATGACGGTGCCGTCGTACAGAATGTGGAAGAGCTGGTCGCCGGAACCGTCGGCGGCGTAGCCGATCTCGGCCACGAGAATCTCGACCTCCATCGGCTTCATCTCGTGGGTGAAGATCTGCCCCAGGCTTTGCGCGTACTGGTTGGCGAGACTCCGTGCGTCGACGTCCTCGCGGCTGAACGAGTAGCCCTTCATATCGGCGTGACGAACACCGGCGATGCGGAGTTGATCAAACTCGTTGTATTTCCCGACTCCAGCGAAGGCGATCCGGTCGTAGATCTCGCTGACCTTGCGCAGCGTTGACGAGGTGTTTTCAGCGCAGATCGCGACGCCCTTGTCGAACCGGAACCCGACGAGGCTTCGGCCGCGGGCGATGCCCTTGCGGGCGTAATCGGCGCGGTCCTTCATGACCTGTTCGGGAGCGACGTAGAACGGCATGTTCATGGTGGTCAGTTCCCCTGTCGGCGGGCGATGAGCGCCTGGGTGCGGGCTGCGAGATCGTCGTCGCTGATGCGGGTGTAGCCGTCGGCGGTGATCGTGGCGACGATCGGGTAGATGCCGCGGATCGGGTCGGGGCCGCCGGTGGCGGAATCTTCGTCGGCGGCTTCGAAGAGTGCCTCGATCGCAAGGTCGGTCACCGCACCGGCATCCATGCCCTGGCGGTAGCCGAGCTTCACAACGGTGCCGGCGTGGAGGCTGCCCGAACCGGTTGACGCATGGTCGGCCTCTTCATAGCGGCCGCCCGTGACGTCGAATTCGTAGAGTCGGCCCTCGCCACGGGTGAGATCGAAGCCGGCGAAGATCGGTACGACCACCATGCCCTGCATGGCCATAGGCAGGTTCCCGCGGATCATTTGACTGAGCTGGTTGGCCTTGCCCTCCAGGCTGAGCGCCGTGCCTTCGACCTTTTCGTAGTGTTCCAGCTGGAGTTGGAACAGCTTCACCATCTCGATTGCCGGCCCGGCGGCGCCCGCGATTGCGACACCGCTGTGCCGGTCGGCCGGGAAGACCTTTTCGAGCGTGCGGTGGCTGATCAGGTTGCCCGAGGTAGCGCGACGGTCGCCGGCCAAGAGCACGCCATCGGCGAAGCGGATCGCAACGCAGGTCGTGCCGTGGCGGTAGTCGTGGGGGTCGAGCGCACCGTCGATCGGTGCGGGCGCGACTCCGCTCGATGCGAGCAGCCGGTTGAAGTCGGGGCCCGGATCGTCCTGGACGCTGAACAGCGGGAGATTCATGAGGGCTACTGCCCGCCCTTCTGGATATAGCTCTTCACGAAGTCCTCGGCATTGGTCTCAAGGACCTCGTCGATCTCGTCGAGCAGGTCGTCGAGTTCGGCCTTGAGTTCTTCGCCGCGCTCGGACGCCGACGGGTTATCAGCCGTCTCGTTCTCACGCTCGTTGGGGGCTGGCTTGCGGATCTGCTCACGTTCGGCCATGACGTCTCCCTGGTCGCTCGGTCAGGTCCCGAGCCGCCGCAGCAGCTCGGCAGCGCTTTCGCACTCGTCGAACAAGGTACCCACATGGGCACGGGTCCCGCGCATCGGCTCCATCATTGGCACCCGTCGGAGCGCATCGGAGCCGACATCGAAGACGAGGGAGTCCCAGTTGGCAGCTACGACCTGCTCAGGGAACGTGTCGATGCAGCGCCCTCGGAAATAGGCACGGGTATCGGCGGGCGGCTCGCTGATCGCCGCGATCGCCTCGGCGTCGGAGACGAGTTGCTCGAGGCCAACCCGCCACGCAAGCCCCTTGTGAGGACGCATGTCGCTGTACTGAATGTCCATCGCCCGGAGCTTGGCGTCGCTCCACGCGAGGCCGTGCCGTTCGCGGTAACCCTCGAGGAGTCGGAATTTGGCGACCCAGTCGAGCTGGTCGGCGAGCTCCATGGGGTCGCGTTCGAGGCCGGCCAGCACCTGCTCCCAGCGGCGCAGGACCTCATGGGTAGCCTCGCCGCCTGTCGAGTCGGTCCCGTGCCGATCGACATACTCCTTGGCAAGGTCAAGCAGCTCCCACTGCACTTCGAGTGCGGTGATCGTCGAGCCGTCGGCCAGCGGAAGGCCCTCTCGGAGGGTGAGGTCGTGGCTCACGTGGCGCATCGAGGCGACGGGTGATGCGAACTCGAAGTCATGCGGGATGAGGTCGTCCTCGACCATTGCGAGCACCAGGGCGGTTGTGCCGACCTTGAGGAATGTGGCGACCTGCGACGGATTGGCGTCACCGACGATCACGTGCAGTCGGCGGTACTTGCGGGCGTCGGCGTGCGGTTCGTCGCGGGTGTTGATGATCGGTCGCTTCAGCGTGGTCTCGAGCCCGACCTCCTCTTCGAAAAAGTCGGCCCGCTGAGTGAGTTGATAGTGCACCTCATCGGTGCGCTGGCCGGGCAACTCGGCGCCCACTTTGCCGGCTCCCGTGAAGATCTGTCGGGTGATGAAGTGCGCAGTGCAGTGGCGAACAATCCGTCCGAACGGGGTGTCGCGACTCACGAGATAGTTCTCGTGAGTACCGTAGGAGTTGCCTTTGCCATCGGAGTTGTTCTTGTAAAGCACCAACTCCTGCCCTGCTGGGAGCAACTCTGCTGCTGCGGCCATCGACCGTTGGATGATGAGTTCGCCGGCTCGGTCGTAGAGCACGGCGCTGCGTGGGTCGGCGACCTCCGGGGTCGACATCTCCGGATGGGCGTGGTCGACGTAGTAGCGGGCGCCGTTGCGAAGGACGGCATTGACGAGATGGGTCTCGACCTCCGGGGGCAACGCGCCGAGCGGACTGAAGCCTCGTGCATCGGCTCCCGGGGTCTCGTCGATGAAGTCCCAGGCGATCACATCGGAGCGGGCGTCGGGTTTATAGCCCTCGGACGCGAGGAACGAGTTGATGAGCAGTGACGATGCCGTGATCGGGTTGGGATCGTCGGTACCGCGGTGGACGATTCCGTACTCGGTTTCGATCCCGAAGGTCTTGGCGATGGCCATCGAGCGAACCCTAGTCACTCCTCGCCGCTACACCCGATCGG
>NZNH01000020.1 GCA_002694825.1 Acidimicrobiaceae bacterium | reverse complement strand
ACCGGTGTGCCGGTGCCGCCCGCTATCGGCCTGTGCCAGGACGCCGATGTCAACGGAGCCGACTTCTACGTGATGGGTTTCGTCGACGGCCGGATCGTGTTCGACCACCAGGACGGCCATGCCTATCCCAAGGAACTCCGGGCCAAACTCGCCGAGTCGCTCGTCGACACGCTCGTCGACCTTCACGCCCTTGACCCGACCTCCGTCGGACTCGGCGATCTCGGCAAGACGGAGGACTACTGCGCCCGCCAGCTTCGCCGCTGGAAGCGCCAGATCGACGAGGGATCCGATCGCAATCTCCCCCTCTTCCATGACCTGCACGCCCGTCTCTCGGGCAGCATCCCCGACCAACAGGGTGCCGGCATTGTGCACGGCGATTATCGCCTCGACAACTGCATGGCCGGCCACGACGGCACGATCGCCGCAGTGCTCGACTGGGAACTCTGCACCTTGGGCGATGTGCTCGCCGACCTCGGCGGCATGGTGATGTGGTGGGGCGATGATCCCGACGCCCGCGGCCGTTTGGGCGACGTGCCCACCCGGGCTCCCGGCTTCGGTTCCGCCGAGGACGTGATCGCTCGCTACACCGAGCGCAGCGACCGCGACCTCTCGAACCTGCCGTGGTACGTCGCGTTCCAGCATTGGCGTCTCGCTGCCATCAGCGAAGGGGTACGAGTGCGCTACGCAGCTGGCGCGATGGGTGACCAGGAAGGCACGGCCGATGGCGATGCCCAGGATGGCATCGACTACCTGCTCAGCGGAGCCGAGGCATGGCTGGCCCGAGCCTGAGGCCCGGGCACGACAATGATCCGATTGTGATCGCGGATCAGCCGAGGGCGGCGATCGCTGCGTCGTAGTCGGGTTCGGAGGTGATTTCCGGGACGAGTTCGCTGTGCAGCACCGTGCCGTCGGTGTCGAGCACGACCACGGAGCGAGCGGCGAGGCCCTGGAGCTTGCCGTCGATCATTTTCACGCCAAGCGACTCGAGGACTTCGGGGTTCTTGAAGGTCGAGCCCGTGATCACGTTCTCGATGCCCTCGGCGCCGCAGAAACGAGCAGCGGCGGGCGGCAGGTCGGCCGAGACGCACAGCACGGCGGTGTTCTCGAGGTCGGCGGCGCGCTCGTTGAATGTGCGAATAGTGAGCTGACAGGGCCCTGTGTCGAGCGAGGGAAAGATGTTCATGACGACTCGCTGACCAGCGAGGTCAGCGGCACTCACCGGGGTCCAGTCGGCCTTGGTGAGGGTGAAGTCGGGTGCGGCGGCGCCTGCTGCAGGAAGGTCACCGTTGGTGTTGATGGGGTTGCCCCCGAGCGTGATCTGAGCCATGTGCGGCACCATAGCCGTGTGACTCCCGCGATCGACATGCTTCGACGACTCGGCATCGAGCACCGCATCGTCCACTACGACCACGATCCCGATCACGGCTCGTTCGGCCTCGAGGCCGTCGAGGCCCTCGGCACCGATCCCGACGGGACCTTCAAGACCCTGATGGTCACGCTTGATGACGGACGAAACGCAATCGGTGTCGTACCGGTCTCGTGCACGCTCGACCTCAAGGCGATCGCAGCGGCCGCCGGGGCGAAGAAGGCGAGGATGACCGATCCGGCCGAAGCCGAGCGACGCTCGGGCTACGTCGTCGGCGGGATCAGCCCCTTCGGTCAAAAGCAGGTCCTAGAGACGTTCGTTGATGAATGGGCGACGGCGCTGGACGAGGTGTTCTGCAGCGGTGGCCGTCGCGGGCTTGAAGTCGTCGTTCCCCCCGACGCCTTCGACGTCGCCCTCGACGCAACATTTGCGCCCATCGCAGCATGGCCCGACTGACCCGTCACTGCACTAGGTTCGTCGCCATGAGCCACACGGTCGAGATCACCTACTGCGTCCCTTGAGATTATTCAGCCCGCGCCGTGAGCGCGGTCTCGGATCTGTTGACGAACTATCAACACGTCATCGCTGATCTCACCCTCGTCACCGGTGGAGGCGGAATCTTCGACGTCGTCGTCGACGGCACCACGATTTACAGCAAGCACGAGACCGGCCGCCATGCGAACGATGGCGAGGTGCTTGCGGCGTTCGAGGCGTTCGTCGGGGCCGACGTGCGTCGCTACGGCTCCTGAGGCTCAGCGTCGTCGTGTCTGCTCGTTGACAACTGGGGCGAGACGAATCAGTTGCTGATCCTGCTCATCGGACTGCGGTCCGGCAGCCGGCCGGGCGGCACGCACCCGGTCGAGCGCCTCGGTCACCGTGGCGCCGTAGGCGACGAGCACCAGCGCCCCCACGAGTCCGGCGCGTCCCCAACCGGCCCCGCAGTGCACGACGACACCGCCGCCACCGCTGATGCGGTCGACGATCGCCTTGATGAGTGAGGCCATGGGGCCGTCGGGTGCCACGAGGTGATCCTCGATCGGGAGGCGGAGCGCCTCATGGGGCTCGGGATCGGCCAGCCATTCCAGATACGGCGGATAGCGCCGGTCGATCTCGGCATCGGTCTGCAGGCAGACCATCGTCTCGGCGCCCACATGACCGAGCAGTGCGGCGGCGTCGGGGCCGACCGCCTCCAGCCCGGCGAGTACCAACATGCCGGACACACCGTCGATCGGGATGCGATGCACCCCTCCCACCGTCCGGTACCGGTCACCTCCGATCTCCACGGCGCGCAGGGTAGCGATCGCTTCTTCCCGGAGCGAGGTTGAGCCAGCGGCAGCGCGCACGAGGTTGTGCGCCACCGAGCCGCCTGGGCCAGACTGCGAGTCATGGCCGACACCCCGCATATGCGACTCGGCGACATCGCCAACGAGGCGGCCGCCGACCAGCCCAAACCACTCGCCGGAATCCGGGTCCTGGCCGTCGAACAGATGGCCGCCCTTCCCTTCGGGACCCAGCTCCTTGCCCGGTTGGGTGCCGACGTGGTGAAGGTCGAGTCACCCGGCACCGGAGATTCGGGCCGCGGCTCGATGCCAGCGATCGACGACCCGGACGGTCGTCGGGTGGGTGCCACCTTCCTGCGCAACAACCTCAACAAGCGCTCGGTGACCCTGAACCTGAAGGATCCCGACGGCGTGCGTTTGTGCCTCGAACTGGCGAAGACCGCCGACATCGTGTGCGAGAACTTCAAGGCGGGCACCGCCGACCGCCTCGGCATCGGGTACGACGCCGTCAAGGCGGTCAATCCCGCAGCGATCTATCTCTCAGTCTCTGGCTTTGGGAACGACCCTGCGTCGCCGCACATCCACCGGGCTGCCTATGCAGCGGTGGTCGAGGGCATGTCGGGCATCTATGAATACAAGCGGCTGCCGGAGCGGCCACCGATCGTCAATCCGGTCGGGGCGCTCGGCGATATCAGTTCCGCCCTGTTCGGCGTGATCGGGGTGCTCGCCGCCCTTCGCCACCGTGACGCCACCGGCGAAGGGCAGTACGTCGATATCGCCATGCTCGATGCGGCCGTTGCGATGACCGACCTCGTCACGAACTTCTACTCGATGGGCATCGCCGGCGAGGCCGAGAGCGCCGTCGGCATCATCGAGACCTTTGCCGCTGGCGAAGGTCATTTCATCGTGCAGTGTGTGCGCGAGCACCAGTTCGAAAAGCTCGCCGAAGTCACCGGCAATGGTCAATGGCTCACCGACGAGCGCCTTGCTACGAGGGAGGGCTGGCGCGACTACTTCGCCACCGTGATCCGCCCCGACGTCGAGCGCTGGGCCGCATCGATGACCAACTGCGAGGCGGTCGCCACTCTTGCGGCCGAGGGTCTTGCCGTCGGCGAGAGCTACACCCCGGCCGACATCGTGGCGGACGAGCATGTGGCAGCCCGCAACATGCTCGTCGCCATGGAGCCACCCGGAGGTGGTGAGCCGGTGCTAATACCCGGTAATCCCGTGAAGCTCAGCCGGATGGCCGAAGGCCCCGAGACGCGGGTTCCCTGGCTCGGCGAACACAACGATGACATCCTCGGTCGTGAGCTCGGACTCGACGCCGAAACGCTTGCCGATCTGCGCGAGCGGGGCGTGATCGAGTAGCCGTCAGCTGGGGCCGATGTCGATGCCGGCGCCCAGATCCCAGGCAGTCGCCGTGTCGGCAAAGGAGCGGCCCAACATCGCGGCGGCCTGCACCGCGCCACCGGTGGCGACCGTCTCATCGGCATCGGGCACCCGGATCGCCGCGCCGAGCAGGTCGGCGAGGATCTGGCGGTACGCCGGACTCCTGGCCCCGCCGCCGATCAGGTGCACTCGCCCATCGACCGCTGCTCCTGCGGCGGCCAAGGCCTCACGTCCGAAGAGCAGGCCGCGAAGCACCCCTTCATGGGCAGCTCGGGCCAGATCCGCTGACGTCGTGTCGTTGCGAAGCCCTTCAAACGTGCCCGTTGCATCGGGCAGGTTGGGTGTCCGCTCGCCGTCGAAATAAGGGGTGAGCCGGACACCATGAGCGCCGGCAGGCGCATCAAGCGCTGCGGCCGCAAACGTCTCGTGATCCATCCCGAGCCAGCCAGCGACCGTGTCGGTGACCTTGGTGGCGTTGAGGGTGCACACGAGCGGCAGGTAGCCGCCCGTGGCGTCGGCGAAGCCCGCAACTGCGCCCGACGGATCGGCTGTCGGTGTCGGCGACGCTGCGTACACGACACCCGACGTGCCGAGCGAGAGGGCGACATCGCCGGTCGTGAGCCCGAGTCCGAGTGCTGCCGCCATGTTGTCGCCGCTACCGGGACCCACAGGGATGCCCTCGGGCACACCGAGCGCTGCAGCTGCCTCACCCGTCACCGTGCCGAGCACCTCGGTCGGACCGAGCACGGCCGGGACGAGACTCGCCCAGTCATCGCGGCCGCCGAGAAGCTCGAGCAGTTCGGCGGCGCACTCGCCCGTTCGTGCATCGAACCAGCCGCTTCCCGATGCATCACCTCGATCGGTGGCGTGCACCCCGGTGAGCCTCAGGTTCACATAGTCGTGGGGCAGAAGCACCTTGGCGATGCGTCCGACGAGGTCGGGTTCGTGCTGCACGAGCCAGGCGAGCTTGCTGATTGTGAACGAGGCGACCGGTACCGAACCCACCCGTGCTGCCCAGGTTTCGGCCCCGACCGCCTCGGTGAGACGGGCGGCTTCGGCGGCGGACTCGGTGTCGTTCCAGAGCTTGGCGGGCCGGAGCGGTCGGTTGTCGGCATCGAGCACGACCATGCCGTGCTGCTGGCCCCCGACGCCGATCGCCGCAACCTGACCGGCGACGGAGCCGACCTCACCGAACGCGTCGACGAGTGCGGCCCACCATGCGTTCGGGTCCTGCTCGCTGCGAGGGGGACTCGTCGGCGGATGAGCGCCACGGCCGACGGCGATGACCTGACCCGAGTCGAGATCGCGGATCTCCACCTTGCACGACTGGGTCGACGAGTCGACCCCGGCGACAACCGGCATCAGCGGACGCGTTCGATGAAGCGGTTGACGAGGTTCTCGAGTTCCTCCTGGCGACCGCTTACGGGGGCCGGGTCGAGCTCCGTGTCACCGACGAAGTGGTGCAGCGAACCAAGCGACGCGCCCGGGCCGTTGCCATGGAGGATGTCGGCGCCGAGCCCGGTTTCCCAGCCTGCGTACCGCTCACTGCAGCGACCCTCCAGCACGCCGTCCTCAAGCATCGAGTGAGCGACGAGCAGGGAGCGGGCGAGCGTGTCCATGCCACCGATGTGGGCATGAAAGAGATCGTCACGGGCGATCGACATGCGCCGCAGCTTCGTGTCGAAGTTAAATCCGCCGGTCGTGAAGCCTCCGGCCCGGAGGATCTCATAGACCCCGAGCGACATCTCCTCCACCGAGTTCGGGAATTGATCGGTGTCCCAGCCGAGCCGGTCGTCGCCTCGGTTGGCGTCGACCGAGCCGAGAATCCCACACGCTGCGGCCATCGCCAGCTCGTGCTGAAAGTCGTGGCCGGAGAGGGTCGCGTGGTTGACCTCGATGTTGACCTTCACCTCGTCCTCGAGGCCGTAGCGCTGCAAGAAGGCGAAACACGACTGCGAGTCGTAGTCGTACTGATGCTTCGTGGGCTCTTGCGGCTTGGGCTCGAGCAGGATCGTGCCGCGGAAGCCGATGTGGTGCTTGTACTCGACGACCTGGTTCAGGAACCGGCCGATCTGGTCGAGCTCTCGCGACAGGTCGGTGTTGAGGAGGGTCTCGTAGCCTTCGCGGCCGCCCCAGAGGACATAGTTCTGGCCTCCGAGGCGGTGGGTGACATCCATGCAGTTCTTCACCTGGGCGGCCGCACGGGCGTAGACCTCGGGGTTCGGGTTGGTGGCGGCGCCGGCCATGTACCGAGGGTGACCGAACAGCCGGGCTGTGCCCCAGAGCAGACCGACACCGGTGCGCTCCATATGGGCGGCCATGTCGTCGGCGAGTTCGTTCAGGTTGGCGGTCTCCTCGGCAAACGACGAGCCGGTGGGAGCGACATCGTGGTCGTGGAAGCAGAAGTACGGGACGCCAAGCTTCTCGAAGAACTCGAAGGCGGCTGCCATCTTGGTGCGGGCCGCCTCCATGGGCTCGAGGTCGGCGGCGAGCCACGGGCGGTCGAACGTGCCGTCGCCGAAGACATCGTTGCCGGGCCAGTTGAACGAGTGCCAGTAGCACACCGCCATGCGCAAGTGCTCGGCCATCGTCTTTTCGCCGACCACGCGATCAGCGTCGTACCAACGGAACGCGAGCGGGTTGTCGGATTCCGGGCCCTCGAAGCGGATGGGCTCGGGCACCGTGGTGAAAAAGTCGGTCATGGATCCCCCTGGGTTCACGCTCGGTGATGTTTCCACAGCCCGGCCGACCGCGCCGACGGGTGAGGCCTAGGCCGGTGCGGCAGCGATGGAACGGCCGAGGGTGACGAGATGCTCTTCGCCGTTGCCCAGCGTGAGCTCGAGTTGGCGAGCGAGCAGGAAGTGCCGGTGCAGCGGGTAGTCGCGATCGACGCCGACCCCGCCGTGGACGTGGACAGCCGCGTGCACGACTCGGTAGCCGCCGACCGCCGCCCAATACGCGGCGATCGAGATCTGATCGTCGGCGGGCTGGCCGGCGTCGAGACGCCACGCCGCCTGCCAGGCGGTGAGGGTGATCGCCTCGGCGTCGATGTAGGAGTCACCGGCCCGGTTCGACACGGTCTGGAAGGTTGCGATCGGACGATCGAACTGTTGGCGTTGCTTCGTGTAGTCGGCGGCGAGCTCGATCGAGGCGCGAGCAGCACCCGACATGAGCATGCACATGCCGACGGTGGCTCGCTGTTCGATCCACCGGATGATCGCGGCAGCGTCTTCGTCAGGACCACCGAGGAGTGCTTCGGCACCGACGGCCACACCAGCGAGGGTGACATGGGCTTGCGGACGTCCGGTGGTGACCTCGACTCGCTGGCGAGTCACACCGTCGGCATCAGTCGGTACGAGGAACACGCCGACCGAGCCGTTGTCGAGGCGAGCCGGCACGACGAGGAGACCGGCTTCGAGGCCCTGATCGACCATCGGCTTCACGCCGTCGAGAACGAATCCGTCGCCGTCGGTGCGGGCGGTAGTGAGCGGCTCGCCGGGCGTGGTGCCCTGCTCGTAGAGCGCCGCAGCGCAAAGAAGCGAGCCTTCGGCGATGCGCGGCAGCCAGGCGGCCTGCTGGGCATCGGTGCCGAACTCGGCGATCGGCATCGCCCCCATGACGATCGTGGAGAGGAGCGGGATCGGCGACGCGTGGTAGCCGGCGACCTCCAGGGCCATCGCCGTGGCGAGGAAGCCGAGTCCTGCGCCGCCATGGGCCTCGGGGATCGAGGCACCGACCACACCGGCTTCGGCGAGGGCAGCCCAAGCGTCGCAGTCGACATGATCGTCGGCGACCGCCAGATCCTTCAGGCGACTGTGGGTCGACAGATCACCGAGAACCTGCTTCGTGATGTCGTGGATCGCCTGCTGTTCGTCGTCGAGCGTGAAGTCCATCAGCGATCCGCCTTCGGGTAGCCGAGGCCGAATTGCGAGATGAGATCCCGCTGCATCTCGTTGGTACCACCACCGAAGGTGAGGATGATGGTCGACCGGTACTGCATCTCGAGACGGGTGAGGTGGCCGATCGAACCCTTGGCGATCGTCGCCTGTGGTCCGTAGATCTCCATCAGCTTGCGGTACGACCGGTGGAAGAACTCGGTACCGAAGACCTTCACACTGGACGAATCGGCGATGAACGCCTTCATGTGCTCGAAGTCGAGTTCGTCGAGTTCCTTGCCGTCGATGTGGGTGGCGACCTCCCAGGCCACCTTCCAGTTCATCAACCGGAGAAACTCGAGTTCGGCGGTGACTTCGGCCAGGTTGCGCTGCACCCACGGCTTGTCGATCAGCGTCGTGCCGTCGGCGAGTTGGGTGCTCTTGGCGAACTCGACCGTCTCCTCGAGTGCCTTGGTGACCATGCCGGAGGAGCAGATCGTCACGCGCTCACGGTTGAGCTGGGAGGTGATGAGCCCCCAGCCGCCGTTCTCCTCACCGATCAGGGTTGAGGCCGGCACCCGGACGTCATCGAAGAAGGTGTGGTTGATGTTGTGGCTGCTGAGGAGGTGGAGCGGTTCGATCGACAACCCGGGCGTGTCCATCGGGATGCAGAAGAGCGAGATGCCCTTGTGCTTCTTCACGTCGGGGTTCGTCCGTGCTGCGAGCCAGATGTAATCGGCGTCCCTGGCGAGCGAGGTCCAGGTCTTCTGGCCGTTGATGACGAACTCGTCGCCGTCGCGGACGGCTCGGCACTGCAGCGAAGCGAGGTCGGTGCCGGCATCGGGTTCGGAGTATCCGACACAGAAGGTGATCTCCCCGCGGGAGATCTTCGGCAGGAAGAAGTCCTTCTGCTCCTGGGTGCCGTACTGCATCAGGGTCGGGCCGACGGTGTTGACCGTGAGCATCGGGATCGGTGCGCCGATGGCCACAGACTCGTCGAACATCACGAACTGTTCGACGGCGGAGTAGCCGCGACCGCCGTATTCCTCGGGCCACCCGACCGTCAGCCAACCGTCGCGGCCCATCTTGCCGACGATCTCTCGGTGCACCGGGCCGGTGCCCTCTTCGGCCGCAAGCGCATCCCGGATCTCGGGCGTGAGCAGTTCGTTGTAGTAGTCGCGCAGCTCCTTTCGGAGCGCCTCCTGTTTCTCGTCGTACCCGATGTACATGCCTCGAAACCCCTTCAGAAACGTGCCGAACCGACAGTCCTTTGTACCCCACGTGCCCGCTCTCTCGTGAATCGTGCGGAACTGTCAGACTGAGAGTGCATGTCCGCCCCCGCCGCTGCGTTCTTCGATCTCGACCGCACCCTCGTTTCGGTCGCCTCACCCAAAATCTTTCAGCGCCACCTCTCCGCAGCCGGGTTCGGCACACCGGTCGACGGAACCCTGGCCGACCTCGCCTTCAGGGTCTTCGAACTCGTCGGTGAGTCGGCGATCGTGGGCCGGTCGGCGAAGCTCGCTCCCCGTGCAGCCGTCGGCTGGCCGGTCGATGCGGTGATTGCCGCAGCCGGACCGGCAGCGGCCGAGATCGCAGCGCATGTCTCCGACTTTGCCCGCGCCGAGCTCGCCATGCATCGCGATGCGGGACGCACCCTCGTGCTCGCCACCACCACGCCGGAGCACCTTGTTCGGCCCCTCGCCGACCTCCTCGGCATCGACGACGTCATCGCCACGAGATGGACGCAGGCCGACGGCGCATTCACCGGCCGGGTCGATGGCGACGTCGTCTGGGGCCCGGGCAAACGAGACGCCGTGTTGCGGTGGTGTACCGAGCACGATGTCGATCCGGCGGGCTGTTGGGCGTACTCCGACAGCTATTACGACTCGTCGCTGCTTGACCTCGTCGGCCACCCTGTCGCCGTCAACCCCGATGCCCGCCTTGCCGCCACCGCCGCGCTCAACGGCTGGCCGATTCGTTCGCTCGACAAGCCCGATGGCGTGCCGACCATGGGCGGTCTCGAGCTGCAGGATCTGTTCCGTCCGTTCCTGCGACCCGAACTCATTCCCAACGCCGACGTCACCGTCTCGGGCCTCGAACACATCCCCCGCGAGGGCGGCGCAATCATCGTCGGCAACCACCGCAGCTACTTCGACCCGGCCGTGATGATCACGACGGTGGCGAAGTCGGGCCGCAATGGCCGCTACCTCGGCAAGAAGGAAGTCTTCGACATTCCCGTGATCGGTCCGCTCCTGCAAGCGGGTGGTGGAATCCGGGTCGACCGGGGCACGGGTGACGAGGGCGCATTCGACGCTGCAGCGGCTGCCATCCGGGGTGGCGACGTCGTCGTGATGTTTCCGCAGGGCACGATTCCACGAGGCCAGGCGTTCTTCGACCCCGTGCTGAAAGGACGTTGGGGTGCGGCCCGACTCGCCGCCATGACACGGGCACCCGTGATTCCGGTCGGGCTTTGGGGTACCGACGAGGTCTGGCCACGAAGCGCAGCATTACCGTCCTTCAACCTCCAGGATCAGCCCAAGGTCACCGCCACGGTCGGCCCACCGGTCGACCTCAAATACCGAAGTGTCGAACGCGACACCGAGCGGATCATGCACGCGCTGAGCGCCTTGCTCCCGGAGCGGGCACGGCAGCCGTACGACCCGACGCCGGAGGAACTCGCTCGCACGTTCCCGGCAGGCAAGGCCGACGACCTCGGCTTCACGGATCGCTAGGCGACGATGAGCGACACGTCCCCCGACGACTTCGAACCGACCATGTCGGCCGAAGAAGCGCTGATGTGGCGCATCGGCGACGACCCGTGGCTCGATCCCAGCGGCAGCCTGCTGGCGCTCCTCGACCGACCCGTGGACCTCGACCTTCTCCGACGCAAGGTGGCGGCCGGAATCCCCTCCATGCCTCGCCTCGTCGAGCGGGTCGTCGACACTGCCCGCCCGATCGAGGCGCTGCGCTGGGAGATCGATCCGGACTTCGACCTGACGAACCACGTCGTCGAAGTCGCGGTCCCGGCACCCGGCGATCGCCGGGCGCTGCTCGACCTCACCACCGAGATCCACATGACCCCGTTTCCAGCGGGGCGTCCGCCCTGGCGCCTCGTGCTTGTCACCGGCCTCGCTGATGGCACGGGTGCGTTGATCGCCCGCCTGCATCACTCGGTCGCCGATGGCATCGGCGGTCTTCGCATGGCGGAGATCTTCCTCACGCTCGAGGCCGACACGACCCCACCGCCCGATACCGATCTCGACGCCATCCTTTGCGAGTGGCGAGCCGCCGCCACCGACCACGATCTCTCTGATACCGCTGCCGCCATCTGGTCAGCGCTCGCCGGTCCCGTCGGTCTGGCCAAATCGACGGCGGCCGAACTCGCACTCATCGGTGCGGACCCCGCACGAGCCCAACGCACGGCCGGCCAGGCGCTCGACACCGTTCGCACGGTGATCGACCAACTCACCGGCGATCCCTTCCTCGACAGCACATCGGAACTCTGGACGCGCCGCTCTGGTGGGCGCTACTTCGTCACCGCTCAGATGCCGCTCTCGGCAGCCGGCGCCGCGGCAAAGGCGCGCGGCGGGACGATCAACGATCTCTACGTCACCGCTCTTGCCGACGCAGCCATCGCCTACCACGCCGAACGAGGCACCGAGCCCCGATCAGTGGCGATGTCGTTCGTCCGCAGCACCCGGACCGGCTCCGGGGCGGGCGGCAACGCCTTCGTGCCGATCAAGGTTCGGGCCCCGGGGGCAGGCGTCACTCCCGACGAGCGCTTCGCTGCACTCAGCAACGCGATGGCGCCGTCTGATGCCTCCNACGGTGAGCCCGGNCTCGGCGCAGTCAGCGCACTCGCCGCCCTCATCCCGACGCCGGTGCTGACTCGCCTCGGCCGCGACCAGGGCGCCCGGATCGACGTTGTCACCAGCAATATTCGCGGCGCTCCCGTGCCGATCTTCGTCGGCGACGCTCACGTTCTCGGGACCTTCCCGATCGGGCCGGTTGCCGGCGCCGCCTGCAACGCAACCGTGATGTCGCGCGAGGACAGCCTCGACATCGGGATCATGATCGACCCGGCCGCAATCGACGACCCCGACCGCTTCGGCGACATCGTCCAGGCAACCCTCGACGCCTACACGGGCGACGCAGGCTAACGACGCATCAGCGCTCGGGAATGGCGCAGGCCTGGCCGATGTCGATCGGACGGGTGACGGCCCGGTTGCGGTTCGCCCCTGCACACCAGGTCGGGAAGACATAGCTGTAGAGCCCGGATCCACCGGCGGCCACGAGCAGGACGTCGTCGGCCGACTCGAACGCAGGCCGACCGTCGCGCGTCGTCGCCCGTTCGCCGATCGCCGCGGTCGTCGATGATCGATCGTGGCCGGCCTCGGCCAGTTCCCCGATGTGGTCGGGCGTCAGCACGATCACGGCCTGCCCGCCGCCCAGCCAGGCGTTGTTCGAACCGACACCGGCGACCGATGCCGCCAGGAGTTCGATGAGACGTTCGCTCGATCGCTCGATGTCGCTTCCGGCAACGTGCGCCACCGACTGCGGAGGCTCAGTGCCGATGACCGTGACGGCCGAGTCCTCGGCGGCGAAGCCCCGACTCGTGTGGAGCGGTGCGAACGGGCTGTGCGCTTCGTCCTCACCCAGGCACTGGCCGAACTTCCCGCCGTGACCGAGCAGGGCCATGTCGGACGTGCCGGGTCGGGCCCCGCCGATGTTGATCATCGCCAATCGGATCGCCCGCCCGATCGACGCATTGGCGCGATGGCCGGGGCCGAGGGCGCCGTATCCCGAGGCGACACCACACATTGCGCGGGCCGGACCGTTGACGATGATCAGCGGTGCGGTGGCGTGAGTGGTGCCCTGCATCTCGGCCAAATCGAACGCCGGGTCCATCATCGCCAGGGCCGACGCCACGACGATCGGCATGTGGTCGGGCAGACACCCGGCCATCACGGCCGCCGCTGCGAGCTTCTCGACCGTGCACACCCCCTGGAGCGGGCCCATCTCGCCGAGTGCGGTCTCGGCCGGGTGACCAACGGCGAGCACCATGCGCTCGACCCGCTCGGGCGTGGGGACGATGACGGGGAGGCCGTCGGTACAGCCGAGTTCGTGGAGCTGTTCGAGGGCCGCAGCCTCATCGTCGGCGGTGAGCAGGACGGCCATCACGAACCCTCGAGCGCGGCGACAAGCTCAGCGGCGATCTTCTCGGCGACCAGGCGATGGTTGTCGGTCCCGGTGCCCGCCACGGGGTGCGGGAGCTGTACCCGCGGGATGTCGGGCATGCCGAACGAGGTGGCGATGAAGTCGCCCTGGGCCCAGAACTCGTCGGTGACGAGGGCGACCGCCGGGATGTCTCGGCGAGCCATGTTGATGCCGTCACGCACGGTGCCGGTCGTGCAGCTCCCTCAATGCCCGTAGGCGGCGACCACCGCCGCACACTCGGCTTCGATCTCGCCGAGCATGGCGTCGTTGGCGATGGCCGAGGCGTCGCCCTTGTTCCAGCGTGCGAGCTCGATGCCGGGCCGTCGTGCGGTGATCGCTTCGCCGACCGCTTCGAGAAACTCGACAGAGTCGGGGAAACCGTTCGCCAACAACCCCACCGTCGTGCCGGGGTCCAATGAGGTGGCGAGCTTGTACTGCTCCGGCTCGATCGCCGACTCACCGCGTGGATCCACAAAGTTGATACCCATACGCGGATCGTAGAACGGCACATCTGGATCGGGCGAGCGCGTCGACGGGCGTCACCTCCGAGCGAGCTATGGCGCGTTACTCACCCGGAGTGGATCGTCGAGGGCGATGACGACCGGTTCGAGGTCATAGGGGCTCGGCTCGCTGTAGCGCACCCCTGGGAACGGCTCCGGACCAGGTCCTCCGGGGTTGTAGAGCGGGAGATAGTCGCCGCTCGATGGCACTTCGACGTGAGTAATCGAGCGTGCGGCGGCATCGTCACCTTCCAGGATGATGTCGATCTGGTTGTCGACGTCCTCGGCGTAGCAGTCGTCGTAGACAACGCCGTCTCCGAGCGGCTGGCCAAGGTCCGCAAGACCAAGGACTCGCAGCGTGCCCCCGGCGACCCTGTAGTCGACCCCGCTCTCGGAGAGCAGGACGGTCGAACCGTCCTCTGCGGTCGCGTGCACTCGGAAGTGGTGTTCGTAGGCGTCGGGGGTGAGCCCGGTGATCCCAGTCGGGGTGAAGCCACCCGAGGTGAGCATGCGCAGGCGGAAGTCACCGCCGCCGTAGAGCGCGAACTCGTCGTTGGGCAACAGCGCCCGTTCGAAGACGGGCGCGCCACCTTCGCCGGCAGGCGCATCGCCGACATGGTTGAGCTTGGCCCCGACGAGTTGCGGCCCGGTGCCGTAGCCCGTGGCACCCTGACCTTCCCAGGTGAGTCCGACGCCGCTCTCTTCGCCATCAGGCCCGAGGAAGCGCAGCGGGGTGCCGTCGTCCACGATCTCGAGCTTGGCCGGGTAGACCGCGTCGGCCTCTCCCGGCGCACCTCGGTTGCCGAAGTCACCGAAGACGACCACCGTGTTTCGCTCGTTGAGCTCCCAGTTCGGCACAAGGCCGGCGGAGTTCGGCACGACCTGGTCACCATTGGTGAGGGTGAACAAGAAGTCCTCCGGGTGCACCGTCGAACCCAGCACGGGCCAGGTGAACACCACTGGGAGACCGTCGTCGTAGTCGGGCGAGTCGTCGGCCGTGCCCCGGTACATCGCGTCGACCACAGCCGCCGTTGCCCCGCTGACGATCGGGGCGTCGGCGCACTCGGGCACGTAGTAGGAGCCTCCGGCGACACGGACAGTCTCGAGGTCCGTGTCGGGGAGGCCGATCACCCCGTCGAACCCCATTCCCGCGGACAGGATCGCCAACTCAGGACCCCACAGGTCAGCAGCGATGATCCGATCGTCGAGGAACACCGGTGGGGTGTCGTCAGCGTCCGCGCCTGCAGCGTCGGGTCCGATCGGCAGCGACGGACGCGGGGTGTCGGCTTCCACCTCCTCGTCTTCGCCAGCATCGCCGGCCTCCTCGGTCACCTCGTCCTCAAGCGCCGGGGACTCCGGAGCGGATTCGGGGTCTGGTTGCTCATCTACGTCCGGAGCGCCCGCATCGCTGCGGTCCTCAACCGAACGCTCATCGGTCGCATTGCTGCTACAGCCGACGGCGAGCAGCGCGACGACCAGGAGCGCGATCAGTAGCCATACTCCCGAGGAGGCTCGACGGTCGTCTTCAGCGATGCGTATCCGGACCATGCTCGCACTTTCTCACGACTTGGTGAGAGTTCTGTGAGATGTACGGACATGGCGTTCAACGAGGCGTTTCCGATGGAGCGAAACGCTTACAGATCAGCGGTACCAGCACGGAGGTCTGGGCCGCCTTGCTCCGCTGCTTCGTGGCTACTCGTACTTGGTGCCCATCTCCTTGAGCATCTGGAGGTACTGGCTGCCGTTGTCGGGGGCGAGGTCGCCGGGCGTGAACGTGACCCGATGGATCGTGCCGCTGAAGCGGGCGACCCCCTTGCGCTCGTAGAGCTCCCAGTTGACCGGTGAGCGCCGGTCGATGCCGACATCGATGCCTTCGAAGGGCGCCATCGCCATCAGCCGGGGAACCTGACCGGCCTCAGCGACCTGCTCGCCGTCGACGAGGACACGCGGCTCCCAGGTGACGTCGCCGACGTCGGCCACCTCAAGCGTGATCGTGTGGCGCCCGGCGGCGACGGGACCGCAGTCGACGATGGTCATCTCGCCGTAGCCGTTATGGGCGTGGATCAGGCGACCGTCGTCGATGGCGAGCGAGTAGCCACCGCCCTGATCGCCGTGGGCCACGAGCACGCCGTCGTCGCCGTCGGCCAAATCGACGTCGATGTCGACCGTGAAGCTTCGACTCGAGATCAGCTGGAGTGAACGCCATCGTTCGACCGTGGGCATGCCCGGACGGAGGGTGATCGGCTCGGCCAACTCAGCGTTCCAGGGCGGCTGGGCCATCATCTTCACGTAATTGCCCTCATCGAGCGGGAAGACCTGGTTGGCCCAGGCTGCATCCTCCCAGGCGTCCTGGAGCTCTCTGAGCTTCTCCGGATGCTCGGCCGCGAGGTCGTTGGTCTCCGTCGGATCGTCGTGAAGGTTGTGCAGCTCCCACTGTTCTTCGCTGAACGGCTCACGGGGCTGACGGCAGGTGACCGCCGACCAGCCGTCGCGATAGAAGCCGCGGTGGCCGATCTGCTCGTAGTACTGCTCGGGATGCGTGGTCGCGATGCCACCGTCGTCGAGAGTCGGCACCATCGATGCGCCGGCCGGTTCGGGTACCGGACGGCCGCCCTTGGTCGTCGGCACCTCGACCCCGCAGAGTTCGGCGAGCGTCGGCAGCAGATCGGTGATGTGCTGGTACTGGGTGCGCACTTCACCGGCGGCCGAAAGGCCGGCCGGCCAGTGAACGATGAAGGGCACCTGATGCCCGCCCTGGTGCGTGTTGATCTTGTAGAGCCGGAACGGCGTGCTCGACACCATCGCCCACCCCATCGGATAGTGCGGCAGGTTGGTCGGCCCACCCATGGCACCGAGATTCGGAAGGTCGAGATCCACCGAGTCGAGGCTGTTCTGGCGGGTCTGGCTGACGAGGGTGCGAAAGTACGCCGACGTGCCGAGTTCCTGACCTTCGCGCGAGCCGCCGTTGTCGGAGGTGAACACGATGATCGTGTTGTCCCACTCCCCCATGGCCTCGAGGTGGGCCCGGAGCCGGCCGAGGTTCTGGTCGATGTTGTCGACCATCCCGGCGAAGATCTCCATGTAGCGGGCGAAGATCTGCCTCTCGTCGTCGCTGAGGTTGTCCCACGCCTCGACGGCATGCCCCGCCTCGGTATTGCGGGGCGGAAGTTCGGTGTGAGACGGAATGACCCCCATCTCGAGTTGACGCTCGTAGCGCTGCCGACGGATCTCGTCCCAGCCAGCGTCGTACACGCCGCGGTACTTCTCGATGTCGTCGACCTTCGCCTGCAGCGGCGCATGGACGGCCCCGTGGGCGAAGTACATGAAGAAGGGTTTGGTGGGATGCGATGCCCGAACCTCGTCGATCATGTGGATCGCCTGATCGGTGAGGTCGTCGGTGAAGTAGTAGTCGTCGGGGTACTGGTCGACCGGAATGTGGTGGTTGTCCTCGTAGAGCCGGTGTGGCTGATGGAAGTTCGTGAAGCCGTCGAGAATCCCGTAGTACCGCTCGAAACCCTTCTGCAGCGGCCAACTGTGGCGAGGACCGGCATCGGAGAGATGCGCGTCCTTGCAGAGGTGCCATTTGCCGACCATGAGCGAGGCCCAGCCGTTGTCGCGGAACAGTTCGGCCATCGTGACCGCATCGTCACGCAGTTCATGGGTGTAGCCGGGGAAGCCGGGGTCGCTGTGAGCGACGTGTCCCATGCCGGCCATGTGGTGATTGAGGCCGGTGAGCATCGAGGCGCGCGTCGGCGAGCACATCGGATTGACGTGGAAGTTGGTGTAGCGCACACCACCGGCAGCGAGGGCGTCGAGGTTGGGCGTGTCGATCTCGGAGCCGTAGCAGGCGAGGTCGGCGAACCCGAGATCGTCGGCCAGCATCACGATGACGTTGGGCGCACCGGTGGGCGCCGTCGGGAAGGTCGGCCAGGACGGTTCAGACGTCGAGAAGATCCGTCCGACCTCTCCGTCGAAACCGTCGTAGGCCTTTGGCGTGTCGCTCACGAGTGCTGAGTCTGGCTCAGGTCTTGTTCCGGGGCGAACCGTCTGCGTCCAGACGCGACGACGGCGCCGCCTCGTAGGGCAGCGCCGTCGTCGTCCGAATCCCCCAATTCGGACACTGGCGAGTGCCTGACACACCGTCAGGTGTGAGGGCCTCTAACGGGTCAGGCTATTACGGACCGCGACCGTCGCGCTACCCCTGAGAAGACAATTTCACCCGACTCCTTCGGGGCGCCGGGTTCGCGGTCGAACCCTGGCTCAGGCCTTGAAGAAGGCCGGGCTGGTCGCGCCCTTGGGAATGCCGTCGAGCGGCACCTTCACCTCGTCGATGGTGGGCCCGTGCTCGGCGGCGAGCGGTGCGAGTGCATCGAGATCGAAGGCATAGACCTCGGCTGCGTTCTCGCTCAGGACCTGCTTCATCTCTGCCTCGTCCCAGGAGTGGAATGCTCGCCGGAGTGACTCGGTGCTGTAGGGGTAGGTGCCTTCGTGGTGCGGGTAGTCCGAGCCCCACATGATCTTGTGGGTGCCGAGTTGCTTCATCGCCTCGGCTTCGCCGGGCGACGGGAACGACGCACCGATCCAGACATTGCGGTCGAAGTACTCACTCGGCTTGAGCGGCAACACGATGTCGGCAGAGAAGCCGAGTTCGCCGACCCGGCCGTGTTTCATCTGTGCGTGGTAGGCGTCCATGCGACGAAGTTCCTCGACGGCCCATGCCACGCCCTGCTCGGTCATGACGTACTTGAGGTTGGGGAAGCGCTCGAACACGCCGCTCATCGTGAGGTGGGCGAGGTTGCGGTGGGCGAAGAACGGCACCTCCATGAGGAAGATGACGCCGGAGGCCGGGTCCTTGCCGTAGTCGGGCGTGCCGTTGCCGCCGTGCTGGGTGACGACGAGGTCGAGGTCCTGCACTGCGGCCCACAGGCGGTCCCATTCGGGTGACCAGAGTCCGGGGAGGTCGACGTCGGGGGCGACGTGGGGCATGAGGAAGCTCTTGAAGCCTTCGTTGGCCGCCCACGTCAACGTCTTGATTGCGTCATCGAGGTCTTCGAGGAAGATCTGGGGCAGGCCTCGACGCTGATCGGGGTACTCGCTGCACCAGTCGCTGAGCCAACGGTTGTGGCACTGGAGTCCAGCTTTGCGTCGGGCGAACTCTTCGCTGTTCTTGGGCGATCGGGCCAACAGCGCACCCGTCGGGTAGAAGGGTGGCACGGTGTTCGGGAACGTGATCTCGGCCACGACACCGTCGGCGTACTGCTCGCTGACCCTGCGCTCGTTGTCCCAGTTGCGGGTGCGTCCGTCGTCTTGGAGGTCTCGGTAGGGATTCGTGTAGCCACCGCGCCATTCGTCGTAGGCGTCGCGCCATTCGGCGGGGAGGTATTCCTCGTAGGCCGCCATGTTGCCGCCGGCGTGGGAGTCGGCGGAGATGATCGTGTAGCGCTCGCTCATGGGCTGCTCCAGGTGAAGTAACTGTGTCTAAGTAGATTAGACATTGATCTANGGTTCTTCAAGTCGTANTCTCNATGCATGGCCCGCAAGCGAGGACTCGACCACGACGACGTCATCAACGCCGGGTTCACCGTGATCGACCGCGACGGCGTTGAGCGGGTGAGCCTGCGGGCGGTGGCCGACCTCCTCGATGTGCAGCCACCCTCGCTCTACAGCCACGTCGCCGGCCTGGGGGGTTTGCTCGACGACCTTGCNATTGCCGCCACGGCCGACTTCGGCGAGACCCTGCGGGCATCGGCCATCGGTATCGCAGGCGACGATGCCGTTCGAGCATTCGCAACGGCGTATCGAGGATGGGCTCGAACCCATCCCGGCCGCTACGACCTCACCCTACGCACCGTCGCCGGATCCGAACGAAAGTCGGCCGGTATCGGCGCCGTCGAGACGATGGACGCGATCCTCGCCCACTACGGCCTCACCGATCACGACGCCCGCCGCGCCGGTCGTGCCCTGCGGGCATCACTCCACGGGTTCGTCACGCTCCAGGCCGCCGACGCCCTCGGCCGGGGTGATCACGACGCCAGCTTCGACGCACTCGTCGAACTCTTCCTCGACGGTCTCCGAGCTCGAGTCGCAACGGGCTGAGGTCGCGCCGGCGTCAGGCCGGGCTACCAAGGACGAGCCGCAAGACGTTGGCGACCTGATCGCTGTCTCGTCCGCCAGCCCCCTTGCCCACCGCCGTGACAGTCATCGGCGGCATCGGACACCAGGTGTCGACAATCGTCGCCAGCACGGCAGCGCCGGTCGGTGTCGTGCTCTCGAACGGAGCGGGGCCCGCCTGCATCGGGGCCACCCCAGTGAGCACCTCGAGCACGGCGGGCGCCGGGATCGGGATGGGTCCGTGGGCACCCCGGGTCGAACCCGAGCCGAGGCTCAGAGCCGAACAGTGGATCCGGTCAAGCCCGAGGTGCACGACGCACGCGGCAGCACCGACGATGTCGGCGATCGAGTCGAGTGCTCCCACCTCATGGAAGTGGACCTCGTCGATCGAGGTGCCGTGCACCCGAGCTTCGGCNTCGGCGAGGCGCTCGAAAACCGCCGTGGCGATGGTGCGCACCCCGGCGTCGAGCTGAGCGAAAAGCTCGAGGATGTCGGGGAGATGCCGCACGACGGTGGAGTCGGGCACCTCGACATGGATCCGGGTGGCGTCGAGGCCCGCTCGCTGGACCTGCTCGGAATACAGCGTGACGCCGAGGTCGAGTGTCCCGATCGACGCCGACGGCACCTCGAGCGGCACACCTGCGCCGACGAAGGCGCCGAGCAACATGTCGCCGCTCGCTCCCGCCCCACCGTCGAACCACCCGATCATCACGAGCGGGAACGGTCCGTGCCCAGCAACGACAGCATCCGAACCGCAGCACACGCAGCACCGAAGCCGTTGTCGATGTTGACGACGGCCACCCCCTGCGCACAACTCGCCAGGGCGCTGTTGAGTGCCGTCGAGCCGCCTTCGGCCACGCCGTAACCGACCGACGTCGGCACACCGATGATCGGCGCGCCGACAAGACCACCCATGACGGAGACCAGGGCCGCGTCCATGCCGGCCACGACAATCACGATGTCGGCTGCGCGCAGCTCGGGCAGCCGNGCTTCNAGACGCCACAGACCGGCGACGCCGATGTCGACGAACACCTCGGCGTCGACCCCGGAGAACTCGAGCGTGCGGGCCGCCTCGGTCGCAACCCGTTGATCCGACGTGCCGGCGGCGGCGATGGCGACCTTGCCCGGCCGACNCGNCTGCATCCCGCCGAGGATGCCCGTCTCGGAGANCGGGTCGTGGTCGATCTGCTCGACAACCTCGGGCGAAAGGCAGCCGAGGCGCTCGGCAGGAAGCCTGGTCAACAAGGTCGGTTGGCCAGTCGATGCGAGCTCGTCGACGATCACCCGAAGCTGCGAATCGGACTTTGCCGAACACAGCACGGCCTCGGGCATCCCGATGCGATCGAGTCGTCGGTCATCGTGAACGTGCATGGGATCCTTCGGAGACGTGCAGGACGGCCTGGCCGGGCCGGTAGGGACGATCGTCGAGGGTCAACGACTCGAGCTCAGGGTCAACGGCTTGCATCGCCGAACGAACGGTGTCGAGCAGCGCAGGTGTGACTCGATCGCGGTCGCCAATGGGCAGCTCGACCACTGCGGCGGCGTCTCGACGACGACAGCGGACGATCTCGAAGCCCTCGGCACGCAGCACCGATTCGCCGGCCTCGACCGAACGGAGGCGGGCCTCGGTGACACGGGTACCGGTGTAGAGCCGACTCGCCAGGCATGGCGAGGACGGAAGATCGGCCTCGACGATGCCGAGGTGTCGGGCAACGGCGCGAATACCGGCCTTGCCGACACCGGCTTCGACGAACGGGTGTCGCACCCCGGCCTCGGCAGCGGCATCAAGGCCGGGCCGGTACTCGCCCAGATCATCAGTATTGGCACCGCTCACGATCACGGCGTCGGCTCGTGCGATGTCGGCATGGCGAAGCGGAGCGATCGCTGCATACAGGTTGGTCTTGCAGAAGTAACAGCGGTCGGTCGGATTCGCGAGGTAGCGCTCGTCCTCGAACTCATTGGAACGAACGAGCTCGAGTGTCCAACCGCGGCGCTCGGCGTGCATCACGACTCGGCCGGTGCCCTCCCCGGGCACCGCAGGGGTGACGGTGTGCGCGACGACGGTTGTCGATGGCGATCGGCGGTGAGCGATCGTCGCCAGCAAAAGTGAGTCGATACCCCCGCTGCAGGCGACGATGACCGGGCCGCAGTCGGCGAGCACGCGTTCGACAGACGCACGTGTCGATTCGGGATTCATGCCTGCTGCTCTCGGCCGGCCTGAAGCGCAGCCACGAGTACGTCGTTGGCCGACATGCCAAGGGCATCCGCCACCCGCACGACGTCGTCCCACTCGACGCTCCGATTGACCTCGGTACCGTCGAAGTCAGCTCGTTTGATGGCGATCGGGTGCCCCCCGATCTCGACCGACGTGAACGAACGCGGCAACGCATGCTTGGTCACGATCGTCTCGCGGAGGCCGATCGAACTGGTCTCGGTGAAGATGACGCGGCGCACCTCGTCGGCGACGCCGTCGCCGCACAACACGCCGAGCGTAAACGCAGGACGGCCCTTCTTCATCACGATCGGCGTGATCCACGCATCGTCAGCACCGACAGCCAGCAACTGCTCGATGACCCGGGGCCAGATCCGAGGATCGAGATCGTCGACGTTGGCCTCGATCTGGGTGCGCGTCGTCCGCTCGCTCATCGGGGGNTCATCGTACGGAGCGGCATCGATCACGACCACGCTGGGCGGTCCAGATGCCTGGCGTCCGCTGCTGCGCGNAAGTACGGGTGTGTCACCACGGTCTCTTGTTCGCCTACCCGCCGATGCCCCGCTCGACGACATGCTGGAGGCCTTCCGCCGGGACGGCGGCCTCATCGTCGAAGGCATGTTCAACCGGGCAACGATCGACGCGATGACGGCCGCGGCCGACCGACGCGTGCCCGAGTTTCCGCCTGGTTCCGCCACGCAGGGAATGGGGGCGGCGGGCGCAGCATTCGTCGGCGCCAACACGGTGCGCTTCTCGTCGTTGCCGCTGCTCGACGACGCCTACTTCGACATGCTCGACAACGAGATCTTCGCCGCCATCGCCGACGCCGTCCTGCTCCCCCACTGCGGGTCGTACTGGGTCAACACCGGGCAGATCATGTACATCGGGCCCGGCGAGGCGGCCCAAGTCCTGCACCGTGACGCCGATAATTGGTGGGAGTACGTGCGCTCAGCCTGGCCCAACGTGGTCGACATCACGATCAGCGCCATGATCGGTCTCGAGGAGGTCACCGAGGAACTCGGCGCAACGCGGGTCGTGCCCGGCAGCCACACCTGGGAAAACCTCGACTATCGGGTCGAGCACGAGTCCGTTCCTGCCGAACTCGGCCCGGGCGATGCGCTCGTCTACTCGGGCTATGTCTTCCATGGCGGTGGCGCAAACGTCACCGCTGATCGCTGGCGCAAGGCGATGCATCTGAGCTTCGTTGCCGGCTGGCTGACCCCTGAGGAGAGCTGCGCACTCGATTTCCCACTCGGCGATCTCGACCACTGCTCGCCGCGTGTTCAGCGCCTTCTCGGTCACCGCAGCTACACCCCGATGCCCCATCCCGGTGGGGGCCTCTGGCTGCGCCACGTCAAAGCGATCGAGGACACCCCCTAGACGAACATCCAACCCATGCTGCTGATCAGCCATCGAGGCGTTCGCGCTGGGTCTTCAGGGTGTTGCCAGCGCCCCAGTCATTCTCCTCGAGTGCCCGCATGATCCCAGCGAGATTGCGATCGCGGATGCGTTCGAGCTCGCGGATGCTGTGAGCACCGGACTGCTCATCGGACTGGGACTCGAGCCGGTCGACGAGTTCGTCGGTGAGCTCGGGAACGTCCATCAATTTGGTCCACGGCCACGACAGCGTCGGACCGAACTGACGGATGAAGTGACCGAAGCCGCCCTCGCCGCCTGCGATGCGGTACGTCTCGAAAAGGCCCATCTGCGCCCACCGAAGACCGAAGCCGTACCGCATGACATCGTCGATCTCCTGGGTGGTGGCGACACCGTCGTTCACGAGCCAGAGCGCCTCGCGCCACACCGCCTCGAGAAGACGATCGCCGATGAAGGCGTCGATCTCGACCCGGACGTGGATCGGCTTCATCGACACCCGGTCGTAGGTCGCCATCGCTGCGTCGATCGCGTCCTGCGAGGTGAGGTCGCCACCGACGACCTCGACGACCGGCACGAGGTACACCGGGTTGTACGGATGGCCGACAACCAACCGCTCCGGGTTGGTGATCGAGGGCTGGAGATCCGAGGGCTTGATGCCCGAGGTCGACGACGCAATGACGGTGTCGGACGGACAGGCCGCTGCGATCTGCTCGAGGATCGGCACCTTGATGGCCGGGTTTTCCGGAACGCTTTCCTGGACGTGGATCGCGCCCTCGACCGCCTCGGCGATCGAGCCGACGACACTGACACTGCCCTCGGTCGGGTCAGGCAGGCCGAGATCGACCCAGGCCGCTCGGGCGTTGTCGAGGACCTCATCGACAATGCGACCGGCTTCCGGGTTCGGGTCGGAGATCTTGACGTCGATGCCGTGCATCACGAAGCGTGCCGCCCAGGCCGCTCCGATAACGCCGGCGCCGACGATGGCGACGTGCTCACTCATTGTTCTCGCTCCTTCGTGAACGCGTGCCCGGTGACCGGGATCAGACGACCTTCTTGAGATCGAGCATGTCGCGCACCTCGTCGGGACCCATGACGTTGAAGTTCATGCCTTCGAGGATCACCGTGGCGCGCTCGACGAGTTGGGCGTTGGTGGCTTTCACACCCTTCGAGAGATAGAGGTTGTCCTCGAGGCCGACGCGAATGTTGGCGCCCACAAGCGCCGCAGCGGCGACGTACTCCAGCTGGCGGCGACCGATGGAGAACGCCGACTTGTGCCAGTGCGATGGCACATTGTTGACCATCGCCATCAGGGTGTTCATGTCGTCGGGCGCACCCCACGGCACGCCCATGCAGAGCTGGGCGTTCATGGTCTTGCCTTCGTACAGGCCACGCTCCTCCTGGTTCTTGGCGTACCAGAGATGGCCGGTGTCGAAGCACTCGAGCTCGGGCTGTACTGGTAGGTCCTGAAATTGGCGGGCGATCTCGTCGAGCTGTGACGTCGAGTTCGTCATGATGTAGTCGCCCTCGCCGAAGTTCATCGTGCCCATGTCGATCGTCGCGATCTCCGGCAGGCACTCACGAACGTGACGCATGCGCTCGGTGGCCCCGGCCATGTCGGTGCCCTCCTCGCTCAGCGGCAGCGGGTTCTCAACACCGCCGAGGGTGAGGTCGGCACCCGTGCCACCCGTCAGGTTGAGCACGACGTCGGTGTCCGACGAGCGAATGCGGTCGGTGAGTTCTTTGTAGAGGTCCGGGTCGCGGCTCTGGGCTCCCGTGTCGAGGTCGCGAACGTGGCAGTGCACGACCGCGGCGCCGGCTTTGGCCGCCTCGATCGCCGAGTCGGCGATCTGCTCGGGCGTGACTGGGACGTGCGGCGACTTGTTGACGGTGTCGCCGCCGCCGGTGACGGCGCAGGTGATGAAGACGCTGGGCATGGTGGTTTCCCCTGTTGGTTGATCTGTTTGCCGTTAGGCGAGCCCGAGCTCGCGGGCGGTTCGATGACGAGTGAGCACGCGGGTGCGCGAGTAGATCTCGTCGTGGTCGATGTAGGTCCCGTGCAACTCTCGCACACCGCCGGTCTCATCGATGGCGGTGCGTCCGTGCAGGGTGCGACGGTTGTCGAAGAGCACAAGATCGCCAGGCCGGAACGCGTAGCGCATCTGGAACTCGTCGCAGCCGGCGAGCTGGCTGAATCGGCGCAGGGCCGCATACGCACGAGGCTGGTCAGCGATTGGCATGTCGGGGAAACCGCGCACGGGATGAAAGGCGCGAATGGTGAGCGGCATGCCGGGGGCGCCATGGTCGATCAGCGGGCCTGACCAGCGATGGTCGTGGTGCGGCGATCGGTTGAAGAAGATCCAGTTGAGGGTGCAGAGCGCCTCATAGTCGTCGGGGTGCTCGGCTTCGAGCCGGCGAACGACCGCGTGTCCGTCGGCCATGGTGCTGAGCCCCCCGGTGGTCGTGTTGACGAGGCAGTGCAGCATTTGGAAGCCGGGCGGTGTCTCACGCGTCGGGAGATCGGTGTGGGGTGGGAGCGGCAGCGGCGTATTGGCGGTGGAGGTGGGCTTGAGGTCGACGCTCACCGGCCAGGTGACACCGAAGTTGGTGTCGCGTAGCGCGCCGATGCGTTCGCCGAGTGCGACGAGCGAGGACTTTTCGGGCGGCAGGTTCTCGAGTCGGGCGAGCCCGTAGCGTACGGCGTCGTGCAGGAACGACAGCAGGATGCCGTCGTCGTCCAGCACCGCCGCACCATTGTGGGTCGGCGGAGCCGGAAGTTCGGCGGTGGTCCACTCCTCGATCTCCGGCAGGAAGGCATCGGGACGATGCCGCTGCTCTGCGACATGACGGAGCCAACCGCTGTGGTGCACCGAGGTGGAGCCGTCGGCCCACTCGGCGATGACATCACCGCCGGTCGAGACGGCCACGTTGCGCAACACGTCGTCGGCGGGAAAATCAGCAGGGTCGAACTTCGACTCTCGACTGCGTTCCTCGATGGTGACATCGCCCATCTGGTTTTCGAAGAGCCAGAGCGCGTAGGCGTCGAGTTCAAGACCATCGGCCCAGCGGAGACGGGCGACGGCCCCCACCAGCTCAGCGGAAGCTGGCGGCTGGTCGGGATAGACGTAGAAGTCGGGGGTCCGACCCCCGGATGTCCTACTGAGCGGGACGTCCTGCTTCATGGTATGGTCAGCGTATGGCGACCAGCCCGGCCGAGTCAACGACGTCCGCCATCGAGCGCTCGTTCCTCCTCCTTCAGCTCGTCGCCGCCGCCGACGAACCGCTCGGTGTGCGTGAACTTGGACGTCGCAGCGGGCTCCCCCGATCCACGGTCTCGCGGCTCGCCGCCCAACTCGTCGAACTCGGCATGCTCAGCCGCAGCGGGGTCGGAGGCCTGGTGAGCGGGCCGGCCCTCGGCACCCTGATCCCCGGCGACGAAGCGCCACCGGCTGCGCTCGAGGATCGACTCCGACCGCTGCTCGTCGAGTGCGTTCAGCGGTTCGGCGAGAGCGCTGCACTCACCGTCGACACCCCCACCGGCGCGCTGTATCTCACGAACGTGCTCGGGCCATCGGCGATCCAGGCACCCGACCCCACCGGCGAACGCCTCGACTTCCATCTGGTCGCGCCGGGCCTGGCGCTGATGACGTCATGGGACGACGAACGCCTCGGCACCTACACCGCCGCTCCCCTGCCGGCCGCCACACCACTCACCATCACGGCCGCCGCAACCCTCCGAGACGTCGTCCGTATGAGCGCCGAACGCGGCTACGCCTGGGCCGACCAGGCGCTCGACCTCGAGGTCAACGGCGTTGCGGTGCTGGTACCCGGAGCCGACCCCGTGGCGTCGATCAGCCTCTACGGACCGGCCTACCGACTGAATCCGAGCGACCGACCCGACTTGGGTGATGCCTTGCACAAGCTCGTGCGTGAGCAGGCTCCCGGCCTGCTCGGTGTCTGACCGGCTCGACCGATCAGGTCGTGCGGGCGCCGGGGTACTCGCCAGTCTCGGCGGCATCCGCTCGCCAGCGCTGCAGGAAGCCGTCGTAGTCGAGCAGACTGCCGATGTAGGTGAGGTTGCGGGCGGCCTTCGGCCCCCGGTTGCCTTCAGAGTTGTAGTAGCTGGGGGTGCAGTTGCCCGAGTAATCGGGCATGCCGCCGACCGCCATGTAGAGCTCCATCAGCCAGCCCTCTTCGGCTTCCGGCGTGGCCTCGATCGTGTTGATGCCTGCCCCCTCGCAGTGCTCGATGACCCAGGCGACGTGCCGGGCGGAGTTCTGCAAGAAGTGCACGAAATTGGTGCCGAACCCGGCCTGCACGATGCCGAGCATCAGCAGGTTCGGGAACTCCGCCGAGAGAATGCCGTGCAGCGAGTGCGCACCGTCGTGCCAGCGCTCACTGAGCCGCACACCGTCGCGGCCCGCCGGGTCGAAGCCGAGCCGGCGGTGTTGATCGGTGGTGACCTCGAAGCCGGAGGCGAAAACGATCAGATCGAGTTCATATTCCTCGCCGTCGACAACCGCGCCTGTCGGCGTGATCCGCTCGATGCCCTGGCCGTCGGTGTCGACCAGGTGCACATGCGGAAGGTTGAAGGTCGGCAGGTACTCGTCGTGGAAGGTGATGCGTTTGCAGTGTTTGCCGTACCACGGCTTGAGCTTCTCGGCGGTCTCCGGGTCGTCGATGACCTCGTCGACTCGGGCCCGGATCTCCTCCATGATCTCGAAGTCGATGATGTCGAGTTCCACTCGGTGCTCAGGGGATGAGGCGTCCTGGGTGTTGACCCAGTTGACCTTGGTCCAGCCGTCCTTCACGAGATCGACACCGGGCTGCTCGCCGGTGACACAACGGGTGAAGTTCTCGACCCGTTCGGCGTGCCACCCTGGCTGGAGACTCTGGAACCATTCGACGTCGGTGGGGCCGTTGTCGCGCACACCGATCGCCGCCGGCGTGCGCTGGAAGACGTAGAGCTCTTCGGCGTACTTGGCCAGCTGAGGCACGGCCTGCACGGCAGTGGCCCCAGTCCCGACGATGCCGACTTTCTTGCCGCGCAGCTTGTCCATTGGTTCGGTGGCGGAGCCGCCGGTGTAGCGGTAATCCCATCGGCTCGTGTGGAAGGCGTGGCCTTCGAAGGTGTCGATACCCGGGATGCCGGGAAGCTTGGCTTTGTGAAGGATGCCGCCCGCCGTGACGAAGTA
>NZNH01000019.1 GCA_002694825.1 Acidimicrobiaceae bacterium | reverse complement strand
CCTGGAGCACGCCGTGCACGGCCCGCCCGACCGCCGTGCCGTAGCGGCCCTTCTGCCACGGCGGCAGATCCAGATCGCGCGGCTGCTTGTCGAGACCGGGATCCGCGGCCTCGGCTGCCTCCCGGGCGAGGGTGGTGGCGGCGACGACGGTCCGGGCGCTCGCCCGCTTGAGTGCGTCGCTGCGTTCGGTCAGCCAGGTGTCGCGATCGGGGATCGCCACCGGTTCAGGCGGACGGAGTGCCGGGCGTGACGCGATCGTCGGGACGAACGGCGTGGATACCCCACATTCGTTGGCGGGTCCGGCCATGACCGACGCTCCGGTGGACGCAGTCGACTCGGTGCGATGCAGCGAGACGATCAGGTGATCGCGTGCTCGTGTGGCGGCGACGTAGAGGAGTCGGAGGCGTTCATGTTCGTTCATCTGGTCGTCGGTGGATTTCCAGGTGCTGTATCCCTTGGAGGTGACGACCGACGACAAGCGCAATACCGGGTCGCTGTCGGGTGGGAAGGAGATCGACGCGCCGCGATCCGCTTTCTGGATCTTGGTGGTCATACCGGCCAGCACGGTGATCGGGAACTCAAGACCCTTCGAGCCGTGGATGGTCATGATCCGCACACTGTCGTCGTCGGTCTCCGGCAACACCGTTTCCGACACCCGGGCATTGTCGGCACCCTGAAGGCGGGCCCAACGGAGGTAGGCCCGCAGATCGACACCGCCGGCATCGACCCAGGCCCGAGCCTGATCGATCACGAAGCGCAGCCGCCGCCACACATCGCGAGGGTTGCCGCCGGCGATCGCGGTCTCGAGCACGCCTCGCTCGCGTATCAGTCGATCGAGAAGTTCGGCCGGGGTCGACCAGAGACGGGCCTCGTGGAGCTGCTGGAGATGCTGCAGGCCGAGGGCAACCGGGTGGGACTCATGCTCCTCGGGGATCGGTGCTCGCAGGGTGAAACGGCCCCGCACGCCGAGGCGCCAGTGGGCGAGATCATCGTCGCCACAGCCGTAGACGAACGAGCGGAGCGCAGCGACGGTGGCGAGTTCGTCGGTCGGGTCGGCGATGGCGGCCAAGGCGAGCAGGACCTCACGGATCTCGCGCGATGCGTAGACGAGCGATGAGGTCTCAGCGCGGTACGGCACACCCACCGCAGTGAGGGCTGCCTCGAGCGCTGACAGACTTGTACGTGAGGGAAGCAGGATGCAGACATCGCTAGCGATGGCGGGCCGCCAGCCCCCTTCGCCATCGTCGACCGACCATGGCGAGGGGCCATGGAGCAGCTCCGACACGGCAGCGGCGATGTCGCGACTCTCTACGGCGCGCAATTCGTCAGCGCTGAGCTTCTCCGCGTGGGTCTCGGCGCCGAGCACGGCGACGGCCGGACCGACAGGTGCCGATTCCTGGCGATGTGCCGACAGGGCGACATACTCGGCCTGGCTTCCCGGCTCGGCGACGATGAGTTCGCCAAAGACCTTGTTGATCCACGTGATGATCGGCTTGGTGGTGCGGAAGTTGACGGTGAGGGCGGGGCGATCCGAGATGTGCTCTCGGGCGGTGAGGAAGGTGCCGATGTCGGCCCGTCGGAACCGGTAGATCGACTGCTTCGGATCGCCGACAAGGAAGAGGCTCCCAGGACGGGTCTCGATCTCGTGCCACGCCTTGCCGGTGATGTCGATGGTGGGATCGGCCGCGATCAGGACCGCGAGTTCGATCTGGATCGGGTCGGTGTCCTGGAACTCGTCGAGCAACAGGCGGGGATACCGCGTGCCAAGCGAGTGCCTGACCGCAACGCCGTGCTCAGGACTCCGCAACAGGCGGCGCGCCCGGACGAGCAGATCGTGAAACTCGAGCCGACCGATCTCGCGCCGCTCCTCGGCGGTGTCGAGCACGAACCGACCCAGCCGAGCGGCCATGTGGGCGAGCGCCGCCGTGGTGACCTCGGCGACGGCATCGTCGCAGGCGGCGATCAGATCGGCGAAGGCTGCCCTCACGTCGGCGACGTCGATGGTCCACTTGTGCTTATTGCCCTTGTTGCTGACTCGTATCGTCCGCGTCGCCTTGCGAGCGCTGCCCATGTCGGTAGCGATCGCCAGCGCGTCGATGTCGTCGAGGGCGCCGGCGAGATCGGCGCGGTTGTCGCGGAGATCCGGGAACCGAGCGAGCAGCGAATCGTCGTGGGCTGCGTACTGCCCCAGTTCGAGAATGTCGTCGATGCGGGTCAGGAGACCCGAACGATCGAAGGTCGGAGGCGTCGGTGCATCGAAGTCGAGTCGCTCCTCCACAAGATCCCAGTTGTCGGCCATCTGCACGGTGAGGCTGCGCAGGTCATCGAGTCGAACACCGCACGCCTCGAGGCATAGCAGTGTGTGGGCCATCGTGTCGTCGTCGAGCAGGGCGTCGAGGAACACCTGCCAACGCTGCTCGAACTCGACCTGGCTGCTGATCTCGTCGAGGACGTCGACGCCGGGTGGCAGACCGGCCTCGACGGGATGCTCGCCCAGCAGACGCTGCGCGAAGGAATGGAGGGTGCCGATGGCGGCGCCGTCGAGCTGGAGGAGCGCTTCGGCGGCCCGATCCCGGCGTTGGGGATCGTCGACGACAGTGCTGTCGTGGGCGGTCGCTTCGAAGCGCTGCCGGACGCGGTCTCGAAGTTCGGCGGCGGCTTTCTCGGTGAAGGTGATCGCGGCGAGGTGTTCGAGGGGGATGGCATCGTCGAGCACGAGCGCCTCCACCCGATCGACGAGCGCGCGTGTCTTGCCGGAACCGGCGCCTGCCTCGACGAACTGGTTGGTGTCGCGGACCTTGACGATGCGGTCGCGGTGGGACTGATCGACGGGGAGACGTTCAGGCACGGTCGCCTCCGCACAGATCGACATAGTCAGCGAGCTGGGGATGAAGGGCGAGCCGCTGCCAGTCGGCGTACTGATGGCTCAGACCGAGAGCGTCGGGTTCGCAGTACGGACAGTCGACCCAGGTCCGGTATCCCGGGGCAGCTGGGTGAGCGGGGAAGTGTCCTGCGGCGATGCCATCGACGATTCGGCCGACCGTGTCGAGGGTGGCGGCCTCGATCTCGGGGGTAACGGGGTAGCCGACTGTCGAGAATCCACCCTTGGCCGTGACGAACCAGTAGAGGCCGCGGCTTGACGCATCGGGTCGGTGCAGGATCTGGCGGGCGGCAAGGCTGTACAGCACGAGCTGCAGATGGGTGCCGCCGGGGGTGGGGTCGTGCTCGGAGATGTCCTTGTAGGAGCGGGCCGAGCCGGTTTTGTAGTCGATGACGATCACGCTGCCGTCGGGGGTCTCGTCGACACGATCGATCGCGCCTCGCACGGAGAGGGTGCGACCGTCGGCGAGCGGGATCTCGACCGGTGGCGTGGGGGACCCGGGCATGCCGAACGGCAGCTCGGTGGCGATCGGTCGGCTGCTGAACGCCGCTCGCTGCGTGGTGTCGAAGTCGACGAAGCCTTCGAGATCGCGCAGCAGGACCTGATGGTCGCGTCCCCAGTAGACGCGCCGACCGACGAGTCCGCGCTGCTGCAGCCGGCTCGCCTCCTGCTCGGCGAGTTCGCGTAGATGACTGACCGATGTCTCGGGCCAGGCAGTGCCGGGCTCGGGGATGGTTCCCGAATGCAGTGCCTCGGTGATCCATGTGTCGAGCGTGTCGTGCACCAGCGAGCCAAGGGTGAGGGGGGAGATCCGGTACTGCTCCTCGGGATCCTCCACCGGCGAGACGCCGAGGACGTAGCGGACGAAGTAGGCGTGGGGGCACACGGCCCACTTCTCCAAGCGGGTGGCCGACACGACCTGGTCGGGTCCGGTCGGATCGGGAAGGACGACGCCACGGAGGTCGCCGTCGGTGGCGAGGTTGCCGTCGAAGCGGGTGTAGTCGGACGACAGGCGGGCGGTGAGGAGCTCGGCACCGGTCCGGACTTCGGGCCGGGCGGCGGGCACAGCCGATTCGGCGAACGGGCGACCCGCTTCGGTGTGGTCGAGGAGCGACCGGATGTCGTACTCCTGCACGGATGTGGGGAAGTCGGTGCGTCGGAGCCCGGCAACGAACGATGGGACCTCAACGAGCCAGTCACCGGTGCTGGCGGCGAGGCGCTCGGCGGAGGGCCGCACTCCGTCGCGGGCCTCGGTGGTGTCGAGCAGCCAGCGTGACGGCGCTCGCTCGGCGTTGCGGCGCAAGTCGCCCCGGGGGAAGGTCAAGGTCACATGGTTCGCCGCTGCCATGGTGGCAAGCAGGGCCCGATGATCGTCGTGCACGAGTTCGCTGCGCTGGGGAAGATCGGGGCCGACGACCGCCCGGTAGCGGTCGGGGAGCAGCGGATCGTCGCGTCGTCGGGCCGGGAACGAACCCTCCGCCATGCCAACGACGATCACCTGGTCGAGTTCGAGGCCCAGCGCGGCGGCGGCCGTGCCGACGAGCACGCCGTTGCCGAAGGTGCCTCGGCGGCCGAGGTCGTCGCCGAGTTGGAGTTGAAGGGCTCGGCGGAAGGCCGCCGTCGACGGGTTGGGATCGATGCCGTCGAGGTCGCCAAGCCGGTCGATGGCGGCATCGATGCGCTGGGCGGCGGCCTGTTCCTCGGGTGGCCAGTCGCCCCGGAGTGATTCGCCGCCCAGATAGGTGCGTACGAGTGAGCGACACCAGTTCGCCAGGCCCGACCAGGAGAATGCCTGCCGCCCAGGCTGCAGCGCCCGGGCGAGGGTGGTGATGAACTCGGCGAGGCCTCGCGCAATCGCGGCGTCGCGATGCAGCTGCTCGGCACGCCACTCCTGCTCGTCGTCGCGTTCGGCTCGGGCGGCATCGCCTTCGAGATCGTCGGCGTGGCGTTCGAGTCGGGACTCCCACTGCTCGAGGCCGGCAACGACGCCGGCGGCCCGAGAGGCCCGCTCCCACGCGGCGACCGGTGCCGGGCGGTTGTCGACGCCACGAATGGGGGCTCCGGCCAACCAGGCGGTGACGTCGTGACGGGAGAGATCGTGATCGGGGAGGGCGAGGAGCGCGAGCAGCGAACGGCCGAGGAGCGATGTGTCGGCGGTGCGAATCGACGAGCCGAACCAGGGGATGTCGGCGGCGTCGAGCGCGTCGCCGATCAGTCGGGCGTACGGGTCGCGGGTGCCGTACAGCACGGCGATACGGCCGAGCGGTGTGCCGCGACGGGCGGCATCGACCACGAGACGGAGCGCGTGGCGGACCTCGTCGTCGGCGTCGGAGACGCTGAGCGCATGATCGGCGATGGCGGGTACGACGGTGGGGCCACTCGGCCACGTACCGCCGATCGACTCGACCGATCGCTGGACGGCCGAATCGGCCTCGGCTGAGCCGGTGATTCCCGCGATTACCGAAAGGTGGTGGTGTTCGGCGATGGCCCGGAGCAGATGGGCCTGGCCCGACGAGAGGCGCTGAGGGAGGAAGAGGATCGTGGGGCCGAGATCGGCGAGCACAGGAGGTGAGGTCGGGACGGCATCGACGGCGGCACGGACGAGATCCTGCTCGTTGCTGAACCTGGGCCGCAGCCGCTCGCTGACCGCCCGGTGCACGCGCACGACGTCGGCGGTTCGGGGTGATGTGGTAGCGAGGCGTTCGAGTCCGGTGGGACCCACCTCGGACAGGGTCCGGTGTGCGCGCACGAGCGAGCGCTCGGTGGCCGGGTGGGAGGCGACCCCGCCGAAGTGCCCCGGCTCGTCGGCCAGCACCGCTCGCACTGCGCCGGCGAGCACCGGGGTGGAGAGGGGCCGCCGTCCGGTGGCGGCGACCGCCGCAGCGCCGAGGAGTTCGGCGAGTCGGTACGGGGTGAGGAAGGTGACGGCGGCGATTCCGCCGGCGTGGCCGAGCGCTCGGCGAGCCGCAATACCGATGGGGTTGGACGAGACGACGACCGACACCGGACGGAGCGGGTCGCTGCCCTTCAGCCGGGCGATCTCGGCTGCCAGTGCCCGGTGGGCATCGGCGCCGTACGGCGTGGTGTCGACCTGGATCATCGTGCTCTGATCGTAGGCAGGGGGCGTGACAGACGGCCGGTGTGGCTACCCGCGGTCGGGAAGGTCGTACTCCGCGATCACCATCGGATTGTCGTCGTCGAGCAGACAGAGGGTGGTCGCTTCGTCGACAACCCCCTGTGGGCGCCGGTCGGTGCCGGGCTCGCCGGTGTGGCCATCGCCGAGTTCGCGACGGAAGCGGTCGGCGGCCGCCCGGAGTCGAGCGACGACATCTGGATGCTCGCTGCTGATGTCGGTGGTTTCACCGATGTCGTCGACGAGGTCGTAGAGCTCGGTGATGTCTTCGCGCTGCCTGCCGTGTCGGCGAAGGAGCCGAAGCTTGTAGCGGTGGTCGCGAACCGAGTCGAGCGATGTGCCGTTGAAATAGGCGAACGTCTCGTACGGCGATGTCGCACCGTCGATCACGACGTCGGTGATGTCATGGCCGTCGATGACGACGCCGTCAGGCACCGAGGTGCCGGCCCACCGGGCGAGCGTAGGGAGGAGGTCCATCGCCGTGGTCAGCTCATCGTGCGCGACTCCGGCCGGCACGACACCCGGCCAGCGGATGATGGCCGGGACCCGCATGCCGCCTTCCGTGGTGCGCCCCTTGGTGCCGCGGAGCGGGGCGTTGCTGCCCTCGCCCGGACGGGCGAGCGCCCCGTTGTCGCTGGTGAAGATGACGATCGTGTCGTCGGCGAGACCGAGGGCGTCGAGTTCGTCGAGCAGCACGCCGGTGGCCCAGTCGATGGCGTGGACGGCGGCGCCGTAGGGGCCGTTGCGAGAGCCGCCGTGGAACGTGTCCTCCACGTACAGCGGCAAGTGGACGTGCATGTGAGCGAAGTAGAGAAAGAATGGCCGGTCGACGTTGTGGCGCACGAACTCGACCGATCGTTCGACATAGCGACGGGTCAGCATCGTCTGGTCGGGCTGCTTCTCGACGACCTGCTCGCCATCCATCAACGGCAGCGGCGGATACGGCAGCACCGGCGGAGGCGTGAAGCCGGCCGCCCGCAGGGCCTCGGCGTGTTCGAGCATGGCGTCGCTGACTTGGGTACCCATGTCGTTGCTGTACGGCAGACCGAACCATCGGTCGAAGCCGTGGTTGGTCGGCAGAAACTCGGGTTGGTCACCGCAATGCCACTTGCCGATGATCTCGGTGACGTACCCGGCGTCCTTCAGCACCGAGGCAATGGTGTGCTCCTCGGGATTGAGTCCGTACCGCATCCCGGGGAAGAGCACATGCAGCCCGCCGAAGTCGTCGAAGCCGATGCGGCTCGGATACGAACCGGTCAGCATCGATCCGCGAGACGGTGTGCACACCGGGGCCGCCATGTAGAAGCTGGTGAGCCGCACGCCCTCATCGGCTAGGGCGTCGATGCGAGGCGTGTCATGGACCTCGGATCCGTAACAGCCGAGGTCGCCGTACCCCAGATCGTCACAGTTGATGAGGACGATGTTCGGTTGCCGCGTCATGACGGCAGGGTAGGTGCCGGTCGTGGACGGGTCGACTCTCCGGACGGCTCAGGGTTCCGGCGGCGCGACAAAGTCGATGAGTTCCTCAACGGCCCCGAGGAGTGGCGTCTCNAGGTCCTTCCANGANGTGACCTTGCCGAGCACGTGCTTCCAGAACGATGCGGGGGTCGCCGTGATCCCGAGGGCGCTGATCACACCTTCCTTCCACGGCTGACCCTTCGGGACCTCGGGCCAGTGGTCGATGCCGATCACCGAGGGCTTAACGGCCTGCCAGATGTCGACGTAGGGATGGCCGGTGATCCTGACGTTGCGGTCATCGATCTCGGCAGCGATCCGAGACTCCTTCGAGCCGTCGACGAGGTGGTCGAGCAGGATGCCGAGGCGACGGCGATCGCCGGGGCGAAAGCCTCGCACNCGCTCGGCGAGATCGTCCGCCCCCTCGAGTTGTTCGACGACGACCCCCTCNACGCGCAAGTCGGCGCCCCAGACCTTCTCGATGAGTTCGGCGTCGTGGATGCCCTCGACCCAGATTCGGCTGGCGCGGGCGACTCGGGCGGGAACATCGCCTGCGTCGATCGAGCCGCTGGCGGTGATCTTCGGCCCCTCGGGTTCGGTCTTGGGCAGGACGAGCTTGCAGGGCACACCCTTGTTGTCGATGTCGGCTCGTACCGACCCGTCGGCGTAGCGGACGGTGTGGTCCTTGCCGTAGCGGTCGCGCAGCACGAGTCGTGGGGGAGCGAACGACACGAGNGCGCCGACGACGCCGGTCGTNCGATCCTCCAGNACCACNCCNCGGCGGGCGACGACGACGGGATAGTCGCGTTTGCGCGTGCGAGGGGCGTNCGGGTCGAGCGGGTCGGACAGCATCCCNGAGGCGTCGTAGCTCATCGCTCCGAAACCTAGTGGGCNGGAAACCGTTGGTCNGACGACGGTCCGAGTGGTCACTCTGGGAGCAAATACTCCTACAATCAGAGCGTGGACTACCACGTTGAAGAGTTGGCCGACTCCTCCGGGGTCGCAGTCGACACGATCCGGTANTACCAGCGCGAAAAGCTGCTCGCCCCACCGAGGCGAGAGGGCCGTCGTGCGTTCTACGACGACGCCCACCTCGAACGGATCCAAGAGATCCGCTCGCTCGCCCAGCAAGGGTTCAGCCTCGCCCAGATCCGTGAACTGTCCGCCGGCGACGGCTCCGGCCTGCTCGTCGATCTCGCCCAGCAAAATGCTGTCGACCCCGACCTCGACAAGGCCGAACTCGCCCGCCGCGCCGAGATCCCCGAGTTCCTCATCGACGTCGTCGTGAGCGCCGGGTTGTTGACCCCGAGCGGCGAGGGCGACGATCAACGCTTCGCCGCCGATGCCGTCGACATGCTCGTCGCCGCTCGCACACTCGTGAACGAGGGGGTATCGCTCGAGGAGTTGACCGCCCTCGCAATGCGGCACGCCACCCACATCGAGAACGTCGTCGACGACGCCATCGAACTGTTCAAACGCAACAGCCGTCGTCACGACGCGGACGGCGCGGAAGGCGGTGGCCACGACGACCTCGTCTCACTGATGCATCGCCTCGTGCCGGTCGCATCGAACCTCGTCGGCCAGCACTTCGAGCGCACCCTGCGCACCCGTGCCCTCGCCCGCCTCGGCGACGACACACCGATCGGGGGCGGCGTGGTCGTCTTCGCCCGCAAACTCGACGAACGAGTTGATCCGGTCGCGATCTACGCCGCCGCGACCGATCACCACCGATCGTTGTGGATCCGTCCCGACGAGCAGTTCGCCCTCGTTGCGCTCGGCGCCGCCGAGCTCGTCGAACCGCATGGCGACTCCCGCTTCTCCGCTGCGTCGGCCGCACGAGCCGCACTGAGTGCTCGGATCCGTCGTCACGGACCCGCCGACGCACCCGCGCCCGTCATGGTCGGCGGCTTCTCCTTCACCACCGGTACCCGTCCCATCGCTCCGGATTGGAGCGGTTTCCCCGATGCGCGATGGGTCCTCCCCGAGGTCACCGTCGTCGACCGGCCCGACGGTTCGTGGCTGCTGGCCGCAACCTCGCTCGACGAGGGCGACGACGAAGGCGCCGCACTCGACATGCTCGAAGCCCGGCTCGAGGAGATGGCGGCCGCCCCCGCACCCACCCCCGCTGTGCTCGGTGAGATCGTGCGAGGCGATGCCACCCACGACGATCCCGACTATGTCCGGCTCGTGGCCGAGGCGATCGGCGACATCCGCTCGGGCGAGCTCGACAAGGTTGTACTTGCGCGGGTCTTCACCCGCGGGCCGATCGACACCCCCGCCGTGCTGCGGGCCCTCGCCGAACGCTTCCCGACCTGTGCGACCTTCGCTTTCGGTGTCGGTAACCGGGCATTCATCGGCGCCTCGCCCGAACGCCTCGTCACCCTCGATGGTCGAGAGGTCTCCACCGTGGCGCTCGCAGGCACGACCGGCACCGGTGGCGACGAGACATCCGATGCCGAACTCGCCGCGGAGATGATGGCCTCGCCGAAGATCCGGGCCGAGCATCAGTTCGTCGTCGACGACATCACGGCCCGCCTCGCCACGCTCGGCCTGGTCGGCGAGACCCCGGTCGAACCGGATGTGATGCGTCTCGCCCGCGTCCAGCATCTCCGCACCCCGATCACCGCTCGCGTCGAGCGCCGCTCCGGTGGGGTGAGCGACATGGACGTGATCCGGGTCGCCAATGTGCTCCACCCGAGCCCTGCCGTCGGCGGCACGCCATCGGATCCGGCGGTCGAATGGATCCTCGCCAACGAACGTTTCGACCGCGGCTGGTACGCCGCGCCGGTCGGCTGGACCGACCTCGACGGCAACGGCGAGCTGCGAGTCGCTCTCCGCTCGGCTCTCGTCGACGAGTCGCAGGTACAACTCTTCTCCGGAGCCGGGATCGTCGCCGATTCCGATCCCGACGACGAACTCGCGGAGACCGGCGTGAAGCTCCGGGCTCTGCTCGATGTGATGGAGTCCGCTCGATGACGGAAAGCATCCCTGTGTCCGATCCGGTCTACGGACCCATCGCCGCCTTCGCCGGTCAGCTCGCTGCGCTCGGTGTTCGCGATGTCGTTATCTCGCCGGGCTCGCGCTCAACGCCACTGTCGCTCGCGTTTCACGCCCACCCGGCGCTGCGCACCCACATCCAGCTCGACGAACGCTCGGCGGGCTTCTTCGCCCTCGGTCAGGCCAAGGCGTCGGGTCGTCCATCGGTGTTGATCTGCACCTCCGGCACCGCTGCGGCGAACTATCTGCCCGCCGTCGTCGAGGCCAACCACGCCTGCGTCCCGATGATCGTGTGCACCGCCGACCGCCCACCGGAGCTGCGCGGTTGGGGTGCCGGCCAGACGATCGACCAGGTCGGCATGTACACCACCAATGTCCGCTGGGCTGCCGATCTGCCCGTTCCGTCCGATTGGTCGGAGCCGGCTGCCCGCCTGGCCGCCACCCGGGCCTTCGAGTCGTCCGTGGGCGCAGGCCGAGGCCCTGTCCACCTCAACTGGCCGCTTCGCAAGCCCCTCGAACCGGTCGATGGCGTACCGGTTCGCGAGTACCCC
>NZNH01000018.1 GCA_002694825.1 Acidimicrobiaceae bacterium | reverse complement strand
CTGCTCGGCATGTCCGACCGAGCCGACGAGCCGTTCAACCGGCTCTCGTTCGGCGACCAACGCCTCGTGTTGATCGCTCGCGCCATGGTGAAGCACCCGCCGCTCCTGATCCTCGACGAACCGTGCCTCGGCCTCGATGACATGAACCGGCAGCTCGTGCTCGCCCTCGTCGAGCGGATTTGTCTCGGCAGCGAGACGAGCGTGCTCTATGTCAACCATCGCGAGCAGGATCGCGTCGCCGGGATCGNNAATCACCTGACGCTGACCCGCAACACANCNGCCTGACCACGGGCGCAGCTTGGGGGGCGATCACGCCCCTCATACGTGACTGTTTCTCGCACGTCGCCCCTATCCAGCAGTACCGAGTGGTCGATCGCCATGAGGTGATGTCAGACCCCGACCATATGGTTTACCCTATGGACATGGCTCGACGTCAGGTACTCGTTCAGCTCGATGACGATCTCGTTGAGCANCTCGATGAACTCGCAGCCNATCTCGGCACAAACCGCTCCGAGCTGATCCGGCGTGGCGCCCAGGCCGTGCTCGATGCTGAACAGCTCGCCAAAGCCGACCGGGAACTTCAAGCCGCATACCGCCGGACCCCAGCCGACCCTGCACTGGTCCAATCGGCCAGGAGACTTGCTGCTGAGACCGGCCCGGCGTGGTAGCCCGAAACGAGATCTATTGGGCAGACCTCGGCCCACCCTCGGGTCGCCGTCCCGTGTGCGTACTCACCCGCGACGCAGCCATTGAGGTGCTCACCACCATCACCTGCGCACCGATCACGCGTACGGCCCGAGGAATCCGGTCAGAGGTCGAGCTGGGCTCCGAGCATGGGCTTCCCGAAGCGTGTGTCGTCAGCTGCGACAACGTCATCACCGTGCCGGTCGACGCGCTCGACGACGAGGCCATCGGCCATCTCGATGAGCTCACACGGGCGCGGCTCGACCAAGCGCTGCGCTACGCGCTGGACATCGTCTACTGAGCCTCGGAACGTCAGACGCCGAGCGACGGGAGGGCCACGCGGCCGGTGCGCTGCATGTCGACGATGCCGAAGGGACGCAGCCGCGCTTCGAGCTCGTCGAGACGTGCCGGGCGAGCCGACCACGACATCAGGACCTTGCCATCGCCCTCGTTGAGGACGTAGGCGCGGTAGTCGTCGACGATCTCCATCAGCTCCTTGCGCTGCTCCCCCACCTCGACGATGACGAGCATGAGTTCACGCTCGACCGACGCATCGGGATCGAGCTCGGAGATGTCGACCACATTGATCAGCTTGTCGAGTTGCTTCACCACCTGATCGAGCGGCGTGCCTTCGATGTCGACGGTGAAGGTGATGCGACTGAACTTCTCGTTCTCGGTGGGCGCGACGGCCAACGAGTGGATGTTGAAGCCACGACGGGAGAACAGCCCGGCAACGCGAGCGAGCACGCCCGGCTTGTTCTCGACGGTGACGGCAATCGTGTGCCAGCGCGGGCTGGTGGGCGAAACGTTCATGACGCTGCTCCCTTCCCGGCGTTGCTGTCGGAGGCGTCCCCGTCGATCAGGTGCTGCTGGCTCGGGTCGACGACCAGCTCGGAGTTGCTCTTGCCGGCCGGGACCATCGGGAACACGTTCTCCCGGGCGTCGGTGACGAACTCGACGACGACCGAACGGTCGTCGATCTCGTTGGCCTTGGCGATCGCCGGGGCGACCTCCTCCGGCGACTCGACCCGGATGCCGACAGCGCCCATCGCCTCGGCCCACTTCACATAGTCCGGGACGTTGTCGCTGAGGTGCACCTCGGAGAAGCGCTCGTCGTAGAACATCTCCTGCCACTGGCGAACCATGCCGAGATAGCTGTTGTTGAAGAGGGCGACCTTGATCGGGATGTCCTCGACGGTGGCCGTGACCAACTCCTGGGCGGTCATCTGGAAGTTGCCATCGCCGTCGACCGCCCACACTCGCCGGTCGGGCATCCCGGCCTTGGCACCGATCGCCGCCGGGATCGAGAAGCCCATCGTGCCCAGGCCTCCGGAGTTGATCCAGGTGTAGGGATGGTCGAACTTCCAGAACTGGCTGGCGTGCATCTGGTGCTGGCCGACGCCCGAGCACAGGATCGTGTCGTGCGGGTTGCCGTCGCGCAGTTGTTCCATCACGAACTGCGGCTTGAGCTTGTCGCCCGGCAGCGAATCCTCGTAGACGAGCGGGAACTTCTCCTGCCAACCGGAGACGGTGGAGCGCCAGTCGGAGCGGTCGGCCTGGGCCGAGGTACCGAGTTTCTCCGTGGCCTCGATGAGCCCCTCGATGACGAGCTTGCAGTCGCCCTGGATGCCGACGTTGTACTGCCGGACCTTGCCGAGCTCCGCCGGGTCGATGTCGACATGGATGATCTTCGCCGTGGGGGCGAAGCCGTCGAGCTTGCCGGTGACACGATCGTCGAAGCGGGCACCGAGCGAGATGAGAAGGTCGCTCTTTTGCATGGCGGTGACGGCGGTGTAGTTGCCGTGCATGCCGGGCATGCCGAGGCAGAGCTCGTGGCGATCAGGGAACGCACCCCGGGCCATCAGGGTGGTGACGACCGGGATCTGCAGCAGTTCGGCGAGTTTGAGCAGCGGTTCGGCGGCCCGGGCCTTGAGCACACCACCGCCGACATAGAGCACCGGCCGCTCGGCCTGGGCGATCAGGGCAGCGGCTTCTTCGATGAGGGCCGGGTCGCCCTCCATGACGGGCCGGTAGCCGGGCAGCTCCATCGGGACGGAATCAGGGTCGTACCAGGTCATCGCCGACTTCGGGTTGGTCGGGTCGACGATGTCTTTCGGAATATCGACCAACACGGGGCCGGGGCGGCCCGTGGTCGCAATGTGGAACGCCTCGTGGATGATCCGCGGGATGTCCTGGGCGTCGGTGACGAGGAAGTTGTGCTTGGTCACCGCCATCGTGATGCCGGTGGTGTCGCACTCCTGGAACGCGTCGGTGCCGATTGCGGCAAGCGGAACCTGGCCGGTGATGCACACCATCGGAACCGAATCGAGCATGGCATCGGCGAGCGGGGTGACGACATTGGTTGCAGCCGGGCCGGAGGTGACCATGCACACCCCGGGTTTGCCGGTGGCGTGGGCGTACCCCTCGGCCATGTGGCCGGCGCCCTGCTCGTGACGCACGAGCACGTGGCGGATCGACGAATCGAGGATCGGGTCGTAGACCGGCAGGATCGCGCCGCCGGGCAGGCCGAACATCACGTCGACACCCTCGTACTCGAGGGCTTTCACCAGTGCTTCGCCACCGTTGTTGGGGTTGGAGCTCGTCATGAGATGGGTTTCCAGATGTTGGACGCAGAGCGACGGACAAAAACTACCGGCCGAGAACGCAGGATCGTTCGAAAACGACAACGACCTCCCGTTGTGGGGAGGTCGAGGCACACGATCAGGTCGGTTGGAGAGGCGCGAACGTGTGCTAGCGGGCTACTACTACGAGAAGGCCGACAGCGTTGNTCACGGCGCTCAGTATGACGGGCGCCGAATCACATGGCAACGTTCGTTCTCGTGACCGCCCTTCACCCACCCCCCGACGCCCGCCTGGGCGTGTACCCGGGTTCCTTCAACCCACCCACGGTCGCCCACCTCGAGATCGCCCTGACTGCCCGTGAGCACCACGGATTGCACCGGGTCGACTTCGCCGTCTCGACGATCACGCTCGGCAAGGAATCGGTGATGCGGCCGCCCTTCGAGGAACGCCTGGCGGTCATCGAGGCGTCGATTGCCGATGTCGACGGGCTTGGCCTGATCGTCACCGAACACCAACTCATCGCCGACATCGCTGGAGGGTACGACGTCGTCGTGATGGGTGCGGACAAGTGGGCCCAGGTGAACGACGTCGCCTGGTACCCCGACCATGCTGCCCGTGACGCTGCGCTCGCAGCCTTGCCAGCCCTTGCGCTTGCGCCTCGGACCGGCTTCGACGTGCCCGACGAGCATGCGCTCCCGGTCGGGGCGGAACTTCTCGACGTGTCGTCGTCGGCGGTTCGAGCAGGGCGCACCGAGTGGATGACCGACGCCGCCCGCCGTCACCACGAAGCGACCGGCGCTTGGGCGCCGTAGCGTCTTCCTGATGGGGTGGTTGACGGCGCGCATCGGTTGGGGTGAGACCGATCGGCGGATCCTCGCCCTGGCCCTACCCGCGCTTGGTGCGCTGGTCGCCGAACCGCTCTACATCCTCGCCGACACCGCCGTGGTCGGGAACCTCGGCACCCCACAACTCGCCGGACTTGCGCTGGCGTCGTCGCTCCTGCTGATCGCCTTCGCCGTTTTCATCTTCCTCGCCTACGGCACCACCTCGGCGGTCGCCCGTCTGCTCGGCGCCNGCNAGNACCGGCAGGCCGCTCACCAGGCGGTGCAGAGCCTGTGGCTCGCCTTCGTCGTCGGTGTTGTCATCGCCGGCGTCGNCTACCTCTGCCGGAACCCATTGATCGAGTTGATGGGCGGGCAGGGCGAAACCGCGATCAATGCGGAGATCTATCTCCGTATCTCGCTCCTCGGCCTCCCGGCGATGCTGTTGACCCTCGCCGGGGTCGGCTATCTCCGCGGCCTCCAGGACACCAAACGGCCGCTCTATGTTGCGATCGGAACCGCCGTGCTCAACCTCGTCGTTGAGGTCGTGCTGATCTTCGGCCTCGACTTCGGCATCGGAGCGTCGGCGCTCTCGACCGTCATCGCCCAGTGGGTCGGAGCGATGGCGTACCTCGTGTGGATCGCCCGGGCAATCGCCGAACATGGCGTCGGACTCAGCCCTGACTGGCGCATCATCGGACGACTCGCCGGCGCAGGCGCCGATCTCCTCGTTCGCACTGCCGCTCTGCGAGGCGGTCTCACCGTCACCGTCGCTGTCGCAGCCCGACTCGGTGATGCTGATCTTGCCGCCCACGAGATCGCGTTCCAGATCTGGTCGGCCCTCGCCTTTGCGCTCGATGCCGTGGCGATCGCAGCGCAAGCGATGATCGGACACGCACTCGGTGCCGATGACGCGGCCGAAGCCCGACGCCTCGGGGACCGCATGATCCAGTGGGGCTGGTTCGGCGGGTTCGTTTTCCTTGCGCTCGTCCTCGCCTCGATCCCGGTGCTGCCCGACCTCTTCTCGAATGATCCGGCCGTGATCTCGCTCGTCGCGTTCTTGTTCATCCATGTGGCGCTGTGGCAGCCGATCGCCGGCATCGTCTTCGCCCTCGACGGCATCCTCATCGGCGCGGGAGACCTGCGCTTCCTCGCCATCGCCATGGTCGCCGCCACCGCCGTACTCATTGCCGGCTCATTCGCTGTACTGGAGCTCGGTCTCGGCATCGGCTGGTTGTGGGGTGCACTCGGCGCCTGGATGGCCGTCCGCGGTGCGGCCCTGTACGCCCGCTATCGCACCGACGCGTGGCTGATCACCGGCGCCGTGCGCTGAGTCGCCATTCGATCAGGCCGACTGCGGCCTGATCACAACTCAGCCGGCGGATTTCTGACCGAGCAGTTGCGCAACGGCTCGGCCGTCGGCCTGCCCCTGGGTCGCCTTCATGATCTGACCGGTGAAGAACCCCTGCATCTTCTTGCTGTCGCCGTCGTCGCCACCGACGAAGCGAGACCACTCATCGGGGTGGTCGACGATCAGCTGATCGACCAGCGTTTCGAGCTCGTCGCTCTCCATCGCCTCGAACCCGTGCGCAGCGGCGATCGCCTTGGGATCGCCGCCGTGCTCGCCGGCCGCCATCTCACCGAGGACCTGCTTGGCCTGGGTTGCCGTGAGTTCCCCGCCGGTCTCCATCTGGATCAGCATCGCCAGCGACTCACTCGTCACGGCCGACCAGTCGTCGACGGCAAGATCGTTCTGGATCCGGGTGAGCACCTTGTCGGCATCGGCGCCGGCCTCGATCGCGCCGAGGGCAAGGCCGTCTTGGCCACGTTCGACGACGGTGACGATGACCTCGTCGGCCACCGACGAACGCTCCCCCAGCCGCGCCCGACGAGCAGCCGGTAGCACCGGCATCGAAGCATCGATCTCGGCGATCTGCGCCGCGGTCGGCGCGAGCGGCACCAGGTCGGGCTCCTGGAAATACCGGTAGTCGTCCGCATCCTCCTTGGAGCGGCCGGCGGTCGAACGGCCACCCTCCTCGTCCCAGTGACGAGTCTCCTGCCGGGGTGCCTCCCCGCTGGTGTAGAGATCGACATGGCGGCGAGCCTCGTACTCGATCGCCCGGCCCAGCGAGCGCACCGAGTTGATGTTCTTCAGCTCGCAGCGAGTGCGCAGCTCGTCGGAGCCCGTCGGACGCACCGAGACGTTGGCGTCGACTCGCATCGAACCCTCCTCCATCTTGGCGTCGCTGACCTCGATGGCGAGGAGGATGTCGCGCAACTCCGAGACGTAGGCCTTGGCGTGCTCGACGGTGCGGATATCAGGCCGGCTCACGATCTCGACGAGCGGCACACCGGCGCGGTTGTAGTCGACCAGGGAGTAGGTGGCGTCGTTGATTCGACCACCGCCACCGACGTGGGTGGTCTTGCCGGCGTCCTCTTCGATGTGGGCCCGCTCGATACCGACGACCGTGCCGTCGGCGAGGGCGAGCTGGCCGTCGGCGTTGGTCGGCTGGTCGTACTGGGTGGTCTGAAAGTCCTTGGCCATGTCGGGGTAGAAGTAGTTCTTCCTCGCCATGACCGACGGGTGGATGTCACAACCGAGCGCCCGGCCGAGCCGCATCGCGAACTCGACCGCCTTTTCGTTCATCACCGGCAGCGATCCGGGAAGGCCGACACAGGTCGGGCAGGTCAGCGTGTTGGGGATGTGGCTGAATTTGTTCTCACAGCCGCAGAACAATTTCGTCTTCGTGGCGAGTTCGACATGGACCTCGAGGCCGACGACGAGCTCCCACTCCTCGGGCAGGGACGGTTCGTGCACGGTCACGACAGGCTCCCTTCGCCGGGGGCAGCGGCTTCGAGCGCGGCGGCCGCCTGATAGATCGTGGGTTCCGACAGGGCCGGGCCGAGCAGCTGGACCCCGACGGGAAGACCGTCGTCGCCGACGCCGAACGGCACCGAGATCGCCGGATGCCCGACGAGATTCGAGGGGATCGTGCAAACGTCGTTGACGTACATCGTCATCGGATCGGCGGTGCGGTCGCCCAGCGGGAACGCCGTCGTGGGTGCCGTCGGGGTGAGCAGGAGGTCGACCTCGGCGTACACCGACGCGAACTCCTGCAGCATCATCGTGCGAACCTTGAGCGCCTTGCCATAGAAGGCGTCGTAGTAGCCGGCCGAGAGGGCATAGGTGCCGAGCATGATGCGACGCTTCACCTCGGGACCAAAGCCGGCGGTTCGTGTGGCGGTCATCATCTCGCCCGTGGTCGAGGCATCGACCCGGAGTCCGTAGCGCACACCGTCGAACCGGCTCAGGTTCGACGACGCCTCGGCCGGAGCCACCAGGTAGTACGCCGAGAGGCCAAGTGTCGCCGACGGCACCGAGACCTCGACAACGGTGGCGCCGGCCTTCTCGAGCGCAGCGGCCGCCTCGTTGGTGCGAGCGATCACGTCGGCCGAAAGACCCTCGACACCACCCTCGCCTCCGGACAACTCACGGAGGATGCCGATGCGCATGCCCTCGACCCCGCGGTCGAGCACCGAGGTGAGATCGAACGCCGGCTGGTCGATCGATGTGGAATCGAGCGGATCGTGTCCGCCGATCGCCTCGAGCAGTGCCGCCGACTCGGCGACCGTCTTGGAGAACGGGCCGATCTGGTCAAGCGACGAACCGAACGCGATCAGGCCGGAGCGGCTCACAGCGCCGTACGTCGGCTTCATGCCGACGAGGCCGCAGAACGCGGCTGGCTGGCGGATCGAACCGCCGGTATCGGAACCCAGCGACAGCGGGGCGAAGTCAGCGGCGACTGCTGCAGCCGAACCGCCACTCGAACCACCCGGGACGCGAGTCGTGTCGAGCGGATTCTTCGTCGGGCCGAACGCCGAGTTCTCGGTGGACGAACCCATCGCGAACTCGTCGAGGTTGGTCTTGCCGACCATGACCGCACCCGCAGCCACCACTCGCTGCACGACCGTGGCGTCGTAGGGCGGTTCCCATCCCTCGAGGATTTTCGACGAGCACGTTGTGGCGACGCCCGTGGTGCACATGTTGTCCTTGATCGCGATCGGCACACCGGCGAGCGGGCCGGGATCCTTTCCTGAGGCAACGGCAGCGTCGATCGCAGCCGCCGCCTCACGAGCAGCATCGGCGGTGACGAGATTGAAGGCGTTGATCTCGCCGTCGCGAGCATCGATACGAGCGAGGTGCTCGTCGATCACATCGACCGCGGAGCGCTCACCCGAACGAACGGCGGAGGCGAGATCAAGAGCGCTCACGGCTCCTCCCCCAGGATCGGCGGGACACGGAACTGACCGTCCTCCGCGTCGGGAGCCTGTGACAGCAAAAGGTCGCGATCAAGCGCCGGGCGCAGCTCATCGGGCCGCAGCACGTTCACCATCGGAAGCGGGTGCGATGTCGGCTCGACATCGCCGACGTCGAGCGCCTCGATATCGGCGGCGTGCTCGAGGATGTCCCCCAGCTGGCCGGTGAATTCGTCGATCTCGGCGTCGCTCAACGACAGACGGGCGAGCCGAGCCACGTGAACCACCTCATCACGGGTGATGCGTTGCGTCATGGCGCCCAAGGATACGGCGCCGCTCCATTCCATCTACGCTCGTCGCCGATGCCCTACCCGTTTCTGAGCCCCGAGTGGATCGCCGCCATGCGCGAACTCCGCGCCGAGTACGCAGAACACGACCGTGAAGTCGAGTTCGATCTGGCTGCGAACGTCACCGTCACCGAACCGCCCTTCGGCGACGGCGCCATTCTCGGCCACATCGATACCACCGGTCCGGCGCTCACCATCGAGGAAGGTCATCTCGACAACGCCGACTTCGGTATCGAGGTGCCGTGGGAGGTCGCGAAACAGCTCTTCGTCGACCGCGATCCCGCCCTCGTGATGCCGGCGCTGATGGGTGGCAAGGTCAAGCTCACCGGTGACTCGTCGAAAGTCCTCGCGTTCGCTGCCCTCCTTGCGCCCCAGCCCGGCCAATCACTGCCGGTCCCCGACGACACCGAGGTCGATGTCGACGTCGTGAAGAGCCTCGTCGCCCGCATCGACGAGATCACCGAGACGTAACCACGCACGGGCGACCACCTTCCCGGCACGGGGAGGGTGGAGCTGTGAACCGCCCGGCTCCGAGTAACTCGCAAAAATCTGGCACGATCACTCGGTGCCCCGTCGTCAAAAGCTCGTCTTCGCTGGCCTGATCCTGGCCGGCTTCGCCATGTTCGTTTTCGCCGGCCTCGTCAGCGACGGCGACGGCAGTGACATGTCCGTGTCGCAGAACCCGGCCATCGATCGCATCATCCCGAACCGGGGCGACGAGGTCCTCCAACAGCAGACCGTCGGCATCGACCTCGCATCGGGCTACCGGCTGGTCCGGCTCACGATCTCGCCCGACGAAGCCTGCCGCTTTCCCGTCGATGTGACATCCCAGGTCCGCCATGTCGAAGGCCTGCAGCAGTACCTCTTCACGCCGAACCCGGGGCAGCTCGTCGAGCAACTCGCGGCCGACAGCAACTGCGCGATCGCGACCTTCGAGGAAATCGCCAATCCCGGAACAACCCAGCAGATCGACTGGACGTTCACCGTCAGCTGAGCGAGGCCGTCAGTCGATCAAGTCGCCGAGCACCAGCGAGCGCAACTCGGTCATCGCCGGCGCCGGATCCGAGCCGACCAGCACCGTCTGCATGCCGACCGATCGGGCGCCGTCGAGATTGACCGGCGTGTCGTCGACGAGCACGGCCTCGTCGGCGTCGACACCGAGTTCGCTCAGGAGATGGGCGAAGATCTCGGCGTCAGGCTTGCGCATCCCGACCACCGAACTGTCGACGACGACCGTCATGTGCTCCATGGGCACCATCCGCCGCCACCCGCGCCCGTCGCCCATGTCGGCGAACTCGCGAACATTGTTGGTGACGACCGCCTGGGTGAGACCGGCCTCGGCAAAGGCGGCTGCCGTGTCGTGCACGATCGAGCGATCGAAGGGATCGGCACCCATGCGCCGCATGATGTCGCGCATCGATAGATCGATCCCGATCGCAGCGATGCGTTCCTCGATCAGCGGCCACGCCTCGCGCAGGCTCAGGCGCCCCACCTCCAGCTCATGCCAAGGATGCCCGCGCTCGCCGGCGAGATCGCCGAAAACGGCCCCCGACAGCTGCGCATGGGTGAGCCCATGCTCGGCGGCGACCCCGCTGATCGCGTCGTGAGGGCTCCCGGTGAACACTCCGCCGACATCCCAACAGACAGCTCGGATCACGCCGGCAACTCCCCTGTCTCGAGGAGGGCGACGAAACCGGCTTCATCGAGGATCGGCACGCCGGCCTCTTCCGCCTTGGTGACCTTCGACGCTCCGGGATCGGCACCCACGACGAGAGCGAGTGTCTTCTTGGAGACACTCCCCGGCGATTTGCCGCCCCGCTCGAGGATCGCCTCCTTCGCGCCATCGCGGGTGAAGTGCTCGAGGGTGCCGCTCACCACGACCGCCTGGCCTTCGAGTGTCTGTTCCTTCGAACGATCGACCTGGGCGGCCTCCATCGTGAGGCCGGCAGCCTGCAGCCGGCCGATCAGATCACGAGCCTGATCGGTTTCGAACCAGGCGTGAACCGCCTCGGCGATCACCTGACCGAAGCCGTCGACGGCGGCGATGTCCTCGATCGATGCCGCCATGATGGCGTCCATCGATCCGAAGGCGGCGGCGAGGGTCTGGCCATTGACCTGGCCGATCTCGGGAATGCGCAGACCGAAGAGGAGATTGCCGAGTGGGCGCGCCTTGGAGCCCTCGATGGACGCCTTGAGATTTTCGACCGACTTGGCGCCGATGCGGTCGAGTTCGAGCACCTTGTCGAAGTTGAGGGTGTAGAGGTCGGCGACGTCGGTGAGCAAGCCGAGGCTCACGAATCGGTCGATGTTCTTCTCGCCGAGGTATTCGATATCGAGGGCATAGCGCCCGACAAAGTGCTCGATACGGCCGCGGATCTGGCGATCGCAGTGGAAGTTCACGCAATGGGTTGCGGCGGCGGCCTCATCACGAACCAGCCGCTCGCCGCACACCGGACAGTCCGTGGGAAACACCCAGGGCTGCGATGACGGGTCGCGGTCGGACAGAACCGGGCCGACGACCTCGGGGATCACATCGCCTGCGCGCCGCACGATCACCGTGTCGCCTGGCCGGACGTCCTTCGCCGCCACCTGATCCTGATTGTGGAGTGTGGCGGTGCCGACGGTGACGCCGCCGACGAAGACCGGGTCGAGCACCGCGAACGGGGTGGCGCGACCCGACGGCCCGATCGAGACTTCGATGTCGAGCAAGGTCGTCGTCTGCTCCTCGGGCGGGAGTTTGTAGGCGATCGCCCAACGCGGGGCCTTGGCGTCGGCACCGAGTTCGGCCTGGAGGCGGAGGTGATCGACCTTCACCACCACACCGTCGAACTCGTAGTCGAGGTCGTGGCGCATCGCCTGGAACTCGGCGATGCGCTGCTCGACATCGTCGATCGTGGCGAACGACTGCGTGTGTTCGTTGATCGGGAAGCCGAGCGATCCGAGCCACGCAAGGGTCTCGGTGTGCGAGTTGAGTTCGGGGCCGCCCTCGACCAGACCGAGCTGGTAGCAGAAAAACGACAGCTCACGTTCTGAGGTGACGGCTGCGTCGATCTGACGCAACGAACCGGCGGCAGTGTTTCGGGGATTGACGTAGAGCTTGGGCTCTTTGCCGGTCTCGGCGGCAAGCTCACGCTGGCGTTGGTTGAGCCGCTCGAACGCCGACAACTGCAGATAGACCTCACCTCGGACTTCGAGCAGCGGTGGAGCGTCGCCCGGCAACGTCTCGGGGATATCGGCGATCGTGCGAACATTGTGGGTGACGTCCTCGCCGACCTTGCCGTCGCCCCGGGTGGCGCCCTGGACGAGGACACCGTTCTCGTAGCGCAGCGAGATGGCGAGGCCATCGAACTTCAGCTCGACACCGAACCGGGGCACCGCCTGCCCCTCCAGGCGGCGCTGCGCTCGCTCATTCCAGCTGCGCAGATCGTCGATGTCGAAGGCGTTGTGCAGCGACATCATCGGGACGGTGTGGGTGACCGGCGCGAACGCCTCGTTAGCGCTGCCGCCAACCCGCTGGGTGATCGAGTCCGGGGTGATCAGCTCGGGATTGGCCTGCTCGAGTGCAACGAGCTCGCGGTAGAGCCGATCCCATTCGGCGTCGGGGATCTCGGGGGCGTCGAGTTCGTAGTACTGCTTGGCGTGGTGGTCGAGGGTCGCCCGCAATTCGTCGATGCGGTCGGCCGCCGGGTTTCCGTCTGAGGGTGCCATCGACGGCGAGGATAGTTTGGCGAGGTGACGCTCTCGCTACCCACCGGTTCGGTCCGTCTGGTCACCATCGCCATCGCCGTCTGGATCGTGCAGCCGTTCAGCGCTGGTGTCGTGATCGGCACGGCCCTGAGCGACGCCACCGAACCGTTCCGCGCCACCGTTTCCGTGGCTGCGTGGATCGCCTGGCTGGTGATCCTGCTTGCGATCGCCGTCCCCCGCCCCGTCACCCTGACGATCGCTCGGGTCGGCACGGCAGGGGGCATCATCGGCACCCTTTGGGCCGCGTGGGACCTCGATGCGAACCACACCGATGCCGGCGCCGCCACCCTTGCGGTCGGCCTGGTCGCCTCGATTACGGCGGTCGCCACGGTCAATCTGCCCGGCGTCGCCGATCGCTTCCTCGACGGCGTCAGCTACGGCGACGAGCGTCGGTTTGCGCTCCGGGCGCCCGGGCCGGTGCTCGTCGTTGCGCTCATCCCATCGGTCCTCATCGTGATCGTGGGACTCACCGCCGGTCCGCTGCTGCTCGCTGATGAGCGCTGGATCGCTGGCGCGATCGTCACCGTCGTCGGGTTTGGCGTGGCTTGGTTCCCCCTCAATGCGCTCCACCGGCTTACCAACCGGTTCCTCGTCTTCGTGCCCAACGGACTCGTCGTGCACGACCCCACCCAGTTGCGTGAACCCGTCCTGTTCGTGAAACGCGAGATCGCCGGCCTTGCGCCTGCTCCGGCCGACACGACCGCCAAGGACATCACTGCGGCCGCCCTGGGCCTCGCCCTCGAACTTCGATTCGCGACAGCGACCGATCTGTCGTTCGTCACTGGGCGCACGACGACCGACAACGAGACCGTGCGCTCCCTGCTCATCGCCCCGACTCGCCCCACCGCCGTTATGGCCACAGCGCTCGAGCGCGAGATAACGATCGCCTAGAGCGGCGTGCGACCGGCGATCCCTCCGCCGACCACCACATCGTCGGCGTCGTAACCGACGACCGACTGCCCGGCAGCGATGCGGCGATGCGGTTCATCCCAGACGACCCGACGGCCGTCCTCGATCCGGCCGGACTCGACTCGTCCGTGAGCTGAGCACTGGAATCTGAGCGAGCCGTCGACCGGCTCGCCGACCCAACGCCAGGACTCGAGTTCGGTCACGGGCGCCACAAGATCGGCCTTCTCGCCGATCATGACCCGGCGATCACCCTCGGCGGTGACATCGACATCGACCACGTATTTGGGGTCGGTGCCGCCCGCGAGTCCGAGACCCTTTCGCTGACCGATCGTGACCATTTCAACGGAGTCGACCTGACCGACCTGCTCGCCTGAACGGTCGACGACCGCGGCGGATTTCAGCGGAATGCGCTGACCAAGGAACGCCGCTCGGCCGTGCTCGTTGGTGATGAAGCAGACGTCCTGACTCTCGGGCTTCTGGGCGGTGCGCAAGTCGAGGTCCATAGCGAGGCGGCGGACCTCCGCCTTGGTGAGTTCACCGACCGGCAACAGCATCCGAGCGAGAACGGACTCCTCGATGACGTGCAGGACGTACGACTGGTCCTTCGCAGCGTCGACGCCACGCCCCAGACGAGGACCGGCCGGGGTCGAGACGACACGGGCATGATGTCCGGTGGCGATCATGTCGAACCCGAGCGCATCGGCCCGACGCACTAGGCGATCGAACTTGAGGTGCCGGTTGCACTCGATACAGGGATTGGGTGTCCGTCCGGCGGCGTGGTCGGCGACATAGGGCTCGATGACGTCGCGTTCGAAGTCCTCGCCGAAATTGAAGACGTGGTGTTCGATGCCGAGTCGATCTGCGACTCGGCGGGCGTCGTCGACGTCGGAAACGGCGCAACAGCCGGTGTCGGACGGGCCGCCCCAGAGCTTCATGGTGACACCGACGACCTCGTGACCGGCATCCATCAGCAAGGCGGCCGCAACCGACGAGTCGACCCCGCCCGACATGGCGACCATCACCGGGCTGCTCACGCGTCACCTCCCTGAGACATCAGCCGCCTCCGTGGGCGCGGAGCCGTTCGACTGCGGGCGGGATGTGCTCGAGGGCCGCCTCGATGTCGGCCTCGGTGGTGGTATGGCCGAGTGACAGGCGCAACGACCCCTGGGCGACCAGGCGATCGACCCCCATCGCCGCGAGCACGTGGGATGGGTCCTGCGCACCGCTGGAGCACGACGAGGCTGCCGACGCCCGCAGGCCGGCGGCATCGAGCAGGAACAGCAGCGCTTCGGCCTCGACATCGGCGAGCACGACATGAGCGATGCCGGCAGCGACCGGTGCTCCACCATCGAGCACGGTGGGCGTCACGACCTCACCGAGCCGATCACGGAGGCCCGCCACGAGGCGATCTCGGAGTGCGCCGAGGCGCACGACATCGGCGTTGCGAGCGGCAACCGTGGCCGTGGCAGCCGCCGCAAAGGCCGCCGCCCCGGCGACGTCGGGCGTGCCCGCTCGTCGACCGCGCTCCTGGCCTCCCCCGAGGATCTGCGCATCAAGTTCGACCCCGTGACGAACGAAGAGCGCACCGGTTCCGACCGGCCCGCCGAACTTGTGACCCGTGATCGAGATCAGGTCGGCATCCTCGACATGGGCGGCAAGGTCGATCCACCCCAGCGCCTGGACGGCATCGGTGTGAAACCACGCGCCGGGAGCGTGACGTCGGGTGACCTCGACCAGCGCTGGGATGTCGTTCACCACCCCCGTCTCGTTGTTGATGGCCATGATCGACACGACCGAGACGGGCTGGCCGGCGGCGTCGAGAACCGCGGCGAGCCGGTCGGGGGAGACGGTGCCGTCGGCCTCGAGTTCGACTGTGAGGCCCCCTGCGTGCTCCACTGGTNCGAGCACGGCGTGATGTTCACCGGCCGAGCAGACGGCGACCCCACCCTGCGCGTGAAGGACGCCGCGAATGGCGAGGTTGTCGGCCTCGCTGCCCCCGGACGTGAACACGACCTCGGCTGGCGGCCGATCGAGCGCAGCAGCGATCTCGTCGCGAGCATCGTCGAGCGCCCGGCGAGCGGCGCGCGCTGCCCGGTGGGCACCGGTCGGGTTGGCGTGATGCCGCGCCGACGCATCGAGCCAGGCCGCCTGCGCCTCGGGGCGCAGCGGGGTGCTCGCTGCGTGGTCGAGATAGACCTCGACCACCTCGGTGTCGACACTCGTCGCCATGGGATCAGCCTACGACCGGGCACACTGTGTCGGTGATCGATCTCCCCGGACACGACGGCTACGGCGCCGACACCTACGGCGAGAGCTTCGCCGACGTCTACGACGACTGGTACGCCGACGTCAGCGACGTCNACGCCACAGTGGCGACGATCGCTCGGNTCGCCGGCGACGGTCCGGTGCTCGAACTCGGTGTCGGCACCGGCCGGCTCGCAATCCCGCTCGCCGCCGCCGGGGTGCGCGTCGTCGGGATCGACGCGTCGCCGTCGATGCTGCGTCTGCTGGCCGACAAGCCGGGCGCCGACGCCGTCACTGCGGTGCTCGCCGACATGGCCCACCTTGCCGAGGGACCTGGTGCCGAGGAGATTGCCGCCGCCGGCCCGTACACGGTTGCGTTCGCAGCCTTCAACACCTTCTTCAACCTCGTCACACCCGACGACCAACGTCGCTGTCTGGAGGGCGTGTTCGGTCTTCTCGCGCCAGGCGGCGTCCTCGTCATCGAGGGATTCGTCCCACCCGAGGACGGCATGACCGACGGCGGCGTATCCGTGCGCGACATCACCTCCGACGCCGCCGTGCTCACCGTCTCCAAACACGACCCCGATGCGCAGGTCATCCGAGGGCATCACATCGAGATGCGAGCCGATGGCAACCGGATGCGGCCGTGGATCGTTCGCTATCTGACCCCGGAGCAGCTCGATGCATCCGCCGCCGCGGTCGGGTTCGTTAGGACGAGCAGGTGGGCGACATGGTCCGGCTCCCCGTTCAATCCCTCTCCCCCGGACGGCTCGGACCATCCGCCCACGTCATCTGACGTTCATGTGAGCGTCTATCAGCACCCTTCCGGCTGACATATGAGTCCGGTGGTCTGGCCCCTCTAGAAGAGCGGGTCGGGCCACTGCGACCCGGCCCAGAGGGCGCCGGCGGCAAAGAACGCCACCAGCAGCATCGCTACGGCGATCGACTCCCACTCCGGCCGCTTCGCCCGGACCTGCGGCACGAAGGCCCCGGCGAGCGCGACACCGCCGAGCAGACCGCCGACGTGACCACCGATCGAGAGCACCGGCACGGCGAACGTCAGCACCAGGTTGATGCCGACGATCGCGCCGAGCCGGTTGCCGATGTCGCGGTTGCCTGAGGCGAGCGCGACGACGGTGGCAGCACCGAACAGTCCGAAGATCGCCCCTGACGCGCCAACGGTGAAGCTGAGCGGATCGACGAGCAGCGCGCCGAAGGATCCAGCGATGAGCGACGCGAAGTAAAGGGCGATGAACCGCGGCGCGCCCAGCGCCCGCTCGACGAGCGGGCCGACGATCCAGAGGGAGTACATGTTGACCCCGAGATGGAACAGCCCGTCGTGCAACACCCCCGAGGTGAGGATGCGATACGCCTCACCGTTCACATCGAGCGGCGGACCGGCGAGACCGAAGTCGAGCAAGACGGCAGCCGGGAGCGCGCCGCCACCGGAGACGATGACGGCCAGCGAAATGGCGACATTGACGACCAGCAGCGCCTTGGTGGCGACCGGGTCGATGACGATCGGACCTCGGTGAACCTGCTGGCGGCCCGAGACGGTGCACTCCGGACAATGGAACCCCACCGATGCCTGGGTCATGCAGGCACCGCAGATCGGCCGGTCGCATCGCTGGCAGAGAACGCCCGAGCGGCGGTCTTCGTGCCGGTAGCAGTTGGTGACCTCGAACGTGCCCACGAAGCTGACCGTAGTTCCCTGAATCGGCGCAGCCTTCGTCGCTCACCGGAGTAGCGTCGGCGCCCATGGCCGGTCACGTCCTCGGGGACCCCGAACTCGACGATCGCATCCATGCGCTCGCCACCACGCCACACCTGCTGATCGCCTGCGACTACGACGGCACCATCGCGCCCCTCGTCGACGACCCGATGACCGCACTGCCGCTGCGCGAGACCTCGGTGGCACTGCGAGGCCTCGCCGCACTGGCGCAGACCGACGTCGCCGTCATCTCCGGCCGCTCGCTGCGAGACCTCGCCGCACTCAGCCGCCTCCCGGCCGAGATCCACCTCGTCGGCTCCCACGGCAGCGAGTTCGACATCGATTTCGCGCTCGACCTCGACCCGGAACTTCAGGAACGCCGCTCAGAACTCCTTGATGCCCTTGGCCAACTCGTCGCCGATCATCCCAAGCTCTCGCTCGAGAAGAAACCGGCGTCGGTCGCCGTTCACTACCGCNCACTCGACGANGACGAGANCGAGACCGTCGTCGCCGAGATCGAGCGGATCCACGTNGCGATCGGGAAGCTCGACATTCGTCACGGCAAGAAGGTCTGCGAGCTGCTGCTCATCCCGACCGACAAAGGCAAGGCCCTCAGCACCGTGCGCGCCACCGTGGGCGCCACCGCCGTGCTCTTCCTCGGCGACGATGTCACCGACGAGTACGCATTCCGCACACTCCACGGCCCCGATGTCGGCGTGAAGGTCGGCGAGGGTGAGACAGCCGCCCCATTCCGGGTCGACTCACCCGAGGAGGTGGCCATCCTCCTCGCTGCCCTGTCCACCCGGCGGGCTGACTGGCTCGCCGGTGCCGGTGTCACGCCCATCGATGAGCACTCGATGCTCTCGGATCAGCGCACTGCAGCGATCGTCACGCCCGATGCTCGCATCACCTGGCTGTGCGTTCCCCGCATCGACTCCGGTGCGATCTTCGCCGAACTCCTCGGCGGGCCTGCAGCCGGCCACTTCTCGATCGGTCCCGCCGACGATGCTGCGGCCGGGAGGCCGTCTCAGGCCTATGTCGGCGATTCGCTCATCCTGCGCACGTCGTGGCCGTCGATGAGCGTCACCGACTATCTCGACTGCTCCGAAGGGCGCCCGAAGCGCATCGCAGGCCGCACCGACCTGATCCGGGTGATCGAGGGCACCGGCACCGCTCGCATCGAGTTCGCACCACGCCTCGACTTCGGCCGCTTTCCCACCCAACTCGAACACCGCGACGGTGGTCTCGAGGTCACAAATGCCGCTGACCTCGTCGTGCTCCGCTCCCCGGGCATCGAGTGGACCATTGAGAACGCTGGTGTGCACCAGACCGCGATCGCCGAGGTCGACCTCAGCGCTGGTCCCGTCACGCTCGAACTCCGCTGCGGNACCGCGTCACTGCGTCCGGATCGCACGGCCGAGGCCGACCGCCGTGCGGCCACCGACTCGTTCTGGTCCGACTGGGTCGCCCGTCTCGAACTGCCCGAGACCCTCGTCGACATCGATCACGACCTGATTCGCCGCTCGGCGTTGACGCTGAAGGCCCTCTGCTACGGCCCGACCGGCGCCATCCTGGCTGCCGCCACGACAAGCCTGCCCGAGTTCATCGGCGGCGTCCGCAACTGGGACTACCGCTACTGCTGGATCCGCGACGCCTCGCTCTCGGCCGGCGCCCTCGTGAAGCTCGGCTCGATCGACGAGGCGATGGATCTCCTCGACTGGCTCCTCCGGGTCATCGAGGCCTCCGAGGTCGGCCCCGAGCGCCTCTCGCCGCTTTACACCGTCAACGGCACGGCGCTGCCGCCCGAGGCCACCATCGAGGAGCTGCCGGGCTACGCCGGCTCTCGTCCGGTGCGCGTCGGCAACGCCGCCGACCACCAGGTCCAACTCGATGTCTTCGGCCCGGTGCTCGAACTCATCCATCAACTCGGTGAGATCGATGCCCCGCTATCGGCGCGCCACTGGCGCCTCGTCGAGGACCTCGTCGCCGCCGTCGAGCAGCGCTGGACGGAGCCCGACCAGGGCATCTGGGANGTGCGGTCCGCACCNCGCCATCACGTGAACTCCAAGGTCATGTGCTGGGTCACCGTCGACCGGGCNGTCCAGATCGCNGNCNAGGTGTTCGGCCGTGAACGNCCCGAGTGGGTCAANCTCCGCGANGAGATCAAGGACGACATCATCGCCAACGGCTGGAACGACGAGGTCGGCTCGTTCACGACGGCCTACGACGGCACCGATATCGATGCCTCGGTCCTCGCCATCGGTTTGTTCGGCATGCTCGAAAACGATGATCCCCGCTATGTCGCAACCGTCCACGCCGTCGAGTCGTCGCTGCGCTCCGGCGACACCGTCTATCGCTACAAGCACGAGGACGGCCTGCCCGGCGAAGAGGGCGGCTTCAACCTGATGACCTCATGGCTGATCGACGCCAAGATTCAGATCGGTGACCTCGGCTCAGCCCGTGAGCTCTTCCGTGCCTATGTCGATCTCGCCGGACCGACCGGCCTGATCGCCGAAGAGGTCGACCCGGCCACCGGGCGGGCGCTCGGCAACCACCCGCAGGCGTACTCGCACCTCGGGCTCATCTCGAACGCGCTGCACCTCGCCGCCCACGCTTGACGGTGGTGCTGGTCGTCGGACTCGCTCGACCCGGCCTACAACTGGACGGGGCTCTCCGACATNCCGAGNGCGTTGACCTCGAGCACCTCGGTNACGCCTTCCACGCGATCCTTCATGATCCGCTCNATGCCAGCCTTGAGNGTNTGCGTCGACGCCGGGCAGGTGACGCANGCNCCCATCAACTCNACGGTGACGACACCGGTCGCCTCGTCGACGGAGACCAGTTCGATGTCACCCTCGTCAGCCTGGATGGCCGGACGAATCGCCTTGATGACTTTTTCGACCTGTTCGAGCACATCGTCTCCGATCGGGGAACTGCCCAAGTCTGGCATCTGCCGAGTCCAACGCCGACACNGGCAACGGCATTCCCGACGCCTACGATCACGGTGTGAACAGCCTCACGTTGGCCCACCAAGGCGGGTGGGACGAGATCCTCATGGTCGCCGGTCCCGTGCTGATCTTCGCATGGCTGTTGAGCATCGCCCGCAAGCGGGCCCAGACANTGGCTGACGCCGNGGCCGCGGAAGCGACCGACTCAGNCCCATCCGGGAGTGTCTCACCNCCTTCGTAGTGTGGCCGTATGGTCNATCTGGCGGGCNTGCATGACGGGCTGANGGAGTTGGATCCTCAGCCGTTATCGCGCCCGGAACTGTGCGACCGCATCGCCGATCTGGAGCGGCTTCGTTCTCGGGTGGATGAGCGGTTGATGGCGCACAAGGCCACGCTGGATTCGCTTGGTGATGCGGGGGCTGACTCTGCGGTTGTCGGGCGTTCTGTCGGGCGGCGCAGCGAACGTCAAGCCAAGAAGGACATGGTGACCGCCCGGGGCCTGGCGGAGATGCCGGCGCTGGCCGAGTCGTTGGCCGAGGGTCGGCTCAACGTCGAACACGCAGCGATCGTTGCGGACGCAGCGGAGCAGGTGACGCCCGAGGTTGCAGAGGCGTTGGTGAAGACGGCCGAGGCAATGCCGACCGATCTGTTCGCACGCAAGGCTCGCGAGTTCGTGGGCAAGCACACGTCGGCGNCCGAGNCCGAAGAACGCCACGCGAAGCAGCGAGCCCGTCGAGCGGGCTGGCACAAGACCCATGGCGACGGCTCGGTCGAGATCCACGCACGGTTCGACAAAGCCACCGGCGAACAGGTCCTCGCCGCGTGGCGACGACGCACCGACCGCATATGGCACGAAGACGGCGGCCGCAACGGCTCCCCCGACGACGGACGCACCCATGCCCAACGCCGGGCAGATGCCTTGGCCGAGTTGATCTGCAAAGAGCCGGCGGACGGTCCGGTGCACCCCAAGCACCAGGTCCACATCGTCTGGAACCTCGACGAGCCCTCAGCCACCTGGCTCGACGGCACACCCCTCCCCGACTCCGTCCTCATGCAACTCGGACCCTCCGCCGACGTCATCGGACACCTCTTCGACGGCGCCGGACACACCTTCTGGCAAGGACGTCGGAAGCGGCTCGCCACCGAAGCCCAGTGGCGTGCCTTGATCGTCGCCACCCGCGGCTGCAACCGCTGCGGCGCCACCATCGACCGCTGCCAAGCCCACCACCTCCACGAATGGCTCGACGGTGGCGGCACCGACCTCCCCAACCTCGAGCTCCTCTGCCACACCTGCCACGGTCACGCCCATCGCGGCAACCGAGGCGACCCCCGGCGACGCCGAAGAAGACAGCNCTACCAGGCCGCCTCACCACCCGAACAGCACCAACTCACCACCTGAGGTGACTAGACGACGGCCGTACCTGCGGAGGAGTTATTCGGCGATGACGTCGCCGCCGATGCTGCGGAGCTTGCCGGCGAGGTCGTCGTAGCCGCGGGCAACATGGTCGGCGTCGGCCACAATCGTCTCGCCGTCGGCGGCGAGACCGGCGATCACGAGCGCTGAGCCGGCGCGGATGTCGTGAGCCCGTACCGGCGCACCCGAGAGCTTCTCTACCCCGCGGATGACGGCGTGGTGTGAATCGGTGCGGATGTCGGCACCCATNCGGCGGAGNTCGTCGACATAGCGGAATCTGCCGGAGAAGAGGTTCTCGGTGACGATGCCGACACCGTCGGCGGTGGCGAGCAAGGTCACGAGGAAGGGCTTGAAGTCGGTGGCGATGCCGGGATAGGGCAAGGACTGGCAGTCGGCTGAGGTCATGCGCCGTGGGGCGAGCGCCCAAATGCCGTCGGGGTCATGCGAGATCCGCATCCCCATCTCGCCGAGCTTCTGGCACAGCATCGACATGTGTTCGTGACGGGCGCCGGCGACGGTGATCTCGCCACCGGTGATACCGACAGCACAGAGATAGGTGGCGGCCTCGATGCGATCGGGGATGACGGTGTGATCTGCGCTGTGGAGCGCGTCCTGGGAGTCGACACCATCGATCGTTATGGTCGATGAGCCGGCGCCGATGATTTGCGCGCCCATCTTGTTGAGCAACTCGCACAGGTCGGCGATCTCGGGCTCGCGGGCGGCGTTGTCGATGACGGTCGTGCCCTTCGCCCGCACGGCAGCCATCACGAGGTTCTCGGTTGCGCCAACCGATGGGAACTCGAGCAGCACNCGGGCGCCCTGCAGATTCTGGGAACGGGCGTGGATGTAGCCGTGCGCCGTGTCGAACTCGGCACCGAGTTCCTGCAGGCCACGCACGTGCATGTCGATCGGCCGGGGACCGAAATCATCGCCGCCGGGCATGGCCACCCGAGCCTCGCCACAGCGGGCGAGCATCGGACCCATGACGACGATCGAGGCACGGAACTGCTCGACGATCTCGTAGGGCGCCACTGGTTCGATCTCGGCGGGAACATCGATGCGCAAGGTCGTGCCATCGCGGGCGACGCTGCAGCCGGTGGCGCAAAGCAGATNCGACATNAGGTCGACATCGGTGATGCGCGGCACGTTGTGCAGGTGNTACGTGCCCTNCGCGAGCAGGGTCGCCGCCATCAACTTCAGGACCGAGTTCTTGGCGCCGCNGACGGGAATGGTTCCCTCGAGCGGCCCTCCCCCACGGACGCGGATCTGTTCGATCGACTCCATCGACGCTAAGTCTGCCAGCGGACGAACGCCGTCACAGCCATGGCGATGAGCACCACCACCACGAACGGAGCCTTCCGCCATACCGCCACCGATCCGGCCGCCACACCCCAGACCCGGGCGTCGAGCACGAGGGTCTCGTCNCCACCGACCGTCTGCACGGCGATCAGGCCGGCGAAGAGTGCAGCAGGAATCAGGGAGGTCAGGGGTTCGAGCCGGGCGCCGAGGGTCGAGTCCGGCCGCCCGAGCACGAGCACGCCAAAGGCCTTCAAACCGTAGGCACCCACGACCAACACGATCAGCGCGGGCCAGCTCATGNGGCCGCTTCCCCTCGCCCGACCAGCCAGCCCGGGATCACGGCAAGTGCCGCCACGAGGAGCGGGNCACCGGCGGGTGCGATCGGCGTGAACGCAACCGCNAGCGCAGCTCCGACCACNGCGGCGACCTGACCNGGCCTTTTTCGGATATGCGGCCCGAGCAAGGCGACGAAAGCCGCCGGGAACGCCGCATCAAGACCCCACGTCTCCGGCGCTCCGATGACCGAGCCGAGAAGCGCACCGCCGATCGATCCGACGTTCCATAAGGACCACAGCCAGATCGCCGTCCACCAGAACGCATCGCGGGCGTCGACGTCGGTCTCCTGGACGGAGGCCATTGCGGTCGTCTCGTCGATCACGAACTGGGCCGAGCTCGCTCTCGGAATCCACGCCGCAGGCAGAATGCGAGCGACGACCGGCCCGTAGAGCGCGTTGCGGGCGGCCAACAGCAGCGCCGAGCCGACCGCAGCGACACCCGAGCCACCGGTGTCGACGACCGACACGGCGGCGAACTGGGATGCACCGGTGAAGACCAGCGCCGACATGACCACAACCTGCGCCAACGACAGACCAGCGGCATCGGCGAGCACACCGAAGGTCACGCCCACGATCCCGACCGCTGCGGCGAGGACGAACCCCTCCCGACGGTGCGTGCTCACTGGGCGAGGCCCGCGAGAATCGCTGCGAGCTCGTCGATCAGCCCGCTGAGTTCGTCGATGCACGCATCGAATACCGGTTGCTCTCCGGCACCCGGGTCGATGACTTCCTCCCATGGTTGGAACTCATGAGAGACCAGGTCGAGTGCGGCGACCCGCTCATCGAGCGTCGAACCGCTCACCATCGGCAGCTGCTGCACGGCCCGCTTCAACGAACACGCGATCGGCAACGCCTCCGGGAGACGCCGTTGCATCCAGTGGATGTGGGACGGCTCCATGACGAGGAGCAACGAGCTGCGGTGCACGTCGGCGAGTTCGAGCTGCCGGGACCGGTGATGGGGGTCGGCGAGACCATGCCGCTCAAGCGCGGCGCGCGTGCGGGTGCTCATCGGGTGGCCCGGCAGCACGAGTGTCCCTGCGCTGGCGACCTCAACCGGGCCGTCGTCGCCAAGTCGATCGCGCAACAAGAGCGCCGCCATCACGGACCGGGCGGCGTTGCCGGTGCAGACCATGGTGACCATGGGGCGTTCCGTCATCGGCGCCTCACGAAGATCGCCTCGGCCTCGGCGGTGCGGACGGGTGCATCGGTGTCGAGCGTGTCGGCACGCACGCACTCGGCTCGCATGTCGACGCGCATCCCCCGATCGCGTTCGACCCAGCACCGAAAGACCAGGTCGGTGTCGAGCGGCGTCAGGTCGCGGTAGCGGATGGTCAAACGACCGGTGACCCCACCGGGGCGCCCGGTCAGGCTCTGCGCAGCTCCCATCAGTTCGTCGAACAGGCCCGCCATCACACCGCCGTGAACGCTTTCGGGAGGCCCCTCACGCAGTCGCGAGAGACGGACATGCCCGAGCAGGCACGGCGAACCGTTTCGCTCCCCTTGCTCGATCCGCATCGGTGGTGCGACTGCGTTGATCGTTCCCGAGAAGGCCGAGAGCTCGCGGGTACGAGCCCGTCGGCCGTCACCATCAGTCTCGACCTCGTACCAACGGAGGCGCCGTTCGCCGGTGGCGAGCAGCGCATTGGCCTCGCGCAGCAGGTCGAGGGCGGTGACTCGACGCTCGTCATCGGCGACCGTCTCATGGAGGGTCCGGGCGAGCGAACGGAGCTCGTCGGCGAGGGCGTCGTCACTGGCCATCAGACGTCGGCGCCGATCTCTTCGCCGAGACGGGCGAGCAGGGCCAGCGTGGTGCGCTGCAATGCATCAGCAGCCGTCGCCAGATTGGCGCTGAACTGTTCGGCCGTGGCGACCGGCGAGTCGACCAGGTCCGTGATGGCCTTCACGGCACCGACCGGCACGTCATGTAGCGAACCAATCCAAGCGACGGCGGCCGCCTCCATCTCTTTCACCTCGGCACCCGAGGCGTGAATTCGCGCTGCGTCCTCCGGCGACTCGTCGAGGCTGTCGCCGGTCGTGACAACCCCGAGCCGACAACCGAGAGCGTCGGCGTGAGCTCGCAGGTCGGCGGCGGGAAGATCGGCTCGGCCAAAAGCGTCGAAGCCGGGAAGATCGATGCGNCGGTCGTGACATACGAAACGATCCCAGGCGAGGTAGACGTCGCCGATCGACGCTCCGGCCCGGTTCCACCCGCCAGCGGTGCCGACGGTCAACACGAGATCGGGTCGACGCCCAAGGCCGGTTCGGGTGTAATCAAGCGCAACTTGTGTCGCAAGGGCCGCTGCCGTCGAGCCAATGCAGTCGACGCCGGTGCGAGGGTCGGTGCCGTTGGTGACCAAAACAGCGTCGACACCCGCATGATCTGCGACAGCGAGCCGAACGGGCAGCGACGAAGCCCAGTCCGGTAGCGCCGCGGGTGCTGCGCCGAGGGAGGCCCGAAGCGGCGCAGCCTCGGCCTCCATGGCCATCACGATCACGACCAGTGGTTGCTCGGACACTACGGCAGGTTAGGCAGTCGTCTGGCGGCTTTGCGACAGCTGTCGCTGTGCTCGCTCGTGGCGAGAAAGCGTCGAATCAGCCGACGGCACAACTCAGCTGTTCGAACTCAGACGCCGATGGCGGCAGCGACGCGGTCGCGGTGGAACCGCACGTCGCCGTGGGCGGCGGCGAGGGTCCACGCTCGTTTCAACCACAGCTGGAGGTCGTACTCGAACGTGTAACCGATAGCGCCGTGACATTGCAGTGCCTGGCGAGCAGCAAGATCGACCGCCTCCGACGCCTGTGCCTTCGCCATCGACACGTCGCGGCCACGGGCGACCGGATCGTCGACGTGGGCAACCGACCAGGCCGCTCGATAGACGAGCGGGGCCGCAAAGTCGAGGGCGATCTTCACGTTGGCGAGATGGTGCTTGACCGCCTGGTACGAACCGACCGGTTTGCCGAACTGGTGTCGCTCGGCGACGTACTCGACCGTGGCCTCGAGGAGGCGACGGGCCACGCCGATGCACTGGGCGGCCGTGCCGAGCGCCGCTCGATCGAAGGCGAGTTCGGGGTCGGCGCCGTCAAGCGGATCGGCAGCGGTGATGTCGGTGAGCACGCCGAGACGGCGGGACTGATCGATCGACGTCGCCTCGTCGGCATGCCACTCGGTGACGAGCTGGAGCGTGTCGCCGGTTCGGTGAACCACGGCGTCGGCGGCCGCGCCGACGATGACCTCACCCGAAAGGTTGAGGGTGATGGTCGAGTCGCCGGCGATTGCTGCCTCGAGGGCAGCGTGACCAGCTTCGGCCAGTGCGGGGATGGCAACGGCAACGTGTTCGATGAGCGGTTCGGGAACACCTGCGTAGCCGGCCTCTTCGAGGATCCGGACGAGGTCGACCTCGTTCATGCCGAGGCCGCCTGCGGCCTCGGGCGCCAGCACGGCGAGCACACCCATCTCGGCGAGCGCCGCCCACAGGCCGGGGACTCGACCGTCGTCGTTGTCCCAGCTCTGACGGACGGCGTCGGGTGGGCATCGGTCGGCGAACAGTTCGCGAACCGTGTCGCGGAACATGTCCTGTTCGTCAGTGAAGCTGAACTTCATGTCATCACCGCCTCGGAAGGCCGAGCACCCGCTCGGCGACGATGTTGCGCTGGATCTCGTTGGTGCCGGCGTAGATCGGGCCCGACAGGGCGAAGACGTAACCATCGAGCCAGTCGTTTCCGGCATCGGCCACTTCGCCCATCGGTCCCATCAGCCGGAGGGCCGTGGCATGGAGTTCGAGGTCGAGTTCGGACCAGAAGACCTTGCCCTCGCTCGCCTCGGGGCCGATCTCGGCGCCTTCCATGAGATCGGCAGCCATCTGGTAGGTGTTCCATCGATAGGCCTGCGCCTTGATCCATGCGTCGACCACTTCGTCTCGCAGGCGAGGGTCAAGGTCGGTGACGTCGGCGGCCAGCGCCCGAAGACGTTCCGCAGCCGCCATGAACCGGCCAGGGCTGCGCAGGCTGAGGCCTCGTTCGGAGCCGGCGGCGGCCATCGCGACGGCCCACCCCTGGCCGACACCACCGAGCACGTGTTCGGCGCTCACCCGGGCGTCGTCGAAGAAGAGTTCGGCGAAGCCCGGCTCGCCGTCGAGGCGGCCGATCGGCCGCCGTTCCATCCCGGGCGTCTCGGCGGGCACAAGGAGATAGGTGAGTCCTTGGTGGCGCTCGGCCTCAGGGTCGGTGCGCACGATGCAGAAGATCCAGTCGGCGAAGGCACCACGGGAGCACCAGGTCTTCTGTCCGTTGAGGATGAAGTCATCGCCGTCGAGGATCGCCCTGGTCTTGATGCCGGCGAGGTCGGAACCCGCTTCGGGCTCGCTCCAGCCCTGGGCCCAGATGTGTTCACCACTCGCCATCCGAGGCAGGAAGAAATCCTGCTGTTCCTGGGTGCCGAAGTTGAAGATCGTGGGCGCGAGCAGGCTGACACCGTTGGCGCTAACCCGACCGGGCACGCCCGACAGCCAGTACTCCTCTTCGTAGATCAGCCACTCGATCAGGTCGCAGTCGCGGCCGCCGTACACCGAAGGCCATGCCGGTACCGACCAGCCGGCGTCGAATAGGACCTTCTCCCATGCACGGTGTTCCTCGAAGCCGACGGCCGTATCCATCGACGCGATACGGCCAGGGTGATTGTCGGACAGCCACTGGCGGCACTCGTCGCGGAAGGCGACGTACTGCGGCGAGAGATCGAGATCCATCAGCGGAACTCACCGTTTCGGACACCGTTCGGGTCGAAGACCTCACGGATGAGGTGACGTTCCTCATCGGTGGGCAGTCGGCTCTCGGGAACCTCACCGGTCACGGTGAGTTCGAACGCCGAGGCTTCCTGCGCCTGCTCGAGCGTGACACCCGGGTGCAACGACCGCACCCGCATCGTGCCGTCGCTGGTCTCGAAGTCGTAGGCGCCGAGGTCGGTGACGACCCGACGAATTTCGTGGAACCGTCCGGTCGCCTCGGGCAAGGAAGCGATCGTGTCGTTGCCGGGGCCGCTGACGACATCGACCGACTCGACGAAGGAGCGGGCCTGCGTGGGGATCCAGTAGGTGGTGGCGTGGTTGATCAGGTTGCCGGGTGCGCCGCGCATACCGAGCAATTGGGCCTTCGGCTTGCGATAGTCGTCACCGATGGCTGCGAAGTTCTGGTTGCCATAGCGGTCGATCTGGGGGGCTCCCATGACGACATGGCGCTTGCCCGACCAGACCTGATCGAAGATCGTGCGAAACGGCATGTACGACTCGACGACGGCATCGGACGGGTCGCCGCCGAGCGGAAGATTTCCTTCGATCGCATACGCAATCGTGTCGGTGAGCATCAAATCGGGCTCGAACGTGGCTCGGGCGAGGCGACCGGCAATCACCGGCACGGGGCCCATCGGGTTGCACAGCACCTCGCCGTCGCCACGGAATGCCTCGGCGAGGGCGACGATGCAGATCTCGGCGAGCGTCGCTTCGGTGGTGTCGCTCACGCCCGTCCCCTTTCTTCGAGCTTGGCTCGGTAGGCCTCGTGCGATTCGAGTTCGAGCCAGTCGGCCCGGAACTGCGCCCACGCCTCGGGATCCTTGGCAGTGGCGGCGTACTCGCGCTGGAACGCCTCATCGCGGCCGTAGTCGGGCGGGCACTCCGTGAAGTGCGCTCCCATCGGAGCCTCGACAACGCCATCGACGTGCGTGCGAGGGATCTTCAGCGTGTGGACCGGGCCCTCGCGGAGAAAGTCCTCAGTAGGGATGATCTTCTCGGCCGACATGTAGGTCTTCGCGCCGGCCATCGCGAACAGATCGTCGAAGTAGAGGTCGGGGCCGAGGAACTGACCGTTGCCTTTCGCGTCGGCACGGTTCATGTGGAGCAGCACGGCATCCATTTCGAAGGCGGGGATGGCGACGAGTTCCTCACCGTCGCCATAGGGCGACGTGACGGTGCGAAGTTCGGGGTTCTCGCTCAGCATGGCCGAGCCGAGGCCGGCCCGAGTTGGATAGAAGGGCACCCGATGGGCAGCGGCCATCAAGCCGAGATAGAAGGCGCCCTCGTCGAGTTCCATGAAGTCGGGCAGCAGCCCGCCCTGGCGCACTGCCCGGAAGTGCGGTTCGAGCGGGATCGAGTCGAGCGACACGAAGCCGTAGGTGACCCTGCGACACTTGCCGGCGGCGGTGAGGATGCCGACATCGGGGCCGCCGTAGCTGACGATGTGGAGGTCGGTCAGGTCGCTCCGGAGGATCGCCCGCACCAGCGACATCGGCTTGCGGCGCGACCCCCAACCGCCGATCCCGATCGTCATCCCGCTCTTGAGCTCGGCGACGACCTCGTCCTCGGTCATGCGCTTGTCGGCCACGCCGTTCCCCTTCTGGTCGGGCCCGTTTCTGACGATGCGTCAGATCGGAGCTGACCGTACCCGGGGAAGAGCCCACCATGCGAGATCAGCGGCCCGAACGGTAGTCTCGCCACCGATGCGTCGCTCGTTCGCCCTGATCACCCTGATCGTCTCGGTCGCCGCCGTGGCGGTTGCGTGTGGCGACGACGCCGACCGTGCGCAAGATGTGGCCGACACCACGACGACGAGCTCGACCAGCTCGACGACCACCACCGAACCAGCCGGGTCGCCGGCGACCTTCTGTGAGGGGGTCGAGCAGGCCAACCTGCTCCTCGACAACATCGCCCGCACCATGCTGGCAACGATGGCCGGAGAGCCGCCGGCGGAGTTCATTGTGGTGCTCGGGAGCACGGTCGATCTCCTTGATCAGACGGCGGCGCTCGCGCCTGACGAGGCCACCGACGCAATCGGGCTCGTGGCCGATGCCTATGCCGGCTTCGAAGCGTTGCTCTTCGAGATCGACTTCGTCGTGAGCGACCTTCCCGTCGATGATCCTCGTGCCGCGGCGCTGAACGATGCTGCATTCGCCGAGGCGATTGTGACCATGACGGAGGTGTGTACGTGAGCGATCCCCTCGATCTGACCAGCCGCACGGCGATCGTCACCGGCGGCACGAAAGGCCTCGGCCGGGTCATTGCGACGACCCTTCTCAACCACGGCGCCGAGGTGATCGTCTGTGCCCGCAACGCCCCCGACACGCCAGTGACCGCCAACGGACGCGAAGCCCACTTCGTCGCGGCTGACGTTCGAGATGCCGAGCAGGTCGGTGCCGTGGTCGACGCCGCGATCGAGCGCACGGGTCGGGTCGACATCCTCGTCAACAACGCCGGCGGCGCCCCACCGGCCGAGAGTGCCACGGTGTCGCCTCGCTTCAACGAAAAGATCGTCGCCCTCAACCTGCTGGCCCCGATGCTCTTCAGCCAAGCGGTGCACGACATCATGCAGGCCCAGGACGATGGCGGCGTCATCGTCAACATCGCCTCGGTCTCGGGCACCCGGGCCAACCCCAAGGGTGTCGCCTACGGCGCCGCGAAGGCCGGGCTGATCAACATGACTGAGACGCTCGCTCACGAGTGGGGCCCGAAGATCCGGGTGATCGCCCCGGTTGTCGGCATGATCGTCACTGAGGACGCACACCTCTTCTACGGCGATCAGGCCGGCATCGATGCGGTCGGCGCAATGTTGCCGCTGGGCCGTATGGGCGAACCCGCCGACGTGGCCGATGTGGTGCTGTTCTGTGTCTCACCGCTCGCCCGCTGGATGAGCGGCTGTGCGGTCCCCGTCGACGGTGGTGGTGAAGGGGCTGCCTACCTCGACGCGGCAACCGGTGAGGTCAACCAGACATGAGCGCCACGATGACCCTGCTCTCGGCGGTCATCGAACTCGCCCAGGACTCGAGCGACGCCGACTTCTACGATGACGCCGGGCGCATCATCGGCTCACCCGCCGCTGGGCCGAAGCCGGAGAATCCGGGCGACCGTGGCGGTTACGCCCAACTGCTCACGGCCTTCACGATCTTCGCCGGGCTCACCTTCATCGCCATTCGCATCTGGCGGGAGACGGTCAAGGCCCGCCACGCTCGGGGAGCCTGAGCATGGCCGGACCCATGTTCATCGTCGACTTCGAGCCCCACTACGGCGAGATGGTCGATGTCTCGCCGTTGCTTCGCCGCATGGTGTGTCGCAACCCGTCAAAGTTCACCTTCCACGGCACCGGCACCTATGTGATCGGGCGGGGTGACGTCGCTGTCGTTGATCCGGGCCCACGAGATGAGCAACACGTCGAGGCGCTGTTGCGGGCACTCGACGGCGAGCGCGTTCGCCACATCCTCATCACCCACACCCATGGCGATCATTCCCCTGCCGCAGCAGCACTGTCCGATGCAACCGGCGCACCTGTGCTCGGGTTCGGGCCCCACCCCGACACGGCCCTCGGCGAGGGCGAGGATCACGACGACGACACCGATGATGAGGGTGAACGCGACGGCGAGACCGACGAGACGCAGGAGCCTCAGATCGAGGACGACCCGGAGTTCCAGCGAAAGCACGCACCCGACATCGACTTCGATCCGGAGACGGCACTCGCCCACGGCGACATCGTCAACGGCCCCGGGTACACCGTCGAGGCGCTGCACACCCCCGGACATATCAGCAACCACCTGTGCTTCGCACTGCACGAGGAACACGCCGTGCTCTCCGGCGACCATGTGATGGGCTGGTCCACGACGATCATTCCGCCACCCGACGGCGATGTCGGGGCCTATCTCGACTCGCTGCGCGTCCTACTCGACCGCCCCCAGGATCGGCGGCTCTACCCCACCCACGGTGCCCCGGTCGAGGAGCACCACGAGTTCGTGGCAGCACTCCTCGACCATCGCCTCGCTCGCGAGGCCGGCATCCTGGCCCAGCTCGCCACGGGCCCGAAGTCTGCTCGCGACATCGTCGACGTGCTCTACGCCGATGTCCGCAAGGAGCTGCACAAACCCGCAGCCCGCTCGGTGCTCTCACACCTCCGCAAGCTCAACGACGAGGACGTCGTCGAGGTGGCGATCGAAGGTGCCTCGACCGTGTCGTCGAAGACGGTCTGGGTTCGCCGCTGACGAGCCTCGACGCCAGCGTTAGACGACGGAGACCGCGACCTCGACCGGGTGGTGGCAGGCGAGGTAGTGGTCGCTGTCGCCGACCTGCTGCATTACCGGTTCGTCGGTGAAACAGATGTCAGTGGCGTGCTGGCACCGGGTGTTGAACCGGCATCCCGCGGGCGGGTGGATCGGCGAGGGAAGCTCACCCTCGATATCGCCCTCACTAACATCGACCGTCGGTGCCGGCTCAGGGATCGACGCCAGCAGCGCACGGGTGTACGGGTGTCGGGGGTTTTCGTAGAGCTCGTCGGCGTTGCCGATCTCGCAAACCTTGCCGAGGTACATCACGATGATGCGATCGGACACGTTCTTGACGACCGAGAGATCGTGGCTGATGAACAGCAACGTGAGGCCGTAGCGGGCCTTCATATCCTCCAGAATGTTGAGGACTTGGGCCTGCACCGACACGTCGAGCGCGGACACCGGCTCGTCGCAGATCAACACCTTCGGATCGAGGGCAAGCGCACGAGCGATACCGATGCGTTGACACTGACCACCGGAGAACTGGTGCGGGCGGCGTTCGCCGAATTTCGGGTCGATCCCGACCGCGACCATCAGTTCCTCGATGCGTTCCTGCGACCAGGACCCCTTCGTGTTGCCCCACACCGCGATGCCCTCGCTGATGACATCGCGGATCTTGCGACGCGGGTTGAGCGACGAGATCGGGTCCTGGAAGATCATCTGTAGATCGGGACGGATCTGTCGGAGCGCCTCGCCTTCCATGTGGGCGAGGTCGTTGCCCTGGTAGTCGATGCTTCCGGACTTGATGTCGTTGAGGCGAATGATCGACTTGGCAACGGTGGACTTGCCGCAACCCGATTCGCCCACGATGCCGAGGGTCTCGCCTTCGGCGACATCGAAGCTGATGCCGCTCACGGCATGCACCACCTCGTGGCGGCCCACGGGGAACTCGACTTCGAGATCCCGGACCGTCAAGAGGATGTCGCGATCGTCACGCAGCGGAGCGTGTCCGGTACCGGCCATCAGTTCACTCCCGCATTGGCCTGGATCTGCAATCCGGTCACGGTCTGACCAGCGGCGAGATTCGCATCGAGCGCTTGTCGTCCCCGATCGGTATTGGCCGGATGGAAGCAGGCGAATTCGTGTTGACCCCTCACGCCACCGACCGGTGGGATTGTTCCGAGGCAGTCGGGCTGGGCGTAACGGCAGCGAGGCGCGAAGGCGCACTCCTCAGCCGGATCGATGAGCTCCGGTGGGCGGCCGGCGATCGGCTCGAGTCGCGTGTGGCTCGGCTGATCGATGCGCGGGATCGTGCGCAGCAACGCCTCGGTGTACGGGTGCCGGGAGTCGGCGAAAAGCGTTTCGGTGGGCGCCCGCTCGACGAGTCGACCGCCGTACATCACCGCCACGTCGTCGCAGCGGCCTCGGGCGACACCGAGATCATGCGTGATGAGGATCATCGACATGCCTCGATCACGGCGAAGGCCGTCGAGCAGATCGAGAAGGCGCTTTTGCACCGTCACGTCGACGGCAGTCGTGGGTTCGTCGGCGATTAGCAGCGACGGCTCGCAGGCAAGTGCCATCGCGATCACGACTCGCTGACGCAGGCCGCCGGAAAGTTCGTGTGGGTATTGGTCGACGCGCTTGGAAGGCTCGGGGACGCCGACCTGCTCGAGCAGGTCGATGGCTTTCTTCTTGGCCGTCGCCTTGTCGTCGCCGAGGTGGTAGCGGAGCGTTTCGGTGATCTGCTCACCGCAGCGTTTCACCGGGTTGAGCGAGGTCATCGGATCCTGGAAGACCATCGTCATCTTGACGCCCCAGAAGTGCTTGCGGCGCTCCTTGGCGACGGCTCGGACATCATCGCCCTCGAAGATGATGTTGCCGTCGACCTCTGCTGTGCGCGGCAGGAGATTCATGAGCGTCTTGGCGGTGACCGACTTGCCCGAGCCGGACTCGCCGACAATGCCGAGCATCTGCCCCTTTTCCAGGGTGAAGTTGACGCCGTTGACGGCCTCGACCGTTCCTCGAGAGGTCGGGAACCGAACGTAGAGGTCTTCGACGGTGAGTTGCGGATCGGGCATCAGAACGCCGTCTCCCTGACATCGGTGTATTCACGGATCCGGTCGCCGGCGAAGTTCAGCGCCATCACAGTCAAGAACATGGCGAAGATCGGCACGAAGGCAACGTGCGAGTTCTGGTTGAGATCGCGAGTTTGGGAACCATCGACGATCGACTTGCCCCACGAGATCGCCTCACCCTCGACCGAGAGGCCAAGGAAGGCGAGGCCGCCCTCAGCGACGATGGAAATGCCCATGCCGAGAAGCGTGAGCGCACCCATCGGAACCAAAACGTTGGGCAGCAGTTCCTTGATGATGATGCGTCGGCTCTTGGCCCCGATGACTCGAGCTGCCTGTACGAACTCGCGCTCGGCGAACTGGATCGTGGTAGCGCGCGCGAGACGACTGATCGGGGCGATGCCGACGATGCCGAGGGTCATCGCCACCGTCAGGAAGCTGCGATTGAGCGATGCGGTGATGAGCAAGGCGAGCACGAGGGACGGGAACGACAGGAGACTGAAGACCACGAAACTGATGACCTGATCGGTGAGGCCCTTGAAGTACCCGGCGGCGATCCCGATGGCACCACCGACGACGATCCCGAGAAGGATGCCGAGGAATCCAACTCCGAGCGAAATCCGAGCTCCCCAGATCGTGCGGGCAAACACATCGCGTCCGAGCGCGTCGGTGCCCATGAAGTTGTCGCCGAGGATGCCATCGCGTGGCGCACCGTTGGCGATCTCGTTCGGATCAGCGATCGGCAGCCACGGAGCGAGGAGCGCCGCGAGCGAGACGAGCCCGAGCCAGGAGATGGCGACCCAGAACCCGAATCCGAGCCGCTTCTTGAAGGCGTCGTCGAGCGCCTCGTCGTCGATGTCGTCCACCACGGTGGTGAAGGCAACGGAGTTGGTCATGAAGCACGCACTCGCGGGTCGAGCCAGGTGTAGAGGAGATCAACGAAGAAGTTGATCACGACGAAGCCGGTTGCGATCACGACCACCGAGCCGAGCACAACCGGAAAGTCGTCACGGACCACGGCGGTGACGATCTCCGAACCGATGCCCGGAATCGAGAAGATGCCTTCGATCACGAGCGAGCCGCCGATCAGCGCACCGGTGCTCACGCCGAACACCGTGATGAGTGAGAACAGCGAGGGTCGCAGCGCATGGCGGGTCATGATGTGACGGTCGGTCATGCCCTTCGCGCGGGCCATGTGCACGAAGTCTTCCTGCAGCGTGGTGAGGAGGTCGGTGCGCAGGAGGCGCTGGTAGGTCGCGGCGATACCGAGACCGAGAACGGTTGCTGGCAGGATGAGTGAGTGGATCCGCGTTCCGATGGACGTGTCGTCGAAGGACGCGGGAAGCCATTGATTTCGAAGGGCGAAGAACTGCAGGACGATGACGCCCAGCGCGAAGTTCGGGATGGAGAGCAGACCGAACGACGCCACCGAGGTCGCTCGATCGACGGCTCTGCCCGCCCGATAGGCCGAATACACACCAATGGGGATCGCAACGGCCAGCGCAATGATCTGGGCCATCACCATCAGCATCAGTGACTTCGGCAGCTTCTGGGCGATGATCTCACTAACCGGCAATTGGGTCTGGAACGAGGTTCCGAGATCGCCGGTGATGATGTTGCCCAGCCACGTGAAGTACCGCTGAATGACGGGCTTGTCCAGACCGAAATCAGCCTTGGCCTCACCGATGATCTCGCAATCGCCCCTGGAGTTGTTGATGGACGTGTAGGAGTCCTCGCGGAGCCCCGCTTCCACCTCGTCGCAGTAGTCGATGGCCGCAAGCGGGCCGACGATATTGACGAGGGGGTCGCCGAGAAAGTTCAGGGCGCCGAAGGCGATGAACGTCACCGACAGCAACACCAGGATCAATTGCACAACACGGCGTGCGATGAAACGAGCCACGTGCGTACTCCTCTAGATCTTGATGTGCTGTCGGTGACGATTCGAAGGCTTGCTTGGATCAGCCCTCGCCGAGCCAGACGTTGTGGAAGAACATCCGTCCCTGGTCGTTACAGAACAGGGTCTCTCCATCTGGGCCGGTCTGGCCGCACAGGTTGTTGACCTGATCGCCGAAGCCGATGGTCCAGTTGGCGTGGGTGGTGAAGATGTACGCGTAGGACTCGTTCATCTCCGCCTGGATCTCCCGCCACATCTCGACGCGAGCGTCAAGATCGTCGGTGGCGCGCTGAGCGTAGAGCAACTCATCGCGTTCCGGGCTGCACCAACGCACCCAGTTGAGGGTGATGAAGCCCTCAGCAGTGGCGCACTCAAGCCACACAACCTCGTTGTCAGGCTCG
>NZNH01000017.1 GCA_002694825.1 Acidimicrobiaceae bacterium | reverse complement strand
GCGGCGAGGACGGCCTCGGCGTCGAGATAGGAACCGGGCAATCGGACGGCCTCGTCGGCCTCCTGGACGAACGGGGCGTCGGCATCAGCATCGGCGAACACGGCGATGCAGCGCATGCCCATCGATCGGGCGGTACGAAAGACCCGGCGGGCGATCTCGCCGCGGTTGGCGACGAGCACGCTCCGGATCGGGGTCGGGGCGATGGGAGTGCTCACAGTCGAAACACCCCGTACCCCTCGGCGCCCTCGACCGGGCGATTGCGCACGATGCTCAGACACATACCCAGGACGTCTCTGGTGTCTCTCGGATCGATGATGCCGTCGTCGCTGATCGCACCGGTGGCTCGCAACGCCAACGAACCCTTGTCGTGAGCGGCCTCGTGGCCGGCGACGATCTGCGCGTCGGCTTCCTCATCGAACTCGATGCCCTGGCGTTCGGCCTGACCCCGGCGGACCTGGGCCATCACGCCGGCGATCTGCTTCGGACCCATCACGGCGATCTTCGCCGTGGGCCACAAGAACGTGAACCGATTGCCGAAGGCCCGACCCGACATGCCGTAGGTGCCAGCCCCGTACGAGGAACCGACGATGACGGTGAGGTGCGGAACGGTCGAGTTCGAGACCGCATTGATCATCTGCGATCCCTTCTTGATGATCCCGTCGGCCTCGAAGTCCTTCCCGACCATGAAGCCGGTGATGTTCTGGAAAAACACAAGCGGGACGTCGATGTGGTTGCAGAGCTGGACGAAATGNGCGGCCTTCTGGGCCGAATCGGGGTAGATCACGCCGTTGTTGCCCAACACACCCACCGGATAGCCGTGGATCGACGCCCAGCCACAGACCATCGAGGTGCCATAACGGGGCTTGAACTCTTCGAACCGGGAGCCGTCAACAACGCGACCGATGACCTCGCGGATCTCGAGCGGCTTGCCGAGATCCTTACCGACGAGTCCGAGGAGTTCTTCGGGATCAAGCGATGGCGGATCGGACTGCAGCGTCGGCGCTGCGTCGGGCTTGCGCCAGTTGAGATGCGACACCACTTCGCGACACAGACGGATGGCGTCCATCTCGTCATCAGCGAGGTACTCGGCTAGGCCGGACACCTCGGCGTGCTTTTGCGCGCCACCGATCGTCTCGGAGTCGGCGATTTCGCCGGTGGCCATCTTCACCAGCGGTGGGCCGGCGAGGAAGGCATAGGTCTGCTCCTTGATGAAGATGTTGTAATCGCTCAAACCCGGCTGGTACGCCCCGCCAGCGGTCGACGAGCCGAAGGTGACACACACCGTCGGGATCTTCATCTTGGAGAGTTCGATCATCTCGTAAAAGAATCGACCGGTCTCCGCGAAATGTGCTGGCACAACGGCGGAACCGACCGCCCCGTGTGGGTTGTCGTCGTTCTTCGGCTTGTTTCCTTCGCCGCCGGGACGGAGATCGCCACCGGCGGACTCGACGAAACTGATGTACGGGATGCGGTTGTCGCGGGCGATCTCGAGTGCCCGCATCCACTTCTTGGAGGCGTAGGGCGTGAGCGCACCGGCGGCGACCGTCGGATCGTTGCCCATGATCACGCACTCGACACCGGCGATGATGCCGATGCCGGCGACCATGCCACCGCCGAGGTGGTACGCGCTGCCGTAGCCAGCCAACGGGGTGATCTCGAGGAACGGGGTGTCGGGATCGAGGGCGGCGGCGATGCGCTCACGGATCTGGAGCTTGCCGCGGCTCCGATGACGATTGATTGCCTTCTCCCCGCCGGCGGTGGCCGCCATCTCGAGCAGCTCGTCGTGGACCGCAAGCAGCTCGCTCATGTCCTCCCGGTTCTGGAGGAAGAGGTCACTTCCCGTGTCGAGCGTCGACCGCATCGCGGGCGCCAGCAACGTTCGATTCATGCGCCGAACGTAGTGGGTAATCCGCAGGCGTGCGAATTATCCCTCGGGTCGGGCGGTGACCGCGACGAACGACAGGAGCGCGCCCACCGACGACGAGACCCCACCAGACCCTACGATCACAGCGTGATCCCACTCGTCGATCTCGCCTCCAACACCGCCGCCGCGGACCTTGCCTCGGGACTCGCCACGCTCGGTTTCGTCGAACTCGAGAACCACGGCCTTGAAGCCGACACGATGGCCGAACTCCGAACTGCAGCCGACGACTTCTTTGCGCTGCCAGCCGCCGAAAAACACCGGTCGGTCCATCCCGAACCGCTCGCCAACCGCGGCTTCCGAGCGAGGGGAAGCGAGGCACTCGCCTATTCACTCGGCGAGGAAACGCCTCCCGACCTCTTCGAAAGCTTCAACGCCGGAACCGACACCCCCGCCGGCGGCTGGACCGATCTCGTGCAGCCGACCCCATGGCCCGACGCGGTGCCCTCCTACCGGCCCGCCGCCCAGGCAGCCCTCGCCGAATTCCGCCGTCTCGGCCGCCGACTCGACACGATGCTCGGCGAGGTACTCGGCCTGCCCGAACTCGCAGCCCGTTCCGTCAACGGCCCCGACATGCTCGCATGCATCGACTACCGCCCGAGTCCCGACGGCACCGAAGCCGTCATCGACGGACAACTCCGCATGGGCGCCCACTCTGACTACACGACCTACACCCTGCTCCTCGCCGACCCGGTGCCCGGGCTGCAAATCGTCGGCTCCGACGGCTCGTGGGTCGATGTGATCCCGGCCGCCGGCAACCTGCTGATGAACGTGGGGGATCTCCTTGCCATCTGGACCAACGACGCCTGGCCCTCAACCCTCCATCGGGTCGTTCCGATGGCCCTCGGCGCCGCCGAACGGCGACGATCGGTCGCCTGGTTCCACTACCCCGACCCTGACGTCGTCGTGGCCCCGCTCCCCGCCTTCGTCGACGATGGCGAATCTCGCTACGGCGCCACGCGCGTCGACGCCCACGTCCGAGGCAAGCTCGGCGCCCCGAAAACCGGCGAGGCTCCGACCAGCGCGTCGACCATCGCCGACCGTCCTGTCTGACCTACGCTGCGCGTCATGAGCGCCATCACGACCGAACGCCGCGACCAGGTCCTCGTCGTCCACCTCGACGACGGAAAGGCCAACGCCTTGTCCTTCGACATGATCGACGGCATCCTCACCGCGATCCACGAGGCGGAGAACGACGACCAGATCGGAGCGGTCGTCGTGCATGGCCGAGAGGGCAAGTTCTCTGCCGGTTTCGACCTCGGCGTGATGATGGCCGACGANCAGTCGGCGATCGTGAACCTCGTCGCCAACGGCGGCGAGTTGGTGCGCACCCTCTACGGCTGCTCGGTACCGGTCGTGGCCGCCAGCACCGGCCATGCGCTCGCCGCCGGGGCCTTGATGCTCCTCGGTTGCGATGTGCGCATCGGCGCCGACGTTCCGGCAAAGGTCGGACTCAACGAGGTGGCGATCAAGATGGTGCTGCCCGACTGGGCGCTCACGATCGCCGGTGCCCGGCTCAGCAAACGCCACATGCAACGCTCGATCGTCAATGCCCGCATCNCCNCGCCCGCCGACGCCGTCGATGTTGGGTTTCTCGACGAGGTCGTCCCGGCCGACGAGTTGCTCGACCGAGCGATCGCTATCGCCGCCGAACTCGCGGCGACCCTTGATCCGAGGGCTTACGCCGGAACGATCAAGGCCTTTCGCCAGGAAACGCTCGATGAGATGGACACCCACATCGCCGCCGCTCGGGCATCGATCGCCTGACCGTCGACCCGAACCACGGCACCGGCGCAAGACCTCCCTTCGGCCACCACAACACGGGCATGCCATGCTGCCGACATGGACAAGCCGACCGTTGCTTCCGTTACCGCCGACCTCATCGCCGAACAGGACGCTCTCGATGCTGTTGTCGCGCCGCTGGCGACCGAGGACTGGGAGCGGGCCACCCCATCACCACGCTGGGCGGTCCGCGACCAGATCGGCCACCTTGCCTTCTTCGACATGACGGCAGCGCTCGCGATCAACAATCCGGAGGGCTTCGTCACCCACCGCGAGTCCTTCGTCGCTGCCGCCTTCGCGTCGGCAACATCAGCCGACGACGCCACGCTGGGCGAGACCCGGGCGATGCCGGCTCCTGAGCTGCTCAACCACTGGCGTCAGCAGCGGGCCGATCTCGCCGCCGCAGCCGCAACCTGCGCCGACGACGCCCGCATCGAGTGGTACGGGCCATCGATGGGCGCGAAGTCGTTCCTCACCGCCCGGTTGATGGAAGCATGGGCGCACGGTCAAGACATCTGCGACACCGTCGGCGTCGAGCGCGAACCGACCGACCGGCTCCGGCACATCGCCCAACTCGGCTACATCACTCGAGGCTGGACGTACATCAACCGGGGACTCGACGTGCCCGCAGGTGACGTGCAGGTCACCTTGACGTCGCCCTCTGGCGAGACCTGGGTGTGGGGCCCCGATCAGGCCGAGGCCACCGTGACCGGCTCGGCTCTCGACTTCTGCCTCGTCACCGCTCAACGACGCAACGTCACCGACACCGACCTCGCCGTGGAGGGCGAGATCGCGGTCGACTGGCTGACGATGGCCCAGCTGTTCGCTGGCCCTCCGAGCGACCCACCGGCCCCACAGGGCTGAGGGTTAGAGGCCACCGAATTCCGGCGGCCGTTTCTCGGCGAACGCCGCCATCGACTCGCTGAAGTCGCCCGTCGTGGTGGTCATGATCTGGGTGCGGTTCTCGATGTCGATGGCGTGACGCAGTGACGGCGAGTCGACCGTCTGCCACATCGTCTCCTTGGTCATCCAGACGCTGAACGGTCCGTTTTCGCGAATCGCCCGAGCAGTCACCATCGCCCGTTCGACTTCGGTGCCGTCGTCGACCACGTCGGCGACCAACCCGATCCGGTCGGCTTCGTCGGCATCGAAGATCCGGCCGGTGAGCAAGAGTTCGGCCGACCGGCTGGCGCCGACCAGTCGGGGCAGGAAGTAGCTAGTTCCCATATCGCAGTTGCTAACGCCGACCTTGATGAAAACCGCGCCGAAGCGAGCACCTCGAGCGGCGATCCGCACGTCGCAGGCCAACGCAATGGCGAAGCCGCCGCCGACCGCTGCGCCGTTGACCGCTGCGATCCATGGCTTGCGCGAGCGGTGGATCGATTCGTTGACCGTGGCGATCTGATCCTGGGCCATGAACCGGCCGACGATCGGACCCACGCCCTCTGCACCGGGCGGGATGCTCGGGTCACCGAGAAGGTCGGCGCCGGCACAGAACCCGCGACCGGCGCCGGTCAGTACAACGGCCCGCAGCGTTCGGTCAAGGTCAACCCGTCGAGTCAGGTCCTGAAGATCGGTCATGAGCTGCGCCGAGATCGCGTTGAGGCGCTCGGGCCGGTTCATGGTGACGAGCACGATGTCGTCGTCGGGCTCCTCGATCAGGAGGGTGGCGTACTCGGGCAGGTCACGGACGGTCATGGCCGTCAGTGAAGCACCCACTCACTCGTGGGGCGAGTTCAGCTTGAGGGTGGTGACAGCAGCGAAAAGACGAGCCCGTCGAGGATGTCGGCCTCAGAAACGACGAGCTCCTCGATGTCGAAGTAGCGCATGATGCGCACGAGGATGCACATGCCACCGACNATCACATCGGCTCGGGCTTCTTCGAGACCGGGGTTGTGGATGCGATCTTTGCGGGCTTCGGTGACGAGCGTGCGGTAGACGTCCTCCGCTGCTTCCTTCGTGAGCACGAAATGATGGATCTGGTCGCGGTCGTACTCGGCGAGACCGAGTTCGACCGCCGCTGCAGTCGACACGGTGCCTGCAAGCCCGACGAAGGTCGCCGCATGGGCGATCTGAGGCATCTGGCGAGCGACATCGTCGAGGTGGGCCTCGGTGATCGACAAACACGCAACGAGTTCCTCGGGCCGTGGCGGGTCGTGCTCGACGTACTTCTCGGTGAGTCGCACACAACCGATGTCGAGCGACATCGCCGCCTCGGCTTCGTCGGTGCCGAACGCGAACTCCGTGGATCCACCACCGATATCGAACACGAGAAAGGGGCCGTCGGTGGGATCGAGGTCGGCGGTGGCACCTCGGAAGGAAAGCTTGCCCTCGTCGAAGCCCGACAACAGTTCTGGTTCGACACCGATGACGTCGTGCACTGCGGTGAAGAACTCGTCGCAGTTGGCCGCATCACGAGCGGCAGAGGTGGCCACCGCTCGCACGCGGGTGACGCCGTGCTGGTCCATGACCGACTTGTAGGTTCGCAGGCACGAGAGCACCCGTTCGATCGCTTCGTCGGCGAGACGGCCGGTGCGATCGACGTCTTGCCCGAGCCGGGTAATGGTCATGAGACGCTCAATCGTGTTCTCGCCGTCGTGGACGAGCAAGCGAGTCGAGTTCGTGCCCATGTCGATGGCGGCGACGGGAGCGTCAGTCATGGTGATGGTCCTCGGGGAGATCGTCACGGTCCTCGTAGGCGGCGAACCGTTCGGCCACCCAACGGCCTACTGGATCGTCGCCGCCTGCGAGATACCAGGCGTAGTGGGCGTGCAGGCACTTGACGCCGCGGCGGGTACCGCCGACGCCGGCGGACGGCCGCGGACCGTCGTGATCCGGCGGCATTGCGGCGTCGCGTTCGAGTCGGTAGCGCTCGTGAGCGGCTTCGATCTCCTCGGCAGGAATCTCGGCCTCGGAACGCCGCACACCCCCGTCGCTCTCGATACGGCCCACGATTCGGCGCTCGTGATCACCGACGAGCCAGTAACGGGTGGGCATGGGTCGACCCGATTCCAGCAACGGCGCGTTGCAGAGCACAACCGGGTCGCCGAGTTCGTTGCGCACGACGATCTCGTAGGCGCCGCCGGGTTCGCGGCCCAACAGTTCCGCGACCCGGCGACGGTCGGCATCGGTGAGTTCGCTCATCGACCACTCCGACGATCACGAAGGAGCCAGACGACCAGCGTGACCAGGCCGGCGAGCGGGACAAGCCGCTTCATGATGGGCCGACGAGCAGTATCGAGCAGGTCGAGCGCGTCGGGCTCCGGCATCGCGACGCTTCGTGGATGAGCGAAGGCGTCGGGCCCGAGTACCCGCTCAGCAGTGCTCGAAGCCGCCAGGTTGTCGCCGAACTGGGCGGTGAGGGCCGAACTCACCTCGGTAATGATGCCCCGACCAAGCTGCGCCAAGCGGCCCTCGAGCTGCAGGTCGGCATCAACATTCACCTGCGTCTGATCGTCGGAGAGGGCTTCGAGCCGAGCGGTGATGTGCGCCTCTGCTCGCCCCTGGTTGCCGTCACCCCCCGCCTTCACGATGATCCGGTGCCGGTCGAGGTCGGGTTCGAACCTGACCTGACCGGTGAAGCGGGCGGCGAGCACACCGAGGCGCACATTGACGACACCGTGATGGTCGTCACCGACGACCTCGGTGAGGTGGGCGCCGGGGAAACATCTGGCGACCCGCTCGGGCTCGCTCAAGAGTGCCCATGTCTCATCGATCGGACAGGCGACGGTGAACGAGTCGCTCAGCTCCACCGGCGGAGGTCCTCGAGCGTGTCGATATCGCGCGGGTCGCCCTCGACGGGGACCGGACGGACAAGGTCAGGACGCTGCCGCATGAGGGCACGAGCCCCGTCGTCGCCGCTGACCGGGAGCGATGGCCACATCGAGGCGCTGAGGCGAACCGGCGGTCGCAGTTCGCCGTCGTAACGAGCCGACGCGAGATCGGCGTCGACCTCGGCGACCTTGTTCCAGATCTCGGTAGTGACACCAGGGCTGTCACCGAGCCCGACCACGAGCGCGTCGTGACGTCGCGACTCCGCATAGCCGACCGCTGCACGAAGTGAGGTTGCCTGACCATCGGCCCACTGCTCGTTGTGGATCAGCGTGACATCGTCGGGCACGAACGAATCCAGGTCGACGGCACCGCCGACCACGATCACTTCGTCGACCTCAGAGGCTCGAGCGGCATCGACGACGTGGGAGATGACCGGACGTCCGTCGATCTCGGCGAAGAGTTTGTGGGTGTCGCCCGCGTAACGGGACCCGGCGCCGGCGGCAAGGATCACCGCAGCAACGGAACGCTGACGGATGCGGTCGATGTCGGTCACCGGCACAGCCTAGGGTCACCGGCATGGACCCGACTGTTCCCGCGCCGGCCTCACCCCCGACCCTCCGGGTCACCATGTTGCTGGCCGATTCGGCCCAGGTCGCCGACCGCAAGCTGTATGTCCTCGGCGGTGGTCTCTCCGTCATCGGACCACGGCCCCAACCGATGGGGGTCGCCATCCGTATCGAGGTCCCCTGGGACCGCGCCAACACGCCACACCAGTGGCGCCTCGACCTTCTCGACGAGGACGGGCACCCCGTGATGATCAACGAGCAGCCGCTGGTCGTGCACGGCCGATTCGAAGCCGGCCGACCTGCGGGCCTTCAGGCGGGTACGCCCTTGTCGGTGCCGTTGGCGATCACCTTCCCGTCGCTCCCGGTCACCCCCGGGCGCTCCTACGCATGGCAGTTGTCGATCGACGACAGCACCCACCTCGACTGGCGTCAGCGCTTCCACGTTCATGAGACACCCCAGCGACCGATGGGACCACCACCCTCGCCGAGCTGATTCAATCGTGGATCGGACCCTCGGTGCGGGAGAGGGAGGCAACAGAGCGGCCGGTGCGCTCCGCGATGATCTCCGCCACGATAGAGATCGCTGTCTCCTCGGGCGTGCGGGCCCCGAGATCAAGACCGATCGGCGATCGGAGGCGATCAAGGCCGGTTTGGTCGACACCGGCGTCGACGAGGCGTTTGGTTCGGTCGTCGTGGGTTCGACGGCTCCCCATCACGCCGATGTAGCCGACCTTCGTCTCCAGCGATGCGGTGACGGCGGGGACATCGAACTTGGCGTCGTGGGTGAGGATGCAGACGGCGTCGCGCGGGCCGAGATCACCGCCGATGTCGGCAAGCAGCCGATCGGGCCAATCGACGACGAGATCGTCAGCCATTGGGAAGCGCTGGTTGGTCGCGAACACTTCACGGGCATCGCACACCGTCACCCGGTAGCCGAGCACCTTGGCGACCTTGGCGAGCGCGGCGGTGAAATCGACGGCACCGAAGATCAGCATCTGCGGCGGCGGGGCGAATGATTCGATGAAGACGGCGACGACATCCTCTCGCGCCTCGCCGTGTTCGCCGTAGTGCCGCAGACCGGAGCGGCCAGCGGCGAGCTCACCTCGGGCGTCGCGCTCGGCGACCCGGTCGAGGTTCTCATGACCGAGCGTGCCGATCACGGAATCATCGGCCCGTACGAGCAACTTGTTGCCGACCCCTGGCCCGTCGATGACGGTGGCGAGCGCAACGGCTCGGCCCGCCGCGATATCGGCCTTCAGCGGGGCGTACCAGTCGCCCGGTTCAAACCGCTCGAGGAACAGATGGATCGTGCCGCCACACGTGAGACCGACGGCGAACGCCTCATCATCGCTGTACCCGAACGTCACGACCCGATGGGCGTCAGCCTCCATCACGTCGAGCGCCTCAATCACGACGGCGCCTTCGACGCAGCCGCCGCTGACCGATCCGCGGACGTCCTGATCGAGGTTGACGGCCATAGCTGCGCCGGGCAGACGAGGACCCGACCCGTCGAGATCAACCACCCGGGCGATGGCTGCGTCGCGGCCGGAGCCGTGCCACGTGTCGAGAGCGTTGAAGAGTTCCTTCACCAGCGACCAATCTAGCGCTGCAGTGAGCGACGACCCGGTCCCGCCGAGCCCGGTCAGCCGTCGAGACGGCGCAGTTGAGAACGGGCGAATGCCCCGAAGAGCGCAAGACCACCGGCGACGACGAGCAGGCCCGGCCATGTCTCGGCCCACGAAATCTCACCGAGGAAGCCCTGGCGGGTCATCGCGAGTACCGGTGTCGCCGGGTTCCAGCGCGCCATCGTTGCCAGCCAACCATCCATCAACTCGATCGGGACCTGCCCAGTCGATGGAAACAGCACCAGGAACGAAATCACCTGCACCACCGCCATCGCTCGGATGTTCCCGACGAGCAACACGACCCCGAGACCCAAGAGGCCCATGACGACCGCCATCGACATGCCGCCGAGGTAGACCATCGCCACCCCGAGGATGCCGGCCGGCATCGACGCGTCCTTGAGCACGCAGATGAGCAGGATGATCGTCGTTGGGATCAGGGCCCGGACGGCGGCCTGACCAAGCGGTGCCAGCAGCACGAGCCCGCGTCGCATCGGCGACACCAGAAGCCGATCGATGAAGCGGGTGTCGAGGTCGGTGGCCATCGCCGACGCAGCGCCGATACCTGCGAACGCACACGACTGCAGGATCGCGAACGCTGCGACCCAGTTGACGATGTTGTCGGTCGGGTAGCCCTCGACGCGCGAGATGCCGTCGAAGCTGCCGGTGAAGGCGGTGACGAAGAAGGCCGGCATAATCACCGTCGGCGCAAGCACCGCCGGGAGGCGAATCATCCTGGTCACCGATCGTTGGATCAGGGCGGTAAGCAGCGGCGCCGACGGCACGAAGCCGCCCGCCCGACCTTGCTCGGGGTGAAGGTCGGTGGCCGTCACGAGCGTCGCAGCCTGGTCAGGTAGGCCCGGTACGACAGACCGAGCGACACGAAGGAGACGGTGGCGATCCAAAACATCGCCTGGCCGAAGTCGCCCCAGTCGAATCCGCTGAGCGCAATCTGGCGGGCCGGATTGACGATCAGGGTGAAGGGGTTGACCTCGGCGACCTCCTGGTACCAACCGGTCATGAGTCCAGTCGGAAAGAACGCCGACGACACGAAGATGATCACGAAGGTCAGGGGGAACATCGCCTGGGTCGCCTCACTCGAGCCCGTTCGGATCGCGACGGCGAGACTGAACCCACCGATTGCGACCGCCAGAAAGGCTGCGATGACGATCAACGCAAGGGCGGCGACCACACCGCCCTGCACCGGCGCGCCGAACACCGTGAAGATCAGCACCAGGACGGTGGCGAGAATTGCGGAGAACACAATCGCCCCGGCGAGACGGCCGATGAAAACGGCGAGGCGACTTGTCGGCGAGCTCATCAAGCGGTCGAAGAAGCCGTTCTGGATGTCGGTCGCCATGCCGGTACCCGCATCACCGGCATTGAACGCCACGCCCTGAAGGATCGATGCAGGAAGAATGAACTGCAGAAACGAGTCGACCTCAGGGAATCCGGGCAACTCCGTGGCTCGGCTGAACTGGGCGCCATAAATCGCCGCGAGCACGAGCGGGAAAATCATGGGAGGCACCCAGGCACCGGGGTCGCGCGCCGTGTTGCGCACCGATCGGAGGGCGAGGGCGAACGATTGCTCCGCTGCGATCCGCCAGCGAGGCCGATCGATGGTGACCGCCGCTGTCACGAACCGGCACCCTCGAGACGGCGCCCGGTGGCGTCGGCGAAGACATCGTCGAGACTGGGCGAGTCGACCTCGACGTGGCCGACAGCGATGCCCGCCTCGTCCAGCGCTCGGATCACGGAAGCAAGACTGCCGGTGCCGCCCCGAAGACCGATGGCGATCCGTCCGGCCCGGGCGGGGCGCTCGCCTCCGAATGTGGCAAGGACGCCCTGTGCCGCCTCCTGACGAGACGGATCGGCGACCTCAAGGCGCAATGTCGGATCGCCGACGGCCTCCTTGAGTGCGGCGGGGTCACCTTCTCGGACGATCGTGCCGCCGTCGATGATCGCGATACGACCGGCGAGTTGGTCGGCTTCCTCCAGGTACTGGGTGGTGAGAAAGACCGTGGTGCCTTCGTCGTTGAGCGACCGGACCTCCTCCCACACGGCCTGGCGGCTTGTCGGGTCGAGTCCGGTCGTCGGCTCATCGAGAAACAACACCGATGGCTTGTGGATCAACGCCAGAGCGAGATCGAGACGTCGACGCATACCTCCGGAGTAGGTGCCGACCCGCCGGTCGCCGGCTTCGGTGAGCCCGACCCGTTCGAGGAGTTCTCCCGCCCGCTGCTGCCCTGGCCTGCCGCCGAGGCCCTGCATGACCGCCTGAAGCCGCAGCGACTCGTTGCCGGTCATCAGTGGATCGATCGCGGCGTCCTGGAGGGCGACCCCGATACGGCGACGAACCTCGTTCGGCTGGGAGGCGACATCGAAACCCGCAACCGAGGCCGATCCCGCCGACGGCTTCAGCAGGGTCACGAGCATCCGGACCGTGGTTGACTTGCCGGCGCCATTCGGACCGAGAAAGCCAAAGATCTCGCCCTCCCCCACATCGAGGTCGATGCCATCGACTGCAGTGAGATCACCAAAGCGTCGAACCAGGCCATGGGCGACGACGTGGGCCGCCGAAGAAGATCTCATCGGGTCATCGTGGCCGACTCAGCGAACCGAGACACAACCCGTGCCGGAACCGGGGATGGCGTAGCTCTCCGTGCCNGGCCAGACATAGTTCGCATAGCAGCGGGCTCGCAGCTCAATCTCGCTCTCCGCCTTGTGCTTCTGGAACTCAGCGTCGCTGAGCTGTTGATGTAGCTCAGTGCCTTCGCCCTCGAGCTCGGTCAGCTCGCCGCGCAGGTCGAAGTAGTCGGTGACCGGCATGTATGCAAGCGCCGCACCCGCCGCAAGGGTTGCGGCGACAAGTGCGCTGCGTACGGCGATACCCGACCGGAACCGGGGTCCGTCTCCGGCCGGTTTGGCCGCAGGTTTGCGAACGGGTTGCGGGCCGCGCGCGGGCCGTCCGCTAGCGGGGCGGCGTGCCGGTGATCCGGCCGTGGCGCGCGAGCGGGACGGAGCCATGCTCAACCGCCGGCGAGGGCGTTCGTTCCTCGGAAGGCCGCTGATTCACCGAGCTGTTCCTCAATGCGCAGCAGTTGGTTGTACTTGGCGACACGGTCGGAGCGAGCCGGTGCACCGGTCTTGATCTGGCCGCAGTTGGTGGCGACGGCGAGGTCGGCGATGAACGTGTCTTCGGTCTCGCCGGAGCGATGCGACATCACCGAGGTCCAGCCATTGCGTGTGGCCATGTCGACAGCCTCGAGAGTCTCCGTGAGCGAACCGATCTGGTTGACCTTGATCAGGATCGAGTTGGCGTAGCCACCCTCGATACCGCGGCTGAGACGCTCGGTGTTCGTGACGAAGAGGTCGTCGCCGACGAGCTGCACGCGATCACCGACACGCTCCCTGAGGGCCTTCCAGCCATCCCAATCTTCTTCGGCCATGCCGTCCTCGACCGAGACGATCGGGTACCGCTCGCACAGCGACGCAAGTTCGCCGGCCATCGTCGCTGAGTCGAGGCTGCGGCCCTCGGCGGCGAGGGTGTAGAGGCCGGTTTCGGTGTCGTAGAACTCGGTCGAGGCGACATCCATCGCAATGGCGATGTCGTCACCAGGGGTTCGGCCCGACATCTCGATCGCCTGGACGAGCAACTGGATTGCCTCCTCATTGCTGGCGAGGTCGGGGGCGAAGCCGCCCTCGTCGCCGATGCCGGTCGAGAGACCCTTGTCGCCGAGCACCTTCTTGAGCACGTGGTACGCCTCGACCCCCCAAACCAGGGCCTCGGTGAACGACGCTGCGCCCACCGGCATGAACATGAACTCCTGGTAGTCGACGGCGTTGTCGGCATGCTCGCCGCCGTTGAGCACGTTCATCATCGGAACGGGCAGCACGTGGGCGTTGGATCCACCGATGTGACGCCACAACGGGATCTCGAGTTCGTTGGCCGCAGCCTGAGCTGTGGCGAGGCTGACGCCGAGAATGGCGTTCGCTCCGACCCGGCCTTTGTTGTCGGTACCGTCGGTGGAGATCAGTTCGGCGTCGACAAGCCGCTGGTCTGTGGCGTCGAGGCCGATGACCGTGTCGGCGAGTTCGCCGTTGACGAAGCCAACGGCGGTCAGCACGCCCTTGCCGTTGAGTCGATCGCCGCCATCGCGCAACTCGACCGCTTCGAAGGCGCCGGTGGAGGCGCCCGAGGGCACGATCGCTCGACCGATGGCGCCAGAATCGAGGCCGATCTCCACCTCGACGGTGGGATTGCCGCGCGAGTCGAAGACCTCACGACCGTGGACGTGCTCAATGGTGCTCATGACGGAACGACCTCGCAGTGCGCGAAATGGCGGAATCGGGCGCAAGGCTAGTGGGCTTCGCGCGAAGAGTGAGGGACTTCGCGCGAACCGCGCGAGCCCTGGGATGCTCCGCCGTCCCGGGACCGTCAGTCTGCCAGGGATTCAGCCGACTTGGCCACCGCCCACCATGCAGTGAGCTGATTTTCGTCAGCTGCGGCAAGCGCTTCGGGGCTCCCGGCGAGCACCTCGACCCGACGGAACCGCGAGGCGAACCGCTGGGCAGCACTGCGCAGCGCAGCCTCCGGGTCGACATCGAGCCTGCGGGCCACCTGCACCCCGGCAAACAGGAGATCACCGACTTCGTGCTCGCTCGGATCGTCTCGTACCTCTGCAAGTTCTGCTTCGACGTCGGCGTAGGCGACCTCGACTCCGCCATCCCAGTCGAAGCCGGCCGACGCCGCCTTTTTCTGGATCTTGGCCGCAAGCGCCAAACCCGGCAGGGACGGGGGGATGCCATCGAGGACGGAGTCGCGCTGCTTCTCCTGCGCCTTGATCTCCTCCCACGTCGACACGGCGGTCTCCGCATCGTCGGCTTCGACGTCGCCAAAGACGTGCGGGTGCCGGATGACCAGCTTGTCGTGCACGCCTCGGGCCACGTCGGCGACGGTGAACGACCCTCGCTCAGAGGCCAACCGGGCGTGGAAGTAGATCTGGTAGAGCAGATCGCCGAGCTCCTCGGCGAGATGGTCGTCCAGGTCGGGGTCGGGCTCGGTGTCGGCGAGTGCCGCCCGAGCGTCGAGTACCTCCAGCACCTCGTGCGTCTCCTCAAGCAGGTGACGCCGCAGGCTGGCGTGGGTCTGCTTGCGGTCCCACGGACACTCATCACGCAGGGTCCGCACCAATTCGTCGAAGCGAGCAAACTCGTGGGCGACGGGCTCGGCCACCTCGGGGAGATACAGCGAGGTGAGATGGTCGGCCTCGAGTTCGCGGTCGAGATCAGCCCAGGCGACTTCGACGATGCGCTCGTCGGGCAACCCGAGTCGCTGCAGGATGATCGCCGTGGCCGGCGGCTCCTCGAAGGCGAGCTTGATATCGGAGAGCACATGGTTGGCGTGGGCGTGGGCGACGAGGAGCGGACCGGTCTGTCCGGCTGCAGCGGTCGCAAATACATGACCGTCGATCAACCGGACCCCGGCCTCGATCGGGTCGACCTGCAGGCGACTCCACACGGTGTCGAGAAAGGACACCGCCGGAAGGATCTCAAGCTCGAGATCCATATCGGTCGCTGCCTCTCGCACCAGCTCCACCGTTCGTTCGAGCACGAGCGGCGAACCAGGTACGGCATAGACGAGGTCGTCGACGGCGGCGAGCGCAAGGAGATCGCGCGCGATCTCCTCGTAGACGTCGGCGAACCGATCAGCGGCCTCGTAGACGTGGTCGTAGGACGGCGCCTCGACGACAGCGGCTGCGGGATGCCGGGCGGTACGCAGTCGCACCGTCGGGGTCGCAGCCAGCCGCTCCGTGACCTGCGGGGTGATCAGCTCGGGGCCAGCCGGACCGAGCCCCACGATGGTGAGTCGACCCGCCACGTCCGGGCTCAGCCGTCGATCGCGCCGGGCGGGGCGATGAAGCGAACGGTGGAATCCCACACACCGAGTCGCTCGTCGAGCGAGTGCCCGGCAGCGACCCGCTCCCACGCTGCGTCGACGATCTCGGTGCCGAGGTCGTTGGCGATGCGGTCGCGCGCCAGCGGTTCGAAACTGCCGAGCGCTTGCTGGACCTGGGCCTCGGTCATTTCTGGGTGGTTCTCCGGGGTGAGCTCGCCAATCGTGCGGACCGAGATGACATGCCAGCCGAATTGGGAGCGCACCGGCGACGAGATGTTGCCGCTCCCGGCCTCTCGCGCGCCATCGCTGAACTCGGAGACGTAGCCGATGGTCGGGCCACAACCGAGGTCGCCGCCGATCGCCGCAGATCCATCGCCGCTGCGCTCGATGGCAAGGGTTGCGAAGTCGGCACCCTCGTCGAGAAGGGTGACGATCTCTTCGGCCTCCGCTGCCGTGTCGACGAGGATGTGACTTGAACAGAGGTATTCGGGATGATCGAGCTCGGCCGCCAGCGCCAGTTCGTCAACCGCTCGGTCGAGCGTGGTCGTGAGCGTCCGCGTGTCGAGCGCCAACGTGCCGTAGGGCGTGGTCTCGTCGAATGTCGGATCCGCAAGCGCGGTCTCGTCGAGCGCCGCTTGGCGATCAGCGGCCACGGACGCGATGCCGCGAGCCGCAAGTTCATCCTCCAGCGCAAGCGTGATCATCCACTGCCGGACGACCTGGCGAGTGGTCTCAAGGTTGGGGACGCCGGTGTACACGGGCGAACCAGCCGGCAGTCGTTCGAGCATGCCCTCGAGCTCGGACCAGCTCAGCTCGGTGTCGTCGAGGCTTGCGGCGATCGCCCCGCTGTCGATAACCGAACGCCATTCGGCGATCGCGTCCTGAGAGGAGGCCCGGTCCTCGAACGAGCGCGACTCGAAGGCCGCACGCTCCGGATCGTCAGAGCCCACGGCGAAGAACACTGCCGCGCCGATGATCACGCCGAGGGCGATCACGGCAGCCACAACGCCGAACGGGCCGGCAAACAGCGTCGCCCCCGGACTCGGGCGACCTTGCGGGGCGTCGGACTCGGTTTCGACCTGCGATTCGTTGCTCACGAAGACGGAAGGCTAGCGGCGCGGTCGGGGCTGTCGGGGATCAGGTCGCCCATGATCTCGGCCAATTGATCCACGACGCCACCATCTCGCTTCCGCAGAGGAAGCTGGAGTTCGCTGATCGCTTCCTTGAATACGGCCTGGTTGCCCGAGCCCTTGCCCGAATAAAGCCGCTCCATGCGCACCTGCTTGCTGTCGGGCAGGTGGACAGGCGACAGCCGGGCGACGAAATCGGGGCCACCGAAACCGGGGCCCTTCGTCACCGTGATCTCGCGAACCCCGGTGCGGACACACTCGACCCGCAGGCGCCCGACCTGCAGGAGCGCCTCGGCCGGCTCGGGGATCGGGCCGAAACGGTCGAGCCATTCTGCCCGAACATCATCGAGCGCCTCGAGGGACTCGATCGACGCGAGCCGACGATAGGCCTCGAGTCGGTTGGTCTCCTTCAGGACATAGTCGTCGGGCAGGTGGGCGTTGCCGGGGACCTCGATCGCAATCTCGACCGGCTCCAGGGGCCGCTCGCCCTTGAGTTCACCGACCGCTTCGGTGACCATCTGGCAGTAGAGGTCGTAGCCCACGGCGGCGATGTGGCCCGACTGGCCGGTGCCGAGCAGATTGCCGGCACCGCGAATCTCGAGGTCGCGCATGGCGATCCGGAAACCCGACCCGAGTTCCGTGGCCTCGCCGATCGTCTTCAGTCGCTCGTAGGCCTCCTCGGACAAGACCTGATCGACCGGATGGAACAGATAGGCGTAGGCCCGCTGTCCGGCACGACCGACCCGACCCCGCAGCTGGTGGAGCTGTCCGAGTCCGAGCAGATCGGCCCGATCGGCGATCAGTGTGTTCACGGTCGGCATATCGATGCCCGACTCGATGATGGTCGTGCAGACGAGGACGTCGTAGTTGCCCTCCCAGAAATCAACCACGACCCGTTCGAGCGTGCCCTCATCCATCTGCCCGTGAGCGATCGCCACCCGCGCCTCGGGTACGAGGTTCCGGAGCCGTTCGGCGACATGGTCGATGTCGCGCACGCGGTTGTGCACGAAGAAGACCTGCCCTTCTCGAAGCAGTTCACGACGGATCGCCTCGGCGACCGCTCGTTCCTCGTACTCACCGACATAGGTAAGGATCGGCTGACGGTCCGCCGGCGGTGTGTTGAGCAACGACATGTCGCGGATGCCGGTGAGCGACATCTCCATCGTGCGCGGGATCGGTGTAGCGGTGAGCGTCAGCACATCGATGTCGTGGCGGAGTTCCTTGATCTGTTCCTTGTGGCTGACACCAAAGCGCTGTTCTTCGTCGACGATCAACAACCCGAGGTTCTTGAACTCGATGCCCTCGCCCAGCAGCCGATGCGTGCCGACAACCAGGTCGACCTCACCATCTTTGAGACCATCGGTGACCGCTTTGGCCTGCTTGGCGGTGAGGAACCGGCTCAGCACCTCGACGCGAATCGGGTAGGGCGCCATCCGTTCGGTAAAGGTCGTGACGTGCTGTTGTGCGAGCAGGGTCGTCGGCACCAGCACGGCGACCTGTTTGCCGTCCTGGATGGCCTTGAACGCAGCCCGCATGCCGATCTCGGTCTTCCCGAAGCCGACATCACCGACGACGAGGCGATCCATCGGCGACTCGACTTCCATGTCGTTCTTCACGTCGATGATCGCGTTGAGTTGGTCGGTGGTTTCCTGGAACGGGAACGACGCCTCGAACTCGCCCTGCCAGGGTGTGTCGGGCGCAAAGGCGTGGCCGCTGCTCGTGACGCGCTTCTGATAGAGCACGACGAGCTCCTGGGCGATCTCCTGCACCGCCGAACGGACCTTGGCCTTGGTCTGACTCCAGTCGGAGCCTCCCATCCTCGACAGGCTCGGCGTATCGCCCCCGGTGTAGTGCCGCACCGATTCGATCTGGTCCGACGGCACATACAGCTTGTCGCCACCGCGATACTCGAGCAGCAGATAGTCGCGCTCGTTGCCACCGATCGCACGGGTGACCATGCCGCCGAACCGGGCGACGCCGTGCTGGTGATGGACGACAAAGCTGCCTTCTCGCAGATCCTCGAAAAACCGCTGGGTATCACGCCTGCGGCGCCGGGCCTGACGGTGCGTGCGGCGACGACCGGTCACATCGGATTCGGCGATCACTGCGAGCTTGATGTCGGCGAGGATCACGCCGCGTTCGATCGGGGCGACGATCACCTCGCCGGCGGGCCGAGCCTCCCCTCCCCTGGTCGGCCCGGATCGAATGTCGAGCACGACGTCGTGCTCGACCATCAGCGTGCCGAGTCGGTCGGCACTGGCCTCGCCATCGGCGGCCACTACGACCCGGTACCCGTCGTCGAGCAGGCTGCGGATCTGGCTGATCGTGGGCGACAGATCACCTACAACCGGCTCCCAACCGGACGCCGCGACAACCGGTGTTGTCGGCTTGTCGGGCGTCGCCAGAATCGACCACGACGCCGCGCCGGTCCGGCTCATGAGCCGGTCGAAGTCGAGGTGCAGACGGTGCACGTCGTCGGCCGCGACATCCCACGTCAGGGCGAGCGTCGACGCAAGATCAGCCTCTTCCGCGAGAATCTCCGCGGCCCGGTCGCGGAGGCGGCGAGGCTCAACGAATGCCACCAGCCCGTCGGCACCGATCAGATCGGTGATGAGGTGTTCGCCCTCGACCAGCCACGGCAGCCACGACTCCATGCCATCGAATAGGGTGCCGTCGGCGAAGCGATCCCACTGTTCGCGGCCCCACGGCTCCTCTGCAACCAGTTCGGCCGCCCGTGCCTGTCGTGCTTCGGTTGGCCGGAACTCGCGGCACGGATAGATGCGCGCCGACTCGACCGGTTCGGTGGAGCGCTGGTCGGCCACGGCGAATTCGGTGAGCCGCTCGACCTCGTCCCCCCACAGGTCGATGCGCACGGGCGCATCGGCGGTGCTCGGGTAGACGTCGACGATCGAGCCGCGCACCGCCACCTCACCGCGATGTTCGACCTGTCCCTCCCGGCGGTAGCCGAGCATGACGAGCTGCTCGACGAGTTCGACCGGGTCGACCTGATCGCCGGGGCGCACCTCGATCGGGTCGATGGTGGCATGCGGGTCGATTCGCTGGATCAGCGCCCGCGCCGAGGCCACGACGAGCGACGGAGGATGGTCGGATGTGAGCCGGTCGAGCACGGCCAGGCGCTGCCCCATCGTCTCGAAACCCGGGCTGACGCGTTCAAACGGCAGCGTCTCCCAGGCAGGAAAATGCAGCACCTTGTCGTCGCCCAGGATCGCTGCAGCATCGGCGGCGAGACGCTCGGCTTCGGCCTGCGTCGGGGTTCCGACCAGCACAGGGCGACGATCCGACGCCGCAACAAGGCCGGCGATCACGAAGGCCCGACCAGGGTCGGCGACGGCGATCACCGGTTCGCGCCGGCCGAGGGCGGCTTCGATCGAGGGTTCCTCGCTGAGTTGGTCGAGTAGGTCGCCGAGCGGAGGCACGGAACGAGGAGAACTCACAGGGGCAGCTTTTCGCGGATTGGGGGTGGGTCAGCGGTTGTAGCGGTTCATCGCCGCCTCGATATCGCTGACGGCGAGATACTCGAGGGCGTCGGCGGCGTCGGCCACGATCTCCTCGAGCACGGGACGGTCGGCGCGCGACGGACGTTTCAGAACATAGTCCCGCCCGGTCATCGTGCCCTGCTCGGGCTTCCCAATACCGATGCGGAGTCGGGAGAAGTCATCGGTGCGCAGGTGCGACCGAACCGACTTGAGGCCCTTGTTCCCGGCGAGTCCACCGCCGAACTTCAGCTTCATTCGCCCGACCTCAAGGTCGAGTTCGTCGTGAACCATCACCAGCCGACTGAACTCGTCGATGCCGTGCCGCTTGACCAGGGCACTGACCGCTCGACCGGCTTCGTTGTAGAACGTGGTCGGCCGAGCGACCGCGACGAGTTTGCCGCCAATGCGCAGAACGTCGCTCTCGGCGTGCTCGCGTTTGCCGCGCCGGAGCCGCCCGTCGTGGCGGCGGGCCAGTTCGTCGACAACCCAGAAGCCGACGTTGTGGCGCGTCTGCGCGTAGTCGTCGCCCGGATTGCCGAGGCCGACCACCAAGAGGTCAGCGGGCGTTCCAGTGCGGTCGTGAGTGCGACGCCGGACCACCATGAGTCAGGCCGGACGGGCGTTAGCCCTCGTCGCCGCTCTCGCCCTCGTCGCCCTCGTCGCCTTCGTCGGCCCCTTCAGCGCCTTCAGCCCCTTCAGCCTCAGCGGCTTCGCCCTGCTCGGCGCGGCGGATGGCCTCACGGGTGGAGCGGGTGATGAGTGCGATCGCGACGGTTTCGTCGGGATCCATGGCCGATTCGGCACCCTCGGGGAGGATGACGTCGGCGACCTTGACGGTGGCGCCGAGCTCAAGATCGGAGATGTCGATGACGATCTCCTGCGGAACCGCTGTTGGCTTCACCAAGATGGCCATCTCGTACATCGTCTGATCGACCATGCCGTCGAACTGGGTTACCAGACGGGCCTCACCCTGCAAGACGACCGGAACGTTGACCTCGATCTGCTGATCCTCGGTGACCCGGAGGAAATCGACATGGAGGACATCGCGGCGCGTTGGGTGGCGCTGGATGTCCTTGACGACCGACAGGTGATTGGCCCCATCGATATCGAGGGTGATGAGGGCGTTGATGCCCGCATCGGTGGTGAGGCAGCGACGCAACTCAGGCCAAGCGACCGATACCGCGATCGGGTCGGCATCGAGGCCGTAAACGACAGCAGGAATCTTGCCTTCACGACGCAGGCGACGCGACGGGCGAGTGCCTTCCATGCGCCCGGTCTCGGCGCTCAGTAGCAGGTCAGACATGAGAATTCGGCTCCGGAGTGGGCACGTGAAAATCGAACAACAGCCCGAGTGGGCCGACTGGCTATGGTACCGGGCCAGCTACGCAGAACCACCGGTGCGGACGGCACGAAACACCGGATACCGGACCGCGCACGCATCGCGGAGCCCCTGACGGCGCCCTGCGAGAACTAGGCGAGGTGGTTTCCCTGGAAGATCTCGCTGACCGAGGTGTCTTCGAAGACCGCCGAGATGGCCTGGGCAATGATCGGTGCAACCGACAACACCGTGATGTTGTCGGCGTGCTTCTCGCTCGGCAACGGGAGGGTGTCGGTGACCAGCACGGTCTCGACCGGAGCGTTTTTGATTCGGTCGATGGCCGGTCCCGAGAAGACACCATGCGTCGTGGCAATGATGATGCGCTTGGCGTCGTACTGGTGCAGAAGTTCGGCAGCGGCGCAGATCGTGCCACCGGTGTCGATCATGTCGTCGATCAGGACACAGCAGCGACCAGCGACCTCGCCGATGATCTCTTTGGCCTCGACGGCGTTCTTTTCCTCCGTAGAGCGGCGTTTGTGGACGTACGCGAGGTCGGCGTCGAGCAGATTGGTGTAGCGCTCGGCGACCTTCATGCGCCCGGCGTCTGGGGACACGATCACCATGTCGTCCTCGTTGAGGCCGGCGAGGTAGTCAATCAGCACCGGCATGGCGGTGAGGTGGTCGACCGGGCCGTCGAAGAAGCCCTGAATCTGGCCGCTGTGGAGGTCGACCGAGATGAGTCGATCGGCGCCGGCGGCATGGAAGAGATCGGCGATGAGTCGGGCGGTGATCGGCTCACGGCCCGATGCCTTGCGGTCCTGGCGGCTGTAGCCGTAGAAGGGCGCAACGGCGGTGATGCGTTTGGCCGACGCCCGCTTGGCGGCGTCGACCATGATGAGGTGCTCCATGATCGAGTCGTTGATGGAGCGACCGTCCCATGCGGTGTGGGTCTGCACGATGAACACGTCCGAGCCACGGATCGAATCGCCGTATTTGACGTGGATCTCGCCGTTCGCGAACTCGGCGATATTCGGCGTGCCCTGCACGACGTCGAGTTCTCGACAGATGTCGGCGACGAGCTCTGCGGTGGCTCGACCTGCGACAATGTGCAGCTTCTTGTGATTCAGGAGTTGCATCCCGTGCCCCCGGTGGTTCCGTCCCGGGAGCACCCTACCTCGCGCGGTGATTCGGTGACGCGGTCGGCACTGCGCGAAATCGGCTCAGGTTTCGCCGCAAGGCGGCGAGCACGATGAGCTGGCCCGGCAGGACTCGAACCTGCAACATCCGGAGTCAAAGTCCGACGTTCTAACCAGTTGAACTACGGGCCACGGCGCGGCTCAACCTAGCGGCCGCGATCGCTGTCGCGCCCTGATCATCGAGAGGGTGGGACACCGGCGCCGGGGCGGTAACGTCGCCTGCCGTGGGTTCACTCATCAAGAAGCGCCGCAAGCGCATGCGCAAGAAGAAGCACAAGAAGATGCTCCGGAGGACGCGCCACCAGCGGAAGTGACGCTCGGGGCGCTCAGTCGCCCCTGCGCTTCCGCTCGGACGCCGGCACCGTCGTGACCACGCGTCCGACGTCGGGGAATGTCCCCTCGACGAACCAGGTGCTGCCACTCCCCGCAAGCTGAGGTCGCCGATCCGTCTGGTCGGCGACTTCGTCGCGCCAGCGCACGAGTTCGGGAGCGACGACAAGCGCCGCCGGTTCGAGATCGTTGCCGTTGTCGCCGGCGGGTCCACCCATCTCGTCCCACGCTCGGTAGACGGCGGGGGTGGAACAAAAGATGGGCGGCGTGACGATCGTGAATGTCCGTTGGTCATGGGGCAACGGGTCGACGATTTCCCCGATGCCGGTGACGCGGGCTCGGCCACCGACGAGGCAGTAAGCGATGTCAGCGCCGAGCGCCGCTGCGGCGCGGAGGTCCGTGAAGTCTGCCCAACGCAGCACCGCAGCGGCGTCAGCCGATCCCCCGCCGAGACCGGCACCGGCCGGAATCTGCTTGTGGAGGGTGACCGAGGCAGTGCGCCCGGCAAGGGCGAGCGCCCGCCGAACCAGGTTGTCATCGTCGGGCCCGACCGTCTCGGTGCCGTGAGGTCCCACAACCGTGAGCGAGTCACCCGGAGCAATCTCAAGTCGGTCGTGAAGATCAAGCGAGACCATCTCGGCATCGATCAGGTGATAGCCATCGTTGCGCCGACCGGTGACGCGCAGCGAAAGGGTCAGCTTGGCCGGGGCGATGAGCGTCTCTGGCGCAACGTCGGCATCAGTCGATGGCGTGTCCACGAGCGCAGACTACGGTCGCCGGATGGGACTCGGGACGCACCCGTACGTCGTTGGCCTCTGTGATGTCGGCCAGGGCAGCTATGCGTGGCTCCAACCCGACGGTGGTTGGGGATGGTCGAACGCCGGCCTGATCGTCGACGGCGACGAAGCGTTGCTGGTCGACACGCTCTACGACGTGCCGTTGACGCAGACAATGCTCGACGGTTTCGAGGCGGCGCTTCCGGGCGTCTCGATCACGACGCTGGTCAACACCCACAGCAACGGCGACCACTGCAACGGCAACGAACTGCTGCACGGGGCGGAGATCCTCACATCGGTGATCGCCGCCGAGGAAATGACCCGGGAGAAACCGGCGTTGATGGCGGGGCTGTTGGAAGCCGCACCGACCATGGGGGTCGTCGGTGAATTCTTCCAACACTGCTTCGGGCGCTTCGACTTCGGCAGCGTGAATCGACCCGAACCGACGTCGACGTTCAGCGGGGCGACGACTCGAACCGTCGGCGACACCGTTGTCGACCTCGTCGAGGTCGGCCCGGCGCACACCGGTGGCGACGTGCTGATCCACGTCGCCGACCGCGCCACGGTGTTCACCGGCGACATTCTCTTTGTAGAGGGGCATCCAATCCTGTGGGCGGGCACGATCCCCGACCTGCTCGGAGCGCTCGACCGCATCGAGGCGTGGCAGCCGGACACGATCGTGCCGGGGCACGGGCCGCCCACCGATCTCGCTGGCGTGCGGGAGATCCGGGCGTACTACGAGCACTGCCACGCCGAGGCGCGACGCTGTTTCGACGCCGAGATGGATCTTGCGACCGCAGCGGCCGATGTTTCGCTCGACCGGTGGGCCGATTGGGGCGAGCCGGAGCGCATCGTGACACTCCTCGACACCTGTTACCGGGAGTTCGAGGGTCGGAGCGAGGCGACACCGATGGCTGAACTGTTCGCCTTGATGGCTGAACGCTGGGCTGCGACCCGCACCTGATTCAGGCGTCGGCCAGCCTGCCCCACGCCGAAAGGTCGAGCGTCTCGGGCCTCGCTTGCGGATCGACTCCAGCGGCTTCGATCTGCTCGACCGTCCGCAGACCGCTGAGCGACTTGCGAATCATCTTGCGGCGCTGGTTGTAGGCGGCCCGGACAAGGGGCTCAAGCCGATCGAGCGNCGTGTCGACCGGTGGATGCTCGTGGCGCACGATCCGGACGAGCGCGCTGTCGACGCGCGGCTTGGGATGAAAGACCGTCGGTGGGACCCGTCCAACCACCTCGGCTCTTCCGTGGTAGGCGACGAGTACCGACGGGATCCCGATTGCCGGGTCGGGCGCGGTGGCGGCAAGACGCTCAGCGACCTCAAGTTGCACCATCACGAGCATCTCGGTGATAGCAGGGACGTCTCGGAGCAGGTCGAGGATCAGCGGCGTGGCGACGTTGTAGGGCAGATTGGCGACCAGCTTCCACGCCGGGTGCGCCGCCAGCACAACATCCCAATCGACCTGCTGGGCATCGCCCTCGATGATCGTGACGTTGCGTCCGGCGACGATCTCACGAAGGATCGGCACCAGTTCGGCATCCATCTCCACGGCGGTGACCGATGCGTCGTGTTCCAGCAAGGCGAGGGTCAACGAGCCGAGGCCCGGACCGATCTCGACGATCGGGTCACCAGGAGCGACCCCAGCCAGCGTGGCGATCCGGCGAACCGTGTTGGGATCGACAACAAAGTTCTGTCCGAAAGAACGACGTGCTTCGAGGCCGTGACGATCGAGCAACGCTCGAATGTCGGCTCCACTATGGGTCACGACAGGTAGGTACCGCAGTGCGGCCAAGGGCCAGCGCCATTGCGGTCATAGAGCGCGAACGCTTGGGCATCCTGGTCGGCGATTGATGCCGCGGCCGGGTCAACACCGACCAGTGCCGGGTTTGAGAAGCTCGCTACCCAGTCCCAGGTTGCTTGGGAGAATTGGTACGCCCCGCGGTAGCGGCCGCTGGGGCTGATGGCGTCGTACCGGCCGCTGGACTCGCAGTTGCGCAGCGCCGCCCACTGCTCGGCCGTCGGCCCGCCAGCCGGAACGGGCGTCACCGTGGTGGTTGGCGAAATGACCGTGGTCGTCGGGGGTGGACTGGTCGTGGTCGACGGAGGCGAACTGGTCGTGGTGGTCCGAGCGGCGGCGAGTGCAGCCTGGCGCTCGGCTTCGGCCTCAGCTTCGGCGGCCTGCTTCCCCAACGCCTCAGCTCGCTCGACCGCAGCACTTCGGTGCACAAGGTTGGCTGATGACCACGCTGCAGCTCGTTNGCTGAAGCTCGCTACGTCAACCCCGAGACGGATACCGCTCTGCGAACCGGCCGGCGGGGCGAGAAAAAGCACAGTCAGAACAACTGCAGCTAGTGCAATCGCAACGCCGGGCATCCGACCCCGCTTGGGCCTGATCTGAGCCATGACGACAACGCTAGAAGTGTCGTAACACAAACGCAATGTTGGGCAGCGTTCGCCCTCAGCTGGCTGCCTTTGCCGCGTCAACGGCGTCGAGGTCGTAGAAGGCTGCAGCGGTCGCCCAAGTTGCGGCTTCGACCTCAGCGAGGGTGATGCCCTTNGCTGCGGCCACGGCCTCGCCAACATGGACGACCCATGCGGGCTGGTTCCGCTTGCCTCGGTTCGGGACCGGTGCCAGGTACGGCGAGTCAGTCTCGACCAGCAGTCGGTCGAGCGGGGTGACGGCAGCAGCGTCGCGGAGGTCTTGTCCGCTCGGAAAGGTGATGATCCCGGCGAACGAGACGATTGCGCCGCGAGCGAGACTCTCGTGTGCCTCGTCGGGGCCACCGGTAAAGCAGTGCATCACGGTGCGACGCGGGGTGCCCTCACGGTCGAGGATCTCGAAAGTCTCGTCCCAGGCACTGCGCGAGTGGATGACCAGCGGAAGATCACGCTCGTTCGCCAACTGAATCTGGGCGGCGAACACGTCGCGCTGCTGAGGGCGGGGCGAGTGCTCGTAGTGATAGTCGAGGCCCGCCTCCCCCACGGCGACGACCTGGGGGAGATCGAGTAACTCGGCAATGCCATCGAGCCCACCGCTCGCCTCGTGGGGATGGACGCCGGCGGTCGCGTACACACCGTCGTGTTCGAGCGCGATCGCCGCCATCTGAGTGGACTGTTCGAGGTCGCAGCCGACCGACACCATGCGCATCACGCCGGCGGCGTTGGCCTCGGCGACCTGGGCAACGCCGTCGGGCCCAGGGTCGATATGGCAGTGCTGATCGATCCAGGCCATACCTAATCAGTCCTCGGCCAGTAAGGCCTCGACGTCGACCTTGGTGAAGATCGGCGTCGGTTTGGCAATCGGCGTGCCGGTCGGGACCGGCTCCCGGCTCCATCCCTCGATCGGGCCGAGGATCTCCGACAGCGCCTCGGTGCTGAACGGCAGGAACGGGGCGAAGCAGATACGTACGCCATTGATGGCGTCGAGGGCAGTGCCGAGGAGCACACCGGCGCGCTGCGGATCTTCCTTGGCGACCTTCCACGGTTCGGTNGCGTTGAGGTANGCNTTGACCGCCTGNGCGGCATCCATNGCNGTNCGCAGCGCCGCTTTGAGTTCGACCCGCTCAAGCTGGCCGTTGGCAGTCGTCAGCANCTCGTCGACGGCGNNGAGCANGGCGTNGTCTGCTTCCGTGCGGCCCTCAACCGACGGCTGCTCACCAAAGTTCTTGTTGACCATCGACAGCACACGGTTGACGAGGTTGCCCCACGTCGCCACGAGCTCTTCGTTGATCCGGCGGGCGATCTCCTCGATCGAGATGTCGGTGTCCGCCTGCTCAGGGAAGCTGGCGGCGAGGGCGTACCGGAGTCCGTCGGCCTGGAAGAGATCGAGACCCTCCTGAATGGTGAGACCGACACCGCGCGACGCCGAGGCCTTGCCGCCTTTGAAGGTGATGTACTGGTTGGCAGGCACGTCGTCGGGCAGGTGGATCTCTGGGTCGTAGCCCATGAGCTGCGCCGGCCAGAACAGGCAGTGGAACGGGATGTTGTCCTTCCCGATGAAGTACACGTGACGGCTGTCGTCGTTGTACCACCAGTGGCGCCAACGCTCATCGTTGCCCTGACGCTGGGCCCACTCCTGGGAGGCCGACAGGTAGCCGATGACGGCGTCGTACCAGACATAGATGCGCTTGCCGGGACCAAGGTCGTCGACCGGGAGCTCGACGCCCCAGTCGAGATCGCGCGTGATCGCCCGATCGAGCAACCCCTCCTCGTTGATCCAACTCCTCACGAAGTTGAGGACGTGGTTGCGCCATCCCTGCTTGTCGGCGAGAAACGCGCCGACCCGCTCCGTGAAGTCGGAGTACCGGAAGTAGAAGTGCTCGGTGGGCCGCAGCTCGGGGGTGGCACCGGAGATCTTTGAGCGGGGATCGATCAGATCGGTGGCGTCGAGGGTGCGGCCGCAGTTGTCGCACTGATCACCGCGGGCTTCGCCGTAGCCACAGTGCGGACAGGTGCCCTCGATGTAGCGGTCGGGGAGAAAGCGATCGGCCTCGGGATCAAAGAACTGCTCAGAGGTGCGCTTGTCGATGAAGCCCTGCTCGAGCTGCTTCAGGAACATCTCCTGCGTGACNCGGGCGTGATGATCGGTTCCGGTCGTGGTGTAGAGATCCCACTGCAGACCGATCTCGTCCCACTGCCGGACGAACTCGCCGTGGTAGCGATCAACGATGTCTTGCGCGGTCACGCCCTCGGCGTCGGCGCGAACCGTGATCGGCGTGCCGTGCACGTCGGAGCCACTCACCATCAGCACCTCGTTGCCGACCATTCGCTGATGACGGGCGAAGACATCAGCCGGCAGATACGCGCCAGCGAGATGACCGAGGTGGCGCGACCCAGATGCGTAGGGCCAGGCGACTGCGACGAGAACGGGGGTGCTCACCCCGCCGAGGCTACCGGTGCCTACGAGGCGCTGCGGTCGGTCACATCCCGCAAGATCGACACGGCATCATCACCCGACGGAAGCGCGTCAGTCGCCGAGGACTCGATCACCTCGTCGTCGATCGACCGAGAGCGGATCGCATCGAGCTTGCCGAGCTGGCGCTCCAACTGGTTGCGGCGCGGCCCAGCGAGGTCGTTGAAGCTGTTGTTCAGCGTGCCGAGGTGTTTCTCGACCTTGTCGACCTGCTCGGAAAATTTCGACCACTGCGCCCCGAAGCCAGCGAGCGCATCAAGGATCTCGCCCGTCTGGCGCTCGACGGCAAACGTGTCCATGGCCTGCCGAACGACTCCAAGTACCGCAAAGAGGGTGGTCGGCGAGCACAGGACGACCTTCTTGGCGAGGGCGTCGTCGAGCAAGGACGCGTCGTTCTCGTGGATGAAGCCGTAGACGCTCTCGTTGGGGATGAAGAGCAGCAGGTAGCCGACCGTGGAGTCGGTGGCGGCATACCCGCGTCCGTTGAGCTCTTTCACCCGGTCACGCACGTCTTTGAGGAAACGATCGCGAAGCGGGGCCGCCTCGGCCTCAGACGGTGCTTCGAGGTAGCGCAGGTAGTTGTCGACCGGGAACTTGACATCCATATGCAGGTGCTGGTCGTCGGGCAACAGGAAGGTGAAATCAGGGCGGGTTCCACCCTCGATCGCTCGCTGCTTTCGGTAGTTGATGCCCTCGCGCATGCCGGCAGAGCGCAGGACATCCTCGGCCATGCGCTCGCCCCACTGGCCGCGGGCCTGGGGGCTGGCGAGCGCCTCGCGCAGGTGCTGGGTGGTCTCGGCGAGCACCTGCTGTTGCCGGGTCGCCGCTTCAAGCGACTCGACGAATTGGCCGTGCTGTTGGGCGCGCTCCTTTTGCAACTGCCCGACGAGGTTGCGCAACTGGGTGAGCTCGGTGCCCATCGCCTGGACCTGATGGCCAAGGCTCTTTGACATGCCTCCGACCCGCTCGCCGACAGTCTCGGACATGCCAACAACCCGCTCGGCGACGAGCTTGTCGACCGAGTCGATCTTCTCGGCGAGGGACTTCACCACACCCTCGAGGTGGTCATCGATCGCCTGACGTCGATGCTCTAGCTCGGCCGTGCCCGTCTGCAAGCGACTATCAAAGCTCTCGCCGGCGACGCTTACGACCCGCTCGACGACACCGTCGAGCGAAGCCGACTCGCCCTCGGCACGGTTGCGCGCAATGAACAGGCCGGCACCGAGGCCGAGCGCAGCGATGACGACAAAGGAGGCCAGAAGTGAGATCACAAGCACGGTGTTCATGCCATGACACTACGAAGAGGGTGTGACAGGTCTGCGGATAGCTCGACTCAGATCGTGAGCGAGAGGTCGTAGACCCGACCTCGACGGGCGCCCGTCGCCGCCACGACCCGGTCGACGGCATCCCGCTTCGACGAACCCTCGGCGAGCACCGTCCGCAGACGTTCGACGAGCTCGCCGTCATCAAGGTCGACCGATGCATCCGCTCCATCGACCACCACCACGACCTCCCCCTTCACGCCGGCCGACGCCCACGCAGCCAGCTCGACGAGGGTCCCGCGCCGCAGCTCCTCATGGAGTTTGGTGAGCTCGCGCGCAACCACGGCCCGCCGCTCGGGCCCGCAGGTCTCGGCGAGTGCGGCGAGCGTCGCCGCCACCCGATTGGGCGACTCGTAGAAGACCGTCGTGCGTGACTCGGTCGCGATCGCTGAGAGCTGGGCCGTACGCTCCTGGCCCTTGCGGGCGAGAAAGCCCTCGAACACGAACCGACCTGACGGCAATCCGCTGCTCACAAGCGCAGCGATCGCAGCAACCGGGCCGGGCACGGTCGTGATCTCGACCCCCACCTCGATTGCGGCGGCGACGAGGCGTTCACCCGGGTCGCTGATCCCCGGAGTCCCGGCGTCGCTTACAAGCACGACCTGCTCCCCCGCAACGAGCCGGTCGAGGATCATTGGGATTGACTCGAACTCGGTGTGATCGTCGAGACGACGGAGCTCGTCGACCCGGACGCCGATCTGTTTCAGAAGCGAGCCAGTGCGGCGCGTGTCCTCGCAGCAGACCAGATCCGCCTCCTCGAAGGCTTCCACGGCGCGGGGCGCCAGATCACCGAGGTTGCCAATCGGGGTCGACACCAGTGTGAGGACACCGGTCATTCGCGTATCTCCAATTGCATGCCGCGCTCGAGGCCCCACCGGCGGAACGCACCCGCTTCGGCCTCGATGACGGCTGACGCCCGTGGCGACCACGCACCGAACCGCCACGGCGACATCGTGGTGGTCGACAGCACGACGAGGTCACGATCGAGATGGGCGATGTCGATGGCAAAGCGCATCTTCATGGTGTGTACCGACCTGGCCGGGCGGAGCAGCATTGCACCGTCGATGCCGTCGCGGCCGAGCAGGCCCACTCGCCGGTCGCGCCGAGATTCGGCGATCTCCAACGAGGAGAGCACTCGGCCCTCGTGCACCAGCCACGGCATGGTCGAAGCGTAATCCGCACGGACGGCGCACGGTCCTCGGAAACGGCGGACGCTGATGGTGGCGCCGCATCGCTGCGCCCCAACGGGTGCTCAGGCGTCGACGAGTTCGCCCTCGGCCTCACGGGCCTTCCGGGCTTCGCGCTTCTCGGCCAGGCGATGGCCNATCTTGCCGATGCGGCTGATCTGTGTGACGAGTGCATCACGAGCTTGCTCGGCTTCGGGGCTGAGGCCCTCGAGCGATTCGATCTTCCAGTCACGAAGAACGACCGGCTGGAGGATCTTGTCGTGATGGATGGCGAAGTCGTAGATGCCAGCATCGGCGATCGCCTTGGCGTGCTCGACGAACCCAGGGATACCGGTGCCAGGCATCTGGAAATCGCGGACCTGCTTCTCGACGGCGAGCACGGCGGTCGACGGATCGTGTTCAAAGATGGCGGTCATCGCATCGCGGTAGAAGAGGTAGTGAAGGTTCTCGTCTTTGGCGACCCGACGCATGACGGCCTGACCGGCTTCGTCCTCGAGCATGTTGCCGGTGTTGAAATGGCTGATACGGGTGGCGAGTTCCTGCAANGACACGTAGGCCANACCTTCGGCGAGGGTTGGTGGCTCNGGCACCTGGCCGCTCTGCACCTGNGCCATACGGCCACGTTCGAGTTCGACCGGATCGATNGCTCGAGTGGCCATGAGNTAGCCGTTNATCACGAGCCCGTGACGGCCCTCTTCGGCGGTCCAGCGGCGCACCCACTCACCCCAGGCACCGTCGCGGCCGAACATCCGCTCGATGTCGCGGAAGTAGTACGGCAGGTTGTCCTCGGTGAGCACGTTGACGAACAGGGCGCTGCGAACCGGCGCGGAGATCTTCATCTCCTCGGGGGACCACTCGTAGTCCTCGGGGAAGTCCTCGGCCGCCGACCAGGGGATGAGCGCGTGCGGATGCCATTCCTGCGCGGTCTCAAGGTGACGGTTGAGAAGGGACTCGGCCGTTTCGGCGAGCACCTCGCGGAGGTGGGCATCGGGTGGCGTGCTCATCAGACCCCCACCCTACCTGCCGGTCGGCAGGGAGTAAACGACGGGTGAAACGATCGTTTGGAGACGTGGNTCACAGGNGGTCTGACCCAGATGCNNCACGATGAGTTACTGGGCGCAGCACGACGGGCAGCGGCAGCGCCAGCCTCACACGTTGAAGCGGAACTCCATGACGTCGCCGTCGCGAACGATGTAGTCCTTGCCCTCGGAGCGGACCTTGCCGACGTCACGAGCAGCAGCCCACGAACCGGCAGCAACAAGCTCGTCCCACTGGATCGTCTCAGCACGGATGAAACCGCGCTGGAAGTCGGTGTGGATCACGCCGGCNGCCTCCGGCGCAGTGGAACCGGCGCGGAAGGTCCAGGCACGGGATTCCTTCTCCCCGGTGGTGAGATACGTGCGCAGACCGAGCATGTGGTACGCCGATGTCAGGAACGCAGGCACGGCACCGTCGCCAAGACCGAGTGCCTCGAGCATTTCCTGACGGTCCTCCTGCGCCATCACCGCAGCTTCGGCTTCGAGTTGCACCGACAGCGGCACGACCTCAGCACCAGCGAGTTCCTCGCGCACGGGAGCAGCGATCGCTGCTTCGTCGCCGATCTGATCCTCGCCGATGTTCAGTACGGCCATGACCGGCTTGTTGGTGAGGAAGAAAAACTCCTTGAGGTCGTTCCGTGCGTCGTCGTCGAGGCCGGCTCGGTAGAGAGGCGTCCCCTCACCCAACGTGTCGACAACCCTGTCGAGCAGGTCGACCGTGCGCTTCAGCGAGGCGTCGCCCTTGAGCATGCGCTGGGTCTTGTCTCGGGCCTTCTCGGCACTCGCGAGATCGGCGAGTGCCAGTTCGATCTCGACCACACGCAGGTGTTCGAGCGGATCCTGCGGCCCGGGGACGTCGTCGTCGCCAAACGCCCGAAGGACAAACACGATCGCATCGACCTCGCGAATGTGGCTGAGGAAGGCGTTGCCGAGTCCTTCACCCTGACTCGCGCCCTCGACGAGCCCACCGATGTCGGTGAACTGCACGGCAGCGTGAATCGTCTGCTTGCTCTGCGACATCTCACTGAGGGCATCGAGGCGATGGTCGGGCACCTTCGCGACACCGACATTGGGGTCGGTCGTGGCGAAGGCGTAGGGCGCCGCGTGGGCGCCGCCTCCGGCGAGCGCGTTGTACAGCGAGGACTTGCCCGCGTTGGGGAGACCGACGAACCCGAAACGTTCCATAGCCCGGACGAGGCTACCGATCTCGCTACGAGTACGGTGGCCGATGTGACCGACGTGCACGCCACCCCGTCGACCGAAGCGGCCGTCTCCACGACCGATGCCGAGCATGCCTTCTCGAGGTCGATCCTCGTCTCAGCGATCCGCTGCACGTTCACCTACCTGCTGATCCCGTTCGGGTTCCCACTCATCGGCCTGAGCGCCGGCGTGGGCCCCTGGATCGGCCTCCCGGTCGGGCTGGTCGCCATCGCCGCCAACATCGTGTCGATCCGCCGATTCCATCGCGCCGACCACCGGTGGAAGTGGCCGATGACGGCGATCAACAGCGGCATCATTGCGCTGCTCACGGTGCTGGTCGTGCTCGACACCGTCGAGCTCCTGGGCTAGCGGGCGATCTCACCCGCCGATTCGACGAGCTGAATCAGGTCACGCTCGAACCAAGGAACGCCTCGATCGTGCCGGCGAAAAACGCGTCGAGGTCGGCTTGGCTGACGTCCTCCATCGTCGCCTCGAACTTGCCGATCGGGTCACGTGAACCCTCGGGATGCGGATAGTCCGAGGCGAAGCACAACATCTCGGGTCCCAGCTGCTCCATGATCCACCCGACCGGTTCACCTGCGAATGGTGCAAACCGGATGCGCTCCCGCGCCACGTCCGACGCCAGGCGATCGCGCGGTGCCACGCGACGGGTGGTGCGCTCGACGAAATCGAGCTTGTGGAGCCACCCCGGTACCCATGACGCGCCATGCTCCAGCGAGAGGACCCGAAGGCCGTCGTGACGCTCGAACACCTCGTCGAGGATCATTGCGGAAAGGAAGAGTGCCACCGAGTTGTTCATCGCCACCAGACCAAGGTTGGAGTCGGGCGCATCGCCGCCGACCGCCGTCGCACCCCGACCGTTGTTCTTGAAGCTTGGTGACACCGGGTCGTAGTGGCCGTTCACGGCGATGTGCAAGATGACCGGCACGTCGCGTGCAGCGAAACGGGCCCACACTGGATCGAAATCGGGATGCGTGAAGGAACGGGCTTCCGGGTCAGCTTCATTGGTGTCGACCATGACGGTGAAGCAGCCATCGGCGAACGCCTCGTCGAGGAGCTCGCCTGCGACCTCCGGGCCAAGGGAAAGCGGGACATACCCTCCGGCGAGCAGCCGATGGTCGTCGGCACAGAATCGACCCATCGCCCGGTTGTGGACCCGCGCTCCGACCTCAAGGGCCTTCGGATCAGCTTGATGGGCGATCTGGTGGAACGAGAAGGTGCTGAAAACGAGCTGAGCCTCGAACCCGAGCACGTCGAGGGCGTGGGATCGATCGGCCGGGTCGAAGGCGCCGAGGCGGGACCACGGACTCCGAGAGATGTCGAACATGCCTGCCTCGAACTTCGCCATCACCTCCCCGTCGGCGTTGCGCCGCTCGAGGTGCTGGCGGCCCTTGGCGATCGCCTCAAGCGACACTGGGAGCTCATCTTGTTCGTCCATCGGTCGAAGGAGCACACGCTCATCGTCCGAGGCGACGGCAGTGAGGAAATCATCGAGCTCGAAGAGGTGACTGTCGACATCGATGATCCGTCGGTTCCCGGCATACGTCATGGATTTCCTCGTTGTTCGGCGATATGACCGTCGGTCCCTATTTGAGTAAAGACAAACAGCGACGTCAACCGCTACGATCCTGGACATGTCCGAACGTCGGCGCCTCTCCCCCGATGATCGCCAGACCCAGCTGCTCGACATCGCCAAGGCCACGGTCGAACGCCATGGCGTCAGCGCCTGCACCGTCGAACGGGTCGCCGAGCGGGCAGGCGTCACTCCGCAGCTCGTCCACAAGTATTTCGGCACTCGCATGTCGCTGCTCGGGGCACTCCTCGAACGAGAGGATGCTCGCTATCAATCCGCCGTTCGGGCCAGCCTCGCCGAGGCTACGAGCTTCGAGCAGGTCGTTCGGGTTTTCGTCGCTGCCAACCTCGATCTCTTGTCCGACGCCAGCGCGATCGGCCAGCTCCGGGGCGTCCCCGAACTTGCGGACCGGCACGCCGACCGCTGGCGAGGAGAAGGCCGCGGGGCCGAACGAGTGCTCGTCCGGGCCCTGACCGCCGAGTACCACGCCGACCGGTCGACCACGGAGTTCGTGCTTCGTCTCGGCTCAGCCGCCTCAATCGAAGCCGCGAACATCGGCAGGGCGGGGTCGATCCCAGATCGCGATGCACACATCGATCGCACGGTCCGGTTCATCCTCGCCGGCGTTGAGGCTCTGACTGCGAAGCGACCAGCGGACCAGCGGGAAGCCGTGCTCACGTCATGACACCCTCCCCGCTCTCAAGCGCCGCCCATGCCGACGCAATGCGTGAATACGCGATCGAGCGACAGCAGGCGGCCACTCGCCTCCGTGCTCGAGGTCCACTCGACCTCGATACCGACGGCCGTCTGGCGCCAGAGATCCTGCGCGCCTATCGCACGCACGGCTTTTACGTGTTTGAGAACGTGGTCACTCCTGGTGAGATCAGCCAACTGCGCAGAGCCGTCAACGATGTGATCGACCGAGCCCCGGCTCGACCCAAATCCGAACTCGACATGCAGGGGCGGCCAGCGATCGGCCGAGACCACGCCATTGAGCCGTTCGTGTTGGCGAAGCCACTGTCGGATCCGTGGGGCGGCACCACGCTGCTTGCCGGCCGCCATCCGACGAAGATGGCAGAGCCCACCGCCGCCTCCGACGCCCCGGAGTACCTCGTTCACCTGATCTTCGGCATGTGCATGTTGATGCCGGAGGCCCTTCGCCTCTACGGGCACCCCGGCCTGCCGGCCGTTGCTGCGTCGATCAACGGCGATGACTTCGTGCCCTACAACGACGCGATTTTCGTGAAGAAACCCGGTCTGGGCGCATCGGTCGGCTGGCATCAAGACGGCGCGACGCACTGGGACAGCCCGGCGTGGCATGCCGACATCCACGGCTTCAACTTCCAGGTGCAGCTTCATGCGACCACTGCTGCGAACGCGTTGTGGGTCGTGCCCGGCAGCCATCATCACGGCAAGGCCGACATCAAGGCCATGGTCGCCGCCAACGGCGGCAGCGACATGCTTCCCGACGCCGTCCCGCTGGTCTGCGGCGCCGGCGACGTCACGATCGCCAACCGCCAAATCGTGCACGGCTCGTTCGCGAACAGCTCGCCCGATCCGCGAGTGTCGATCACCTTCGGATTCCACGAGCGAGCCTCCGTGCTCGGGGTCGCCGGCAAGCTCCGGTTGGCCGCTTCTGACACCCCCGATCCCGTCTACGACGAGGAGCGAATCCGGGCGCGAGCAGCAATCATCCAGGTTGCCATCGATGCCCGCTCTCGGCACCTGCCGGACGAGGCACCCTTCGAGTATCTCCCGTTCGCCAACCTTGCCGACAACTACCGGTACGAGGGCGAGACGATCGATCGGGTCGTGACGAACTACAACCTGCACGATCTCGCGATCTGACCACCGAACCCGTGGGTACGATCCAGGCCATGCCACCGGCCGCCGCGCACCACGCCGCGCTCCACCACATCGCATGATCACCGGCGAGTACAAGGGGGCAAGCCTCGGCACCCTCGCCGCCGGGCTCACGGTCGCCGTCGGGCTCGTCGTGGGGCTCGGCGTCGGCGACGACGAGCAGCCCGCGCCGGCATCGCCCACCGCCGACGCGGCGTTTCCCGACGGCACGGTCGACGGTCCGGTGATGCGCCACCTACCGCCCTTCGATGCGGCGTCTGACGCCGCCGAGATCCTCGGCACACTCGCCCTCGAGGGCGAATGCCTGCTTCTCGTGTTGCCCCAAGGCTCCCGGTTCCCGATCGTCTGGCCCGCTGGCACTACGTGGGACCCAGAGGGTCAGGCGGTCGTCCTGCACTCGGGCTAACGCGTGATGATCGATAGCGATATCGAGGGCACCGGTGGTTACGCCGACGTCGAGCAGGTCATGGGCTGGTTGGGCGACGAAGTCGCCAAGCTTGCGACGTCGTGTGCCCAAGGCGAGGTCGACGAGGTCGCCTACCTGGAAAACACACCGGACGCCGTTCAGCACATCAGGATGACGCACGGATCATGAGCCTCGACATGGAAACGAACCGACACACCTGCTCACTCGGCGGCGGCGTCATCGGCGCCAGCTGGACATCCCTGTTCCTGGCCGGCGCCAAGAGCGTCGCCGTGTTCGACCCGGCTCCCCAGATCGAACGCCAGGTGCGCGACTACATCGCAACCGCCTGGCCATCACTTGAGGAACTCGGCCTCGTCGTCGACGGCGCCGACCCCGACGCCGTCACGTTCCACGCCGACGCTCGCGCGGCCGTCGACGGCGCCGGGTTCATCCAGGAATCCGTGCCCGAGCGACTCGAGATCAAGCACGAGCTCTACCGCGACATCGAGGACGCACTCGAGCCGCAGGCGATCGTCGCCTCGTCGGCATCGGGGCTCACCCTCACCGAGATGCAGGGCGGCTGGCGCTCACCCGGCCGGTTCGTGCTCGGGCATCCCTTCAACCCGCCGCATCTGATCCCGCTCGTCGAAGTGCTCGGCAACGACCACACCCACGATGGCGTGGTGGCGACAGCCCGGGCGTTCTACGAGTCGGTCGGCAAGGTCACGATCGAGGTCCGCAAGGAAGTGCCGGGCCATGTCGCCAACCGACTGCAGGCTGCGCTCTGGCGCGAGGCGATCAGCCTGGCCGCCAACGGCGTGGCCTCGGTCGAGGATGTCGACACCGCCGTCTGGGCCGGACCCGGCCTGCGCTGGGCCGTGATGGGCCCGACGATGCTCTTTCATCTCGGTGCCGGTGAGGGAGGCCTCACCAGCTTCACCGAGCGCTACACCGACAGCTTCAACCGCTGGTTCGACGACCTCGGCGAACTCCACCTCGACCCGGAGGTCGCAGCGCAACTGGTAGCCGGCATCGCCGAGGCGACGGGCGAACAGACCACCGCCGAACTCAGCGCCCAGCGTGATGCGCTCCTCGCTGCGATCCTGCAGGCAACCGCGGGCAAGCGTTAGCCCGGAAGTGGTGCCACGCCCGGGACACTCGACGGGCGGCTGAAGACTTCGTCGAGCATCGGGCGGAAGTCCTGGAGATCCATCACCGGATAGTTCGGGTCGAAGCAGTTCTGGTCGTACTCGTGACAGAAGTCGACACAACGGTCGTAGTACGGCGAGTCCTTGTGCATCTCTCGGGCATCGCGGTCGCCGTCGTGATGATGGAAGTAGTAGTAGCCCTGAAAGAGACCGTGGTACTTGATGACCCAGTGCGTCTCCTCGTCGACATACGGGCGAAGGAGCGCCGCGGCAGCGTCGCTGTGGTTCTCGGGGGCGAAGCCGTCGGCGACATCATGGAGCAGCGCGGCGACAACCATGTCGACGGGCTCGTCGTTGCGATAGGCCCGGGTTCCCGACTGCAGCGAGTGTGAATAGCGGTCGGTCTGATAGCCGAGCTTCGGACCCTTCAGCAGGCCGAGCAGCATCATCAGGTTGTCGACGAGCGATTCGCGAGCGTGCTCGTAGAAGGCGGGACCGAGGTACTCGTAGTGCTCCCGGGTGCCGTGCTGCATCTCGGTCCAGGGGACCATGAACTCGTCGCTGTGGTTCGTGGACTCGGCCATGCGCGCAGCATACGCCCGACGAGGGCTACGGTCGCCCTTCATGGGCGATGCAGTCCCCCACGTTCTGATCGTCGGGGCCGGCGACACCGGCCTCAGCCTGGCGACCATGCTGAGCAGCGCCGGGTTGCGGGTGTCGACACTCAACCGATCGGGTCGTTCGATCGATGCGGCAACGGCACTCGTCGGCGATCTCGCCGACTCGGCATCGCTCATGGGATTGCCGTCCGCCGACGTTGTCGTGTTCACCACAGCCCCGCCGTCGCGTGACGACGAGGGCTATCGCACCGCCTACCTCGACGGACCCCAGCGGCTGCTCGACGCCCTACCCACCGAGCCAGCCCGAGCGGTACTGACCTCGACCACCGGTGTCTACGGTGCCGACGACGGACGGTGGGTCACCGCGACGACCCCACCGGACCCTTCCCGCTCGACCGCCGCGATCGTGGTCGAGGGTGAGGCGGCACTCGCCCGTCGCATCCCGACCACCGTCGTCCGCTCGGCTGGCATCTACGGACCGGGTCGCCGCCGTCTGATCGATCAGGTGTTGACCGGCGTCGTGGGCGTCACCCCCGGGATGCCCGCCCGCTGGACGAATCGCGTGCATCGTGACGATCTCGCCGCTGCGCTTGCCCTGTGCGTCGTCCATCCGAGCCCGC
>NZNH01000016.1 GCA_002694825.1 Acidimicrobiaceae bacterium | reverse complement strand
CGAACACGCCGCCTGGGAGGCCATCGAGTCGATTCCGGTGCCGGTGATCGCGGCGATTCGCGGCTCGTGCCGAGGTGGCGGTGTCGCCATCGCGCTCCACGCCGACCTCCGCATCGCCGCCGATGACGCCACCTTCTCGGTGCCGCCGGCCAATCTCGGCCTCTCCTACCCGCCCGAGGCGACTCGCCGCCTCGTCGCCACCGTCGGCCCCTCACAGGCCAAGCGGCTGCTGTTCACCGCCGAGGCGATCGACGCCCCACGGGCCGAACGGATCGGCCTGGTCGACGAGGTCGTCCCTGCCGCCGACCACACCGACCATGTCGCCGCCATGGTCGACACGATTGCGCACAGAGCACCGCTCACCCATCGAGCCTCGAAGCGGGTCATTGATGCCGTGATCGTCCATGGCACGGCCGCCGACATTCCCCTTTCCGAGCTCGCTCCTGAGGCTGCCGAAGCCGCGGCCGCCTGCGCGTCGTCGGACGACTTCCGCGAAGGCGTCCGCTCGTTTGCGGAAAAGCGTCCGCCCCGCTTTCGTGGGGCCTGAACTCCACCCACGAGGTCCTCTCATGCCTTACGAACTCCACACGATTGTCAGTGGCCCTCCGGCCGGCGACAGCAACGCAGTCGTCGTCTGGATCCACGGTGTCGACTCGGACGCTTCCGTCTGGGATCCGGCGATCGAACTCGTCTCGGCATCGCACCGATGTGTGGCGGTCGACCTGCTCGGGCACGGTGCGTCCCCCGTTTCCACCGACGAGGGCGACTACCGCCGAGAACCGGTGCTCGCCGACATCGATGCCGTGCTCGACCGCATCCGGGCTGAGTCGCCTGGCGCGCCCATCGTGTGGGTCGGCCACAGCCTCGGCGGTTACCTCGGGTTGGCCCACGCGCTGACGCGCGCCGGAGGAACGGCCGACGCGATGGTTCTGGTGTCGACCGGACCCGGCTTCCGCGACCCCGATGCCATGAACTCCTGGAACGAACGGGTGCGGGCCAACGCCCCGGAATACACGGTGAGCGAGGCGGCCGCCACGATTGCGTTCCACCACGACTCGCTCGTGATGGAACGCCTCACCGAGCTCACCCTGCCGGTCGCCCTCGTGATCGGCGACGGCGACCGGGCTTTTCTCGGTGCCAACGACTACCTCGAGCGCAAGCTCCCGCATGCTCACCGCACCACGGTCGAGGGCGCCCGCCACTTCGTGATGCGCAGCCATCCCGAATCGGTCGCCGACGCGGTCGCCACGGTGATCGCCGAACTCGAGGCTGAGAACTGAGCACACCCACCCCCGTGCCGCTCCCCATCGACGGCGCACTTGCCGAGCTTCACGCTGCGCTTGACCACCAGCGTCTCGTCATCTTGCAGGCGCCGCCCGGCACCGGCAAGACCACGCGCGTTCCACCGTCGCTCATCGAGCAGCCATGGGTCGGTGAACGCAAGGTGCTCATGCTGGAGCCCCGTCGGGTCGCTGCCCGGGCGGCCGCCACTCGGATGGCCGAAGAACGCGGCGAGCAGGTTGGTGACACCATCGGCCTGCGCACCCGAAACGACACACGGGTGTCCGCAATCACCCGTGTCGAGGTCGTCACCGAGGGCGTGCTCACCCGCATGCTGCTCGACGATCCGGCACTTGAGGGGTACGCAGTTGTGCTCTTCGACGAGTTCCACGAACGGTCGATTCACACCGACACCGCCCTGGCCTTCCTCCGCGAGACCGTGGGCGCCCTGCGCCCAGATCTGCGGATCGTGGTCATGTCGGCCACGCTCAACGCCGAAACGCTGGCCGCTCGACTCCGCACCGACGCCGTCGTGAAGGTCGAGGCCGAACGTCACCCGGTCACGGTCAGCTATCGCCCGCCCGAGCCAGGCGAGGATCTCACCGTTGCGGCGGCCACCGCCGTTGTCGACGCAGTCGGCTCAGATGCCCACGCCGGTGATCTGCTCGTCTTTCTCCCGGGGGTCGGTGCCATTACTCGTGTCGAACGGTCCGTACGTCGGACCCTTGGCAGTCGTCTCGATGGCGACCTCGTCGTGATGCCACTCCACGGCTCGTTGCGCGGCGATGACCAGGACGCGGCGCTGCGACGCGACCCGCGCGGCCGTCGCAAGATCGTGCTGGCAACCCCACTCGCCGAAACCAGCGTGACGATCGACGGTGTGGCCACGGTGATCGACACCGGCCAACGCCGACGGCCCGAGATCGATCACGGCCGCGGTATGGGTGCGCTGCGCACCGTCACGGCCAGCCGAGCAGCGGCTGACCAGCGAGCCGGGCGAGCCGGCCGACAGCAGCCCGGCACGTGCATCCGCCTGTGGCATGCCGCCGACGATGCCCACCGTCCAGCCGACGAGCCACCGGAGATCACGACCGCCGACCTCAGCTCGCTGGCGCTCGACGTCGCTGCTTGGGGCGCAACCGACATTCACGAGCTGCCCTGGCTCGATACTCCCCCGGCCCCGGCGCTCGACCAGGCGCGGGCCCTCCTCATCGATCTCGAACTCCTCGACGCCGAACATCGTCTGACCGACCATGGTCGACACGCCCATCGCCTTGGGGCCGACCCTCGCCTCGCTCACCTGTTGGCCCGCAGCGTCGAACTCGAAGCGGCGTACCCGGGGGCCGTCGCAACTGCGTGTCTTCTCGCTGCGGCGCTCGCCGATCGCGATCTGCTCCGCGGACGACGCCGACCGGTCGATCTCCGACTTCGACTCGATGCACTGCTCGGCACTCGCCGCGACGACGCAGATCCGCAGGCGTTGCGACNCGCCCGTGACNCCGCCCGCCGATGGGAGCGTCGCCTCGGCGCTTCCGACGCCGCTGCGGCCGATCTCGACCTCACCGGCCTGCTCACGTCGGTCGCCTTTCCCGACCGTATCGCCCGCCGTCGTGACGATGGCGGGTCGTTCCTGCTTGCGTCGGGGGCAGGTGTGGCCATCGATCCTGACGACGGGATCGCTCGTCATCAGTGGCTGGCNGTCGCCGAAACCGAGGGGGTCGGTGCCGACGCGCGGATCCTCACGGCGGCTCCGTTGCAACTCGACGACCTCGAGGCTGTCCACGCCGACCGCATCGTCCAGCGAGACGAGGGTGGCTGGGACCGCAGGGCCCGCGATGTCGCGTTCGAGCGACAACGTCGCCTCGGTTCCTTGATCCTGCAGCGTCGCCCCGAGACGTCGCCCGATGAGGCGGCAGTGGCGGCAGCTCTGGTCGCGGGCCTTCGACGCGAAGGGCTCGGGCTGCTGCGATGGGACGACTCGGATCGCCGGTTTCGAGAGCGGTTGGCATTCGTCCACGCCCACGACCCGGAGACCTGGCCGGCCGTTGGGGACGACGACCTGCTCGCCACGGCCGACTCGTGGCTGCCGCCCCGACTCGACCGCACCAGTCGTCGCAAGGACCTCGAGTCGATGGCGGCGCACGACGTGCTCTCCGGCCTGCTCGACTGGCGCCAGGGGCGAGAACTCGATCGGATCGCGCCGACCCACTGGGAGGTTCCGTCTGGCAGTCGCCTCCCGATCGATTACTCGTCCGAGGACGGTCCGGTGCTTGCCGTTCGGCTCCAAGAACTCTTCGGACTCATCGAGTCGCCGGCGGTGCTCGGCGGTCGGGTGCCGCTGACCCTCCACCTCCTGTCACCCGCTCACCGACCCGTCCAGGTGACCCAGGATCTCGTGTCGTTCTGGGCGGAGGGCTATGCGGAGGTCCGTCGGGAGTTGCGAGGCCGCTATCCGAAGCATCACTGGCCCGAGGATCCGCTCACGGCGACCCCGACCAGCCGGGCGAAACGGCGCTCCTAACCGTCGATCACACCGTCGGCGCGCAACGAGGCGATCTCGTCCGTGCTCCATCCGGCTGCGAGCAGGACCTCGTCGGTGTCGGCTCCGGGCCACGACGGCGACCGGCCCGTGAGTTCGCCGGGCGTTCGCGAGAGCCGGGGGATCACGGCGAGTTCGGTGTCGTCGACGAAGGTGCCGCGGTCGAGATGGTGGCCGTACACACGGGCCTCGTCGAAGGTCAGCACCGGTGCCACACAGCAGTCGGTGGTCTCGAAGACGGCTGCCCACTCGTCGCGGGTTCGGGTCGCGAGCACGGAAGCGATCCGTTCGCGGAGTTCAGGCCATCGCTCCCGGTCATACTGCGCAGGCAGGTCGGCGTCGGTGAGGCCCAGATGTTCAAGGAAACGAGCGTAGAAATGCCCCTCGATCGGGGCGACCGACAGGTACTTGCCATCAGCGCACTCGTAGATGGCGTAGAAGGGTGCACCACCATCGAAGAGGTTGGTGCCTCGCTCAGGGCGATGGAAACCGCTGGCGGCCATACCGAAGAAGGTCGAGGCGATCGATGCGACACCGTCGGTCATGGCGACGTCGACGACCTGGCCCTCGCCCGAACGCTTCGCTTCCCACAGGGCACACATGACGCCGTAGGCGAGGGTCAGGCCACCACCGGCGAAATCTCCGAGAATCTGGAGCAGCGGGACGGGAGCGCCGTCCTTGGGGCCGATCGCATCGATCACGCCGGTGATGGCTTCGTAGTTCAACGAGTGACCTGCGGTCGGCGCGAGCCGACCGGTCTGCCCCCACCCCGTGAGCCGGCCGTAGACGATGTCGGGTTTGCGCCCGAGCACCTCCTCCGGTCCGAGACCAAGGCGCTCGGTGACCCCCGGCCGGAATGCTTCGAGGAAGACGTCGGCCTCGTCGACCAGGCGCAGCACCGTCTCCACGCCAGCCGGTGACTTCAGATCAACGGCGATGGAACGGCGGCCACGATCCCACGAGGAGTACGGCTTCGCCGTCCGGTCGGCGGGGGCCGGAACCTCGGCGACCCGATCGACCCGGATCACATCGGCGCCCATATCGGCGAGTCGCAGGCTGCCGTACGGAAGGGCACCAAGGCCCGCCAATTCAAGAATGCGAACGTCGCTGAGTGGTCCGGCCATGCGCTCCCCCATCACCCGCTGGCGTGTGGCGCCGAGTGTAGGTGACCGGTGCGGCAGCTCCGGAGCTAGGAAACCGAAACGCCCAGCACGCTGCCGATCGTGTAGGTCGCACCGCAGGCGAGCACGGCGACGAGGACTTGCCGGATGGCGGTGCGGACTCGGGAACGTTCGGTGAGGGTGCCGACGAGCCAACCGACGAGTGCAGCAGCGGTCGCGCCCAGGGCAACCGACCACGTCGTGGCGGTGGTTCCCTCGGCGACGAACCACGGGAGCAGCGGCACTAACGCACCGATCGCGAACGCCACGAACGACGCCAGCGCCACCTGGAAGGGGTTGGCTCCCCCGTCGGGGTCGACGCCGAGTTCTTCGCGTGCGTGCACGTCGAGGGCGACGTCGGGATCGGACATAACGCCTTCGGCGATCTGGGCTGCCTGCTCGGGGTCGAGGCCTCGATCTCGGAAAATCGCCGCAAGCTCGCGAGTTTCGGCCTCGGGATTCTCGGCCAGCGAACGGCGCTCGATCTCGAGTTCCCGTTCGATGAGTTCGTTCTGCGCCCGGACGCTCACCCACTCGCCGGCGGCCATCGAGATCGCTCCGGCCAACAGACCCGATACGCCCGCTAGACGCACGAGCGAACCATCGGTCGAGGCGCCGGCGATGCCGAGAATCAGGGCGACGTTGGAGACCAGTCCGTCGCTCACCCCGAAGACCGCCGCCCGAGCGTTTCCGCCCTGGACGTCGCGGTGGTGGTGGACCATCTGGAGGCCGTCATGCTGATCAGAGGTGCCGTGCACGCCTCCATGTTGCCATGGCGACCGTGTGAAGGCGTCAGCCGGCACGATGGTCGACCGTCACAGCGCGATCGTCGGGTGAAACGGTGCGGCGACACACATCAAACGGGACCGGTGCGCCCGGTCGGCTGAGGTCCGCGCGACACTCGGCGGGTGAGTCGAGGTCGTTTCGCCCCGAGCCCCACGGGCGTCCTCCACATCGGGAACCTGCGGACGGCGCTTGCCGCCTGGCTGTTCGCCCGCAGCGCCGGGGGCGAGTTCCTGCTGCGGTTCGAGGATCTCGATACGGCGACCGCTCGACGCGAGCACGAGGACGGACAGCGTCGAGATCTCGAACGTCTCGGCCTTGATTGGGACGGCGAACCGGTCCGGCAGTCCGAGCGGATGGAACGCTACGAGGACGCGCTCACCGATCTGAGCACCGCCGGGCTGACCTACCGGTGCTGGTGCTCGCGCCGAGAGATCCGTGAGGCGGTGTCGGCACCCCACCTGCCGCCCGGCCACTACCCCGGCACATGTCGCGATCTCACGGCGACACAAATCGCCGAGCGGGAGGCGTCGGGCAAACCGCCGGCCGTCCGCCTGCGGACCGAACAGCCATCGGTGACCATCGTCGATCGTTTGCACGGCGAGCACACTGAGGTCGTCGACGATGTCGTGCTTCGACGCGGCGACGGCACACCCGCCTACAACCTTGTCGTGGTCGTCGATGACGACGCGCAGGGTGTCGAAGAGGTCGTGCGGGCCGACGACCTCTTGTCGTCGACTCCTCGTCACGCCCACCTCGCCGACATGCTCGGCATCCCCCGGCCGACATGGGCCCACGTTCCTCTGGTTCTCGCCGCCGATGGTGACCGTCTGGCCAAACGCCACGGGGCGGTCACCCTCGATGATCGGCTCGCCGTTGGCGACACCCCGGGTCGTGTAGTCGCCGTGCTCGCCCGCTCGCTCGGGTTCGAAGTCCCCGACGACGAGACGACACCAGCCGATTTGCTGGACCGTTTCGCAGCCGATCAGATCGCGCTCGCTCCGTGGACCCTCACCCCCGAAGAGACAGACGCTCCCTGGTGACCTCACCTACCGTTCGCCCCACCCTGCTGACGCCTCGCTTTGTGGCGTTGGTGTCCGGCGTGACCCTCTACTTCCTCGGCCTCAACATGACGTTGTCGGTCCTGCCGCTCTTCGTCGAGGGCGATCTCGGCGGCACCGATGCCCAGGTCGGCATCGCCGTCAGTTCGTTCGGACTCGCCGCCGCGTGCATCCGTCCGATCATCGGACCATTGGGAGACCGACACGGCCGCCAACGGCTCATCGTCAGCGGCGCGATCGTCGCCGGCCTCGCCACGATCGCCACGGCGACGGCGACCAGCCTCGGCATGGTGATCGCCTTCCGGGCGCTCGCGGGGCTCGGCGAGGCCGCGGTGTTTGTCGGCGCCGCCAGCGCTGCCCAGGATCTCGCCACCGACGAGCGCCGGGGCGAGGCGGCGAGCTATTTCTCGCTTGCGATCTACAGTTCGTTGTTCCTCGGGCCTCCGCTCGGCGAGTGGATCTCCGAGACCTTCGGCACCGACACGGCATGGGTGCTCGCAGGCGGGCTCGCCGTCGTTGCGGCGAGCACCGGCATCGTGGCGCCGGGAGCACCAGCCGAGCCACCACCCAAACCGGAACGCCGGGTTCTGCTTCACCGTGCGGCCCTTCGTCCCGGCGCTGTGTTGTTCCTCGGCTTGCTGGGTTACACCGGCTTTCTGGCCTTCGCCGCCCTCCATGCGGAGGAGGTCGGCATCGCCAACACCGGGACGGTCTTCACCGTGTTCGCGCTAGTCATCATCTTCCTGCGGATCTTCGCGGCGAAACTGCCCGACCAGCTCGGGCCGATCCGCACGAGTCGTATTTCGTTGTCGTGCGGAGCCATCGGCCTTGCCGTGCTCGCCGTGTGGACCGAGCCCGTGGGCGTTTACGTGGGCGCGGCGATACTCGCCGTCGCCCAGTCGTTCCTCTTCCCTGCGCTGTTCGCGCTCGTCGTCGACGATGCTCCCGACGCTGAGCGAAGCCATGCCATCAGCACCCTGTCGATGTTCTTCGACCTCGCCTTCGGCCTCGGCGGCCCGGTGATCGGTTTGGTCTCCGACACCTTCGACCGATCGACGGCGTTTGCCGTCTCGGCCGGCATCGCCACCTTCGCGCTTGCCATGTGTGGCCGGATCCTTGGTGATGTCACCCCGTCGACCTCGGTTCGCGAGATCGGCCCGAGGAGTCGCCGGTGAACACGCCCGACACATCACCGATCGTTATCGACATGAAGTCGGCATCAGCCAAGCGTGTGGAGTTCGTCGTGGCCGAGGCACGCTGACTCCATGAGTGACGCACCCGGCTGGTTCACCCGAGCAATCGGCACGACCCCCGAGTCGCATCGGATCGACGTCGGCGGCACCTCGATCCATTACCTCGCATGGGGCGAACGCGCCCTTCCCGGCATCGTGCTCGTCCACGGCGGTGCCGCCCACGCCCACTGGTGGGACCACATCGGTCCGAGCTTCCTGCCGGAATACCGCGTCGTAGCGCTCGATTTGAGCGGGCACGGCGACAGCGACCGTCGCGAGGAGTACACGCTGCGAGCCTGGACCGAGGAGGTCGCGGCCGTCATCGACGACGCCGGCTTCACGTCACCGCCGGTGGTCGTCGGCCACTCGATGGGCGGGTTCGTCACCATCGCCACCGCCGCCTGGCAGGCCGACCACATCGGCGGAGCCGTGATCATCGACTCACCCGTGCAGGCCGAGGATCCCGAGGTGGCCCGAGCGCGGCGCACCGACGAGTTCAAGAAGGCGAAGACCTACGACGATCCGGACATACCGATCGCGCGGTTCCGCACGATCCCGGAGCAGCGGCACTACCTGCCCTATGTCAAGGAGCACGTCGCCCGGAACTCCCTCACCGTGCTCAACGACGGGCGCTGGGGCTGGAAGTTCGACCCGACGATCTTCGTCCCGCGTCGAGCAGAGCCGGCACAGCTGCTCGCCGAGGTCACCTGCCGGGTGGCGTTGCTGCGCTGCGAGTACGGGCTCGTCACTCCCGACATCGGCGACTACATGTACGAACAGCTCGGTCGTGTTGCGCCGGTGATCGAGCTCCCGACCGCCGGCCATCACCCGATGCTCGACGTGCCGCTGATCTTGATCACAGCGCTGCGTTCGCTGCTTGCGGACTGGGATCACTCCCGCCCGCTGCGCCGTCCGGCGAACTGACGGAGCGTCAGTCGACGAACGGGGCGATCTTCTCGCCCATCGCTGCGATCGACTCCTCGGGGTTCCGGAAGAACATGAACGAGGGCACGACCAGACGGTCGAGGCCCCAAGCGGCGGCTTCTTCCACTGCTCCTGCCATGTCCTCGCCAAAGAGTCCGGGATGGATGCCGGTGATGTCGAGGGCGGCGCCATCTCGGCCGTGCTCCTCGGCGGTGGTGCGGGCGATCTCGGCGAGTTCGGCCATGTCGCCCTTCGCCGGGAAGAAGCCGTTGCCCATGCGGCCGGCACGCTCGGCGGCGGCACGGCTGTGGCCGCCGATCGTGATCGGCACGCTGCCGTTGGCCGGCTTGGGGTTGGAACTCATGCCGTCGAAGGTGACGAACTCGCCGTCGAAACTGGCGTTGTCGGCCGCCCAGAGCGCCCGCATCACCTCGACGTACTCCTCGGTGCGGGCGGCTCGCCGCTCCCACGGCACGCCGAGCACCTCGAACTCCTCCTTGAGCCAACCGATGCCGATGCCGAGTTGCAGGCGACCACCCGAGAGGTTGTCGAGGGTGGCGACTTCCTTCGCATACGTCACGGGATGGCGTTCGGGAAGCAGGGAGATACCGGTCGCGAGGCCGAGTTCGGTCGTGGTGGCGGCGACGAAGGCCAGCCAAACCAGCGGATCGGGGATCGGGTTGTCACCCGACCCGGGCATCTTGCCGTCGGGCGCGTACGGGTAGGTCGACTCGTATCCCTCCGGGTACACGACATGCTCAACCGTCCAAACCGAGTCGAACCCGGCTGCCTCGGCGGCCTGGCCGAGCATGGCGGCGCCAGGTCCACCGGCGAACGGGCCGGTGTTGGCGAATCCGATTCCGAACTTCATGGGGGCTCCTCGTCTGGGGTCGGCGCCCATGTTGGCCTGCGGAGGCGACGGACACGAAAACGGCCATCGCCCGACCGTGAAGCGCGAGACTGACGACGATGGCCGAGTGCCCCACGCTTGAAACCGACCGGCTTCGCCTGCGGCCCTTCGTCGACGACGATGTCGAGGCGTACTTCGCGCTCTACGACACGCCCGAGGTCCGCCGGTCACTGCACGTCGCCGACTCGTTCTCACGCGACGACGCCTGGACCCACCTTGCCCTCTGGCGAGGCCAATGGGCGCTGCGCGGCACGGGCCAGTGGGCGCTCGAGCGTCGAGACACCGGGGCGTTCATCGGACGAGCAGGTTCGCACCTCCCCGAACGAGCCGGTTGGCCGGGTTTGGAGATCGGCTGGACACTCCATCCCGACCACTGGGGCCACGGTTACGCCACCGAGGCCGGGCGGGCCGCGGTCGACTGGTGTTTCGCGAACCACGACGTCGACGAACTCGTGAGCGTGATCCTGCCCGAGAACACGGCGAGCCAGGCCGTGGCTCGCCGCCTCGGCTTCGTGTTGTCCGAGGAGCGGACCCTGCCGCACTTTCCCCAGCAACCCCACGGGATCTGGCGGCTTGCGAGGCCGGAGACGGGCGACGACCCCTCAGCCTTCGGCCAGTAGGCGATTTCGCACGCTGTTGAGGGTCATGATGCAGGTGAACTGCCGGATGCGCTCGCGATCGAAGGGCATCTTCAGGAAATGCGCCTCGGCCACGCCATCGACGCAGGTGGCGAACCAGACATCGCCCGGATCGTTGCCCTCGAGCGGTGCCGGCCCGGCGACGCCCGTGACCGCAACACCGACGTCGGCGCCAAGGACGACACAGACCCGCTCTGCCATCGCCAGCGCCATCTCCTCACTCACCGCCGGCACATCGGGACACCCGAGGAGCGAGAGCTTGAGCGCACGGTCATAGGGCGTGACTCCGCCGCGGAACACGTCGCTCGAGCCGGCGATGCCGGTGAGTCGAGACCCGATGAGGCCACCCGTGAGCGACTCCGCCACCGCAAGGGTCTTGCCCCGATCCCGGAGCAGTTGCAGCACGACCGATTCCATCGTGTCGTCGTCGGTGCCGAAAACGATCTCGTCGCCGACGATCTCGCGAACGATGCGCTCCTCGTCGGCCAAGATCTCCGCAACCTGCTCCTCAGTGTCGGCCTTGGCGGTGATCCGGACCTTCAGACCCTCCCAACCCGAGGCAAGGAAGGCGATCGTGGCACCGCCGACCTCGTCGAGGCGGCGGATCTCCGCGTCGAGCTGCTCGGCCAGGCCGGACTCGCTCTGGCCCCACGTCCGCAAGGTGCGGCTCTGGATCACGCCGGTGAAGCCGGCCCGTCGCTGAAGATCCGGAAGGATCCCCTCGGCGAGCATCTGCTTCATCTCCCAGGGCACCCCGGGGACGGCATAGATGACCTTGCCGTCGTACTCGCCCTGCAGCGGGCAGATGAGCCCTGGAGCAGTACCGGGCATCGCCGGGTTGATCGAAGCACCCTCAGGGACATCGGCCTGCAGCAGGTTGTTCTCCGGCATCGACCGGCCGCGACTGCCGAACATTGTCCTGATCCGTTCGACGATCGCCTCGTCGCGCACCAGCTCGACCCCCATGACCTCGGCGATCGCCGCCCGGGTGATGTCGTCCTGGGTCGGACCGAGCCCGCCGCAACAGATCACGGCGTCGCTGCGATCCAGTGCCTGCCGCAGCACTGCGACCATGCGATCGTGGTTGTCGCCGACCTTGGTCTGATGATGGGAATCGATGCCCACCATGGCCAGCTGCTCGCCGATGTAGGACGAGTTGGTGTCGACGATCTGGCCGAGCAGCAACTCGGTGCCGATCGCCACGACTTCACATTTCACTTGCAACCTCCGCCAGATCGTTCACGTGCGTTCCTCCGAGCGGATCGCCGGAGGCTTCCGGCGTCAGTCGCCGGTGGTGCTCAGGGCATTTTGCCCATCGAGGAGATACTGCACCCCGCTGTAGATCGTCCAACCGACGGCGACCCACAACGACACGGCGATCACGGTGTCGTGATTCTCGAGCGTCGGCATCACCGCCAGGATGAGTGCGAGTGCCTGCACGAAGGTCTTGTACTTGGCCGAGGTTCGGGCCGGCAGCGCCAGCCCGTCTCGCGCCCAGCGGCTGCGATAGGCCGTGATGCCGAGCTCGCGTACCGCGATGATCGTGACCGGCACCCACCAGTACCGCTCGACGTAGACCAGGCAATAGGCGCCACCGATCACGACGATCTTGTCGGCCAACGGATCGAGGAAAGCACCGCTGCGGCTCACGACATTCGAGCGGCGAGCGACCCGGCCGTCGAAGAAGTCGGTGACGGCTAGGGCGATGCCGAGACCGAACGCCGCCCAGGACGCCCCGCGGTTGGCATCGGCGTCGAGCACGAACCAGAAGAGCAGGGGGGCAAAGACGAGACGGGTGAGCGTGAGCAGGTTGGCCGGGTGGGTGATACCGACCTCGCGGGGCTCGGTGGTGGGTTCGCTCATGATGCCTCCACGTCGGGGCCCATCGTGGCGGTGACCGTGAGGTCGTGGAAGTCCCCGACCTCGAGGGTGTCGGGAACGACAACCACGCCGTCGATCTCGGGGGCTTCGCGGTGACTCCGACCGATTCCTGGCTCATCCACGAGCACTCTGACCTCCGAACCCACGAGAAGGTCACGTTTTGCGCCGGTGATGTCGTCTTGAAGCTCGCGGAGTTCGGCGAGCCGCTCATCGCGAAGGCCAGTATCGATCTCGCCGTCGAGCTCCATCGCATAGGTGCCGGCCTCGGGCGAGTAGGCGAAGAAGCCGCACCAGTCGAGTTGGGCCTGTTCGACGAAGTCGAGGAGCGCATCGTGATCGTCCTCGGTCTCTCCCGGGTACCCGACGATGAAGTTCGATCGGAACGCCGCCTCGGGTTCACGGGCCCGAATGTCGGTGATGCGACGAAGGAACCGTTCGCCGTCGCCCCAGCGACGCATACGGCGCATCAACGGCGGCGAGACGTGCTGGAGGCTGAGGTCGAAGTACGGCACGCCGGTGTCGCAGATCGTGTCGATGAGCGCATCAGTGAGGTCGGACGGGTAGAGGTACAGCAGGCGAACCCGGTCGACCCGGTCGGCGATTTGCCGGACGAGCGGGATGATCGAACGCTCCCCCACTCCCTGATCGCGTCCGTAGGCCGCCAGGTCCTGGGCGACGAGCACGATCTCGCGGGCCTGGAGCTCGTCGACTTCGGTGAGGATCTGATCGATCGAGCGGCTGCGCTGCGGGCCCCGGAAGGTCGGAATCGCGCAGAAGCCGCATGCTCGATCACACCCCTCCGCGATCTTGACGTAGGACCATGGGCGGGCCGACGCCGGGCGGGGCAGATTGAGCAGATCGAAGTCCGGAGCTCGACGGGTCGGGCCCAGGCTGACGGGCACCGCCGTGGATCCGGTGATGTCGATGCCGAACGGCGCAACCTGATCGACCTCGGGAAGCGAGTCCGCGATCTCGTCGCCGTGGCGTTCGGCCATGCAGCCGGTGACGACCAGCTTGGCGCCCTCGCGACGCTGGTCGCTCAGGCTCAGGATCGTGTCGACCGACTCCTGGCGGGCCTCGTCGATGAAGGCGCACGTGTTGACGACGACGATGTCGGCCTCGTCGGGCGAATCGACCGGCGTCATGCCGTCGGCAGCGAAACGACCCTCGAGCTTGTCGGAGTCGACCTGGTTCTTCGGGCAGCCGAGCGTCTCGAGGAAGTAGGTCTGCGGCTCACCCATGGTCGCCCCAGCCTAGAGGTCGGCGCCCAGGCTCCCGAGGAGGGCATACAGCGGGTCGTCGTGGTCGCGGCGGCCGGCGACATGGTCGGCCGGCGCGTCCCACCAGTGATCGGCGGTGATCGGGAGTGACCAGGATGCGACACCCGTGCGTTCGGCGATCGCCCATGTCCCATCACGGCGCTCGAACCGGTCGAGGTAACGGAAACCCGTGACGAGATTGAGGTGTGGCGATGGGTTGTTGCTGCGATGGACAGCAACCCCGTTGGACTCCACTGCGGCACTGTCGCCGGCGAGATCAACCACGACACCGGCGATCAGGTGCTGCGTCATGCGATAGCGGGCGGTCAACCGATCGACCCACGCGACGAAGTCGTCACGTGAGCGAGACTCGGCCCCGTGACGATCGATGGCATCAGGGTGAAAGCACGCCCGCACGATGTCGAAATCACGTCGATCGATCCCCCGGCAGTACCGGTGGACGACATCGGTGATCTCAGCTCGGTCAACCGAGGCAGCGAGGCGGGGATCCATTCCGAGGACCGTAGCCGTCGGCGCGAGGGCGAACCCGAACGCCTCGTTGTGGCCAGATGCCGACGGATGGCTAGCGAAGAACCGTGAGCGCCGCTTCGGCCGTATCGCCGCCGGAGAGCACGACGACCGAGACCACCCAGAGGAAGAACAAGACAAAGGCCTTGTTCCGACCAACCGATCCCCCGATGAGCATGAACACGGCGCTGGTGATCACGATCACCACCATCAGGACCGAGCCCGTCTCGGCGAGTGTCGTGTCGAGCACCGGTCCAGGGCCAACAAGGCCGATGATGCCACCGACCGCAAGGCTGTTGAACACATTGGAGCCGAGCAGGTTGCCGACGAGCAGCTCGGTTTCGCCCTGTCGGGCCGCCTGGACGCTCGTGACGAGTTCGGGTGCCGAGGTGCCGAGGGCGACCAGTGTGAAGCCGACGAAGCCGCCGGAGAGCTCGAGCGCGTTCGCAACCCGTTCGGCCCCGTCGACGATGAAGTACGACGACACGACGACGAACGCGAGGCCGACCAGGGCACGGGCAGCTGCCTTCTCGACCACGACCGGCTCGTCACCGACGAATTCGCCAACATCACCTGCGAACGACCCATCGGTCGATGACGAACTGCGCAACACGAAGACGAGGAACCCCAGGATCAGGGCAGCGAACACACCGCCCTCGAAGCGGGTGATCCCACCTTGCACCAGCAGTGCGAACACCAGCACCGAGGCGACCGAGATCGGCACCTCTCGCCGCAGCGTCGCCGAGGCGACCGGAATGGTCCGGACGGCGGCGGCGGCCGCCAACACGAGCGAGATATTGGCGACGTTCGAACCGATGATGTTGCCGACACCGATGTCGAGATCACCCTGGCCGGCGGCGATACCCGACACCACCATCTCGGGAGCCGACGTACCGAACCCGATGAGCACCGCACCGATGACCACCGGCGAGACGTCGTAGAACACTGCGAGACGGGCAGCGCCCGCCACGAAATGATCAGCAGCGAAGGCGAGGACGATCAGCCCAGCGACGGCGAAGATGAGACCGAGGATCACGGGTGCGGGACTCCTCAGCCCTGACCGCGGCGAGCAGCAAGCTCCTCCGGGCTGATCAACACTTCACGGGCCTTCGAACCGGTGGAGGGGCCGACCACACCGGCCTCCTCCAACAGATCCATGATGCGGCCGGCGCGGGCGAAACCGACCCGGAGCTTGCGCTGGAGCATCGAGGTGGAACCGAGTTGTGTCTCGACGACAAGCTCCATCGCCTGTCCGAGCAGCTCGTCGCCGTCCTCATCGGCCGCAGGCGGCGCTGCCGTGATGTCGAGGCTCGGCGGCGTGCTGGTGACCCCTCCGGCGCCCGGGATGGGGGCACCAGCCGGGACCGTGGCCGCAGTGGCGTCGTCGGTGGCGGTGTCGGCACCGACTGACCGATCGTCGGTGAAGTCGGGGGCCTGGTCGATCCAATGCTTCACGATCGAACGGACCTCGGCCTCCTCGACCCAACAGCCCTGCACGCGGTGCGGCGACGAGGACGACGGGCCAAGCATCAGGAGATCGCCCTTGCCGACCAGACGCTCGGCGCCGGGTTGATCGAGGATCACGCGGGAGTCGGTGAGGCTCGAAACCGCAAAGGCGAGACGCGCGGGCACGTTGGCCTTGATCACGCCGGTGATGACATTGACCGACGGCCGCTGGGTGGCGATCACCAGGTGAATGCCGACCGCACGGGCCATCTGGGCGATTCGGGCGATCGACTCTTCGACATCGCGCGCCGCGACCATCATGAGGTCGGCGAGTTCGTCGACGACGACGAGCATGAACGGCAGGCGCTTGTACTCGAGTGGCTCGCCGTGCTCGTCGACCTCACCCAGTCCCGGCTGCACGGTCCCCTCATCGACGGCCTTGTTGTAGCCCGTGATGTCGCGGAAGCCGACCTTGTGGAGCAGGTCGTAGCGGCGTTCCATCTCTCGCACTGCCCATGCGAGCGCATTGGCGGCCTGGCGCGGATCGGTGACGGGTGCGGTGAGCAAGTGCGGTGCCTTGTCGTACTGGCCCATCTCGACTCGCTTCGGGTCGATCAGGATCATGCGGACCTGCTCCGGCGTGGTGCGCATCAGGATCGAGGTCAGCAACGAGTTGAGACACGACGACTTGCCAGCGCCAGTGGCGCCGGCGATCAGCACGTGGGGCATCGTGGCCAGGTTGACCATGACGTTCTTGCCGTTGATGTCGCGACCGATAGCCACCTCGAGCGGGTGGGTGGCCTGGCGGGCTTCCCGTGACGAGAGGATGTCGCCGAGCGCGATGACCTGACGGTCGGAGTTCGGCACCTCGACACCGATGGCGCGGCGGCCGGGGATCGGCGCCAGGATGCGAACATCGGGCGACGCCATCGCATAGGCGATGTCCTTGCGGAGGCTCTCGAGCTTGGAGACCTTCACGCCCTCGCCGAGTTCGAGCACATAACGGGTGACGGTCGGACCGACAATCGGTTCGAGCAGGGTGGTCGGCACGCCGAACTGATCGAGCGTGTCCTGCAGGAGTTCGCCGCGCTTGACGACCTCTTGCTTGTCGACCTCTCGCTTCTCTGAGCGCGAAAGCATGCTCATCGGCGGCAGCTTCCAGTTGCCGACCGCCTTCGGCACCGGCAACGACTGTTGCTCGGCCTCGGCGACCGGCTCGGCCTTCTTTGCCCGCTTCTTCGGCTCAGGTTCGGACTCGACCTCGGGCTCGGGTTCGACCTCGGGTTCAGGTTCGGGCTCGGGCATTGACGACTCGGGGCGCCGATCGGCGGCCTGTTCGCCCTGGGTCGGATCATCGAAGAGACCCCGGAATGCTCGGCCGAACAATGCCGGGATCATCCGAGCACTCTTGGCGACGAACTCCCCGACCGTGCGGGCCGACGAACCCGTGACGATGATGACACCGATCACGCCGACGGCGAGCAGGATCACCGCTGCGCCGGAAGAATCGGCAAGGGCGTGCAGGACGCCCCCGACGGCCATCCCGAGGGCACCGCCGGCGGCGCCGACCTCAGCGATCGGATCGTCGAGGCCGGGCCGACCCCGGAAGACGTGAAGGAGGCCGGTTGCAGCGATCAGGGTGGCCAGGCTGCCCACGGCGACACGAGCGAGGCGATCGAGATCGCTGTCGGTGTCGTCGTCCTTGCCGCCCATGACGAGACCGATACCGATCCCGATGAGGGCGACGGGCACGATCGCCCGGGTGAGGCCCACCCCAAGGGCGAGGCCATCGTCGAGGACCTCGCCGATGAACCCTGCGCTGCCGAGCCACACGGCGAAGGCGGAGAGCACGCCGAGGAGAAAGGCGCCGACCCCCCAGACGTCGTTTCGATGGTCGGCCATGACCGACCCGAGGGCATCACGCGACGCAGCGGCGCCACCGCGCTTCGCGGTGGGCTTTTTCTTTGCGGACGCGCTCGACGACGACCCGTTCTTCGCCGGCTTCTTGGACGCGGGCTTCTTGCGCTGTTGAGTAGCCACAGTGCATCCGACGCTAACAGGCCCTCATGTCAGCACTGGGCACCCTGTGGATGACGCTGGAACCAGTACGTCAGTCCTCGCGGACGACCGGAACGATCATGGGGCGGCGGCGAGTGCGATCGTTGACCGTGCGACCGGCGGCCCGGCGAGCGATCTGACCGAGGCGCTCAATGTCGTTGTCGGGATCTTCTAGGGCGGCCAACAGGTCGGACTCGACCGCGTCGGCAACCGCAGCCTCGTGCCCGGCAAGCGCCGGCAGTTCGACCCAGCCCCGTGAGATCACATCGGGGCCGGCGACGATCTCACCGCGTTCCATGTCGACGTGGACCACGACGGAGACGAACCCGTCGTCGCCGAGCGTGCGGCGCTCGGACAGCACCGTGTTGCCGAGGTCGCCGACCATGCCGTCGACATAAAGGTGATCACCGCCGATGGAGCCCTGATGCTCGACACCATCATCAGACAGCACGATCTGATCCCCGTCCTCGCACAAGACCACTCGATCGGCCGGCATTCCCATGTCACGGGCAAGATCTCGGTGAGCGACAAGATGGGCGTACTCGCCGTGAACCGGCACGAACCACTCCGGCACCGCCACCGAGTGGAGCGTCTTCAGTTCCTGTTGCTTGCCGTGTCCCGAGGTGTGGACGTCGACCATCCCCGAGTGGAAGACGCGGACGCCGTGCCGAGCGAGCCCGTTGCGCACGGAGGCGACCGCAGCCTCGTTGCCCGGGATCGGGTGGGAGCTGAAGACCACCGTGTCGTTGTCGTCGAGCTTGAGCCACTTGCTCTGGCCGACCGCCATCTGGGTGAGCGCGGCCCGAGGCTCGCCCTGCGACCCGGTGCACACGATCAGGGTCTGCTCAGGATCGAGTTTGTCGAGGTCTTCGATGTCGCGCAGTGCCCAGTCGGGGATCCGCAGGATGCCGACGTCCCGGGCCAGCTTGACGTTGCGGCGCATCGAGAGCCCGAGCGTGACCAACACCCGATCGTTCTCGACCGCGGCATCGGCGAGCTGCTGAAGCCGATGGATATGACTGGCGAACGACGCCACGATGACCCGACGACCCTCCTGCCCGCGAATCAACGAGGCCAGGTTGCGACCGACCTCCGTCTCGGAGCGGGAAGCGCCCGGCGAATCCGCATTGGTGGAGTCGGCCAGCAGCAGCCGGATGCCGGGATCGTGGGCGAGGGCGCCGATTCGGCTGAGGTCGGTGCGGCGCCCGTCGACGGGGGTGAGGTCGAGTTTGAAGTCGCTCGAGTGCAGGATCACGCCCTGCGAGGTGTGGAACGCCGTGATGTTGCCCGAGGGGATCGAGTGGGTGACTGGGAGGAACTCGCAGTCGAACGGACCGATGTCGATCCGGTCTCCGTCGTGCACCGGCCGCAGCTCGGCGTTCTTTTGCAGACCCCGCTCTCGGAGTTTGTGGTCGATCATGCCGAGGGTGAACGGCGAGCCGTAGATCGGCAACGACAGGTGGGTCAGCAGGTACGGCAGCGCCCCGATGTGGTCCTCATGGGCGTGTGTCGCGATGACCGCGTCGACCCGGTCGGCGTTCTCGATCAGATACGACAGATCGGGCAGGACAGCATCGACCCCAGGGAGGTCGTCGCCACCGAACATCTGGCCGCAATCGAGGACGACGATGCGTCCTTCGGTCTCGATGGCTGCACAGTTCCGGCCGATCTGGCCGAGCCCGCCGAGGAACGTGATCGTGACCGGTGCGGCCATCCGGCGCTCAGCTCCGACCGAGGCCGGCAAGCACGGCCTTGGCTTCGATCTCGACGAACTCCGGTTCGGGCCCCATCGGCGGACGGGTCGGGCCAGCCGGCAGCCCCATGAGCCGCAGCATGGCCTTGGTTGGGATCGGGTTGGGAGCGAGATCGCCGGTCTCGAACGAGTAGCTCGGGATCATCAGGCGGTTGAGTTCGATCGCCTTGGCGATGTCGCCGCCGAAGAAGGCGTCCATCATCTGCTGGGTCTCGTTGCCGATCCAGTGCGTGGCCACGCCGATCGTGCCGACGGCACCGGTGGCGAGCAGGGCGAGGGTGAGCGGGTCGTCACCGCTGTACACCTCGGTGTCGGGCGGGGCGAGCGACAAGAGCCTGGCGGTCTGGGCCGGATCACCGTTGGCGTCTTTCACCCCGATGATGTTGTCGACGGTCTCGAAGAGTTCGAGCATCGTCTCCATCGAGATCGGACGGCCGGTGCGACCCTTGATGTCGTACAGCAGCACCGGCATGTCGGTCGCGGCGGCACAGGCTCTAAAGTGATCGAGCAGGCCCGCCTGCGATGGACGGTTGTAGTAGGGCGTCACGTGGAGGAGGCCGGCGGCGCCCGCTGCGGTGGCCCGTTCGGTGAGTTCGACGGCGGCCCGGGTGTCATTGCTGCCGGCACCGGCGACGACCGGCCCGTCGATCGCCTCGGCCACGGCACCGATCAGTTCGATCTGCTCATCGTGGGTGAGGGTGGGGCTCTCGCCGGTGGTGCCCGCGATGATCAGACCGTCGTTCCCGCCTTCCGTGGTGAGGTAGGTGGCCAGCTTCACAGCACCGTCGAGGTCGAGTGATCCGTCGGCGTCGAACGGCGTGACCATGGCGGTCAGCACCCGTCCGAAGGTGGCAATGGCAGTCGTCATGGCCCCAATGCTGCCACGGAGTCAGCCGAGAGCCGACCCAGTGCGCAAGATCGCCCGTACGATCGCCGCCATGCTCGCTGCGGAAGCCGTGTTCGCCGAGGGCCGCCAGGCCGTGATCGATCGGGCGACCGCTGTCATGGGTGCCGACACGCTCGACGAACCGGTCGTCCGCTTTACGCGTCGCCGACTACTCCGACGCCGCCCTGCGCCGGCAAACGTCAACCTGCCTGACACGAGAGCCGACGCGATCCGTTTCGCCGCCTCCTTTGTCGCGGCCAACCACGCCGTGCTCGACGCCGTGGTGGCAGCGGATTCCTCGGCGCTCGATCCGGCCGCCGACGCGATCGAAGCCCAGATCGCCGAACTCGACCCGGCCACTGCGGCGCAACGCTTCGGCGACGACTCGGCGAGCCTGCTCGACCGACTCCGGACCGACCCGAACCTCGACGTCGAGACGATCTACCCGGTCGCTCGCACCGCCTCGGATCTCGCCACCTTCGTGGCGGTCGAGATGCACCTGATCGCCCGGATGCTCGACCCCACCTACGAACCGGACGATCCTCGGACGTTGATGCGCACCCTCAACGAATCGCTGCGGTCGATGCTCGGCCACGGCGCCGAGGACTGGGTGTCGGAGCGCGTGAAGCCATGGCGAAACATGGTGATCCGGCGCGGCCTCGCCTGGCCCTAGCGGATCAGCGGGTCAGCCGTTCTGGTGCCCGGCGAGGGAACCACCCTCGGCGGCGAGCCGCTCGAGCAACGGTGACCGATCCCAGTGACGGCCACCGAGGCGCTCGCCGTAGTCGGCGATCTTGGCCGCGATCTCGGCGAGGCCGACCGAGTCGGCCCAGTGCATCGGGCCGCCCCGGTAGATCGGCCAACCGTACCCGTTGACCCACACCACGTCGATGTCGCTGCCACGAATGGCGATGCCCTCGTCGAGGATCTTCGCTCCTTCGTTGATCATCGGGTAGAGCAGCCGCTCCATGATCTCCTGATCGGTGACTTCGCGCTGTTCATGGCCACGGTCAATGGCGAACTGCCGAATCATCTCCTCGACCTCGGGGTCGGGTGTGGCGGCCCGGGTCTCCGGGTCGTAGCGGTAATAGCCCATGCCGTTCTTTTGGCCGCGGCGCCCGCTTTCGCACATGAGTTCGCGCACCGTCGACGAGGTGCTCTTCTCTGCTTTCCAGCCGATGTCAAGGCCGGCGAGGTCACTCATCGAGAACGGGCCCATCGGGAAGCCGAACTCGAAGAGCACGTTGTCGATCTGGGCGGGGGTGGCGCCCTCCATCAACATGCGGTCGGCTTCGGCGCCGCGCATGAACAGCATGCGGTTGCCGACGAAGCCGTTGCAGACACCCACCATCACGCCGACCTTGCCGATCTGCTTGCCAATCGCCATCGCCGAGGCGACCACGGTGTCGGACGACGCATCCCCACGCACATTCTCGAGGAGTTTCATCACATTGGCCGGCGAGAAGAAGTGCATACCGATCACCGACTCGGGACGGCTGGTCACGGAGGCGATCTCGTTGACGTCGAGGGCCGAGGTGTTCGACGCCATGATCGCCCCGGGCTTACAGATCTGGTCGAGTTCGGTGAAGATCGATTTCTTGAGCTCCATGTCCTCGAACACGGCCTCGATGACAATGTCGCAGTCGGCGAAGTCGTTCTTGTCGGTCGAGCCGGTGATCAGGCCCATGCGCTGCTCGACGGCCTCGGCCGGGATCGAGCCACGGCTCGCCGACCGCTCGTAGTTCTTGCGCACGACACCGAGACCTCGTTCGAGCGAGGCGTCATCGCGTTCGACGACCGTGACCGGGATGCCGGCGTTGGCGAAGTTCATCGCGATGCCACCGCCCATCGTGCCGGCACCGAGCACACCGGCTTTTTGGACGTCGACCGTGGGCGTGTCCTTGGCGATGTCGGGGATCTTGTTCGCCTGGCGTTCGGCGAAGAAGGCGTAGCGCTGCGCGGCGGACTGGGGGCCGGTCATGAGCTCCATGAAGAGCGTGGCCTCCACCTTGATGCCCTCATCGAACGGCAGGCTGGCCGCGGCCTCGATGCACCGGATGTTGTACTCCGGGGCGAGAAAGCCACGGGTCTTGCGGGCGATCTTCGCACGGAAGTCGGCGAAGATCTGGGGGTCGACATCGGTGACCTGATCATCGCGATCACGCACCTTCACCAGCGGCAGCGATTCCGCGACAGCCCGCTCGGCGAACGAGACCGCCGCCGCTCGCAGCGCCTCCCAGTCCCCCTCCACGACCTCGTCGATCAGGCCGTCGGCCGCTGCTTCGGAGGCGGGCAGGTGACGGCCGGAGGTCATTGCCTCGAGGGCCTTCGGCACGCCGATCAATCGGGGCAACCGCTGTGTCCCACCGGCACCGGGCAAGAGACCGATGTTGACCTCGGGAAGCCCGTACTTCGACGAGGCGAGACCGACCCGGTAGTGGGCGCACAGGGCGACCTCGAGACCCCCGCCGAGGGCCGTGCCGTGGATCGCAGCCACGACCGGAATCGGTGAGTTCTCCATGACCTCCTGCATGTCGGCGAGGCTGGCCGCCTTCGGGGCCGTTCCCCCGAACTCGCTGATGTCGGCGCCGGCGATGAAGGTGCGGCCTGCGCAGATCAGCACGATGGCCGACGCGCCATCGGCCAACGCCTGGTTCAATCCGTCGAAGATCCCTTGACGGACATGCCAGCTGAGCGCGTTGACCGGTGGATTGTCGACGGTGAGGACGGCGACCGACGAGTCGGTGGTGTCGAGACTGACGGATTCGGAAAGCTGGGCCATGACGGCGATCTTCGCACCGCGGCCACGACCGGGCCACTCCGTCACGTTCGGACGATCAGACGCATCCACGCGGGACGACCTCGTCGTAGCCACCTACGATGCCCGCCATGACCAACGCCCGCCGCAATGCCGTGATCGGCATCGTCGTCGCTGCTGTCCTCGGTTCGATCATCTCCACCCTCGGAGGCGATGGCGGCGAGGAACTCGGCAGCCTGCCCACGTTCGCCTGGTTGGTGATCATCGCCTTCGTGGTGAACATCGCCGTCTTCGTGCCGTCGTTCCTTGCCAAGACCGAGCACTACTACGACCTCACCGGGTCGCTGACGTACCTCACCGTCACGCTTGTCGCCCTCGCGACCACCACGGACCGCGACCTGCGCACCGTGCTGCTCGCCGCCATGATCGTGCTCTGGGCCGCCCGGCTCGGCTCCTTCTTGTTCCGGCGGGTCACCCGCGATGGCGGCGACGGCCGCTTCGACCAGATCAAACTCGATGGTCTGCGCTTCTCGATGGCCTGGATGCTGCAGGCCCTCTGGGTCACGCTCACCGCCGGCGCCGCGCTCGCAGCGATGACCTCCGGCGCCAAGGCAGACCTCGGCCCGGTCGGGATCATCGGTCTCGTCGTATGGCTCATCGGCTTTGCGATCGAGGTCACCGCCGACCGACAGAAATCGGCCTTCCGCGCCGATCCGACCAACCGAGGTCGGTTCATTGACGTCGGGTTGTGGGCGTGGAGTCGCCACCCCAACTACTTCGGCGAGATCACCCTCTGGCTCGGGGTCGCCATCGTGGCGGCGCCCGTCCTGCAGGGTTGGCAGTACGCCACCCTCGTCTCCCCGGTCTTCGTGTTCGTGCTGCTCAACTTCGTGAGCGGCGTGCCCATGCTCGAACGTCGATCCGACCGGGAGTGGGGCGGCCAAGAGGCGTACGAGGCGTTCAAGGCGAAGACCCCCGTTCTGATCCTGCGGCCACCGCGCTGANCCTACGGCGTCCTGCGAGATCGATGATCAGCGCTCGTCGACGCGGGCACGGCCGAGGCTGGCGAGCAGGTGCTCGTGCAGTTCGAACCAGACGGTGTGGATCGAATCGAGCCCGGGGGCGTCGACCCATGCCGGATCGTCGACGGCCTCACTGACCGCGCCCACCAACCGCGGTGCATACCCACCGAACCGAGCCCGGAGCCCGGTGAGCGAGTCGAGGATCGGCACGACCTCGTCGATCAACTCGAGGAAGGTCTCCAGTTCGACCAGCCCGTCCTGCCACCCCACCACTGACGCCAGGAATCGGCGATTGATAGGCAGGAACGCTTCGAAGGCCGTAGCGGCATCCGCCCGATCCGGTCCGACGAGGTCGGCNGCGAGCAGGGCGTTCAGTTCGGCCTCGCCGGCGGGGGTCAANGAGTNACGGCCCTCCNCACCTCGTCGCCGCACCCTGCCATCGTCGACGGCGGCCGCGAGAATGCGATCGACGTGCGCCGAAAGGCCGCCGCCTTCTCCGGCGTGGAGTTCGACGACCGTCTCGGCGATCACTGCGGCCGTGCCTCGGCTGCGAAGGCGCACGGCCAACATCGTGAGCAGGCCGAGGTCGCTCACGGGTCGTTTCGTGGGATTGCCGCCTCGGCCCGTCGGCGCCGCAGGATCAACGCGTAGGCGATCACGGTCGACGCCGAAAAGAAGAACCACTGGAAGGCATAGGAAAGGTGTGGCCCTTCGTCGAGTGTGGGGCGCGGCACCGGGATCGGGATGACACCACGACGCCAGTCCGGGTCCTCTGCCTGAACCCAGCGGTCGACGACCTCCAGCCCGATTGCATCCTGGGCGGTGTCGAGGTCGAGCCGACTCACCTGAGGCACACCGTTGACCGGCGACCCGAGCCGACCGCCATCGACGCTCGCGAACAGGCGCCCGGTGATGGTCACCCGACCATCGACGGCTTCGATCTGCTGTTGACTCTGACCCGCCGCCACGTCGCGCGCGATCCAGCCTCGGCTCACCAGGACAATACGGCCGTCATCGAGCTCGAGCGGGGCCACGAACCAAAAGCCCGGCTCGGTGTCGAAGGTGCGGTTCGCGACCAACAGTCCCGGCTCGTCGAGGAACCGACCGGAGGCGGTGACTGCGGNCTGATCGAGCACGTCCTGACCAGCACCGACCAGAGCGAGGAGGTCTTCGACCGGCANCGCAGGCGACTCCGAGGCCGTGCGGATCTCCTCNTTGGAGGCCTTGCGAGCATCNAGCCGATCCAGCTGCCAGAACCCGGCCGCCAGCATGACGGCAAGCATCGTGAGCACGAAGGCATGCGATGCGAGCCACTTGGGCGTCAAAAACATCCGCATGCCGTTGGATCAGAGGCCGAGATAGGTGTCGAGACCGATGGTGACACCCGGAAACTCTGCAACCCGCTTCACGCCGACGAGAACTCCGGGCATGAAGGAGGTGCGATCGACGGTGTCGTGACGGATCGTNANGGTCTGCCCGGTNGTGCCGAGNATGACCTCCTGGTTGGCGACCGCNCCCACCATGCGCACCCCGTGCACCCGGATNCCGGCNGGCCCGANCCCGCCNCGNGNACCGGGGTACACCTCGTGCGTCGTCGGGTCATCGGCCCACTCACCGGAGGCGGCCGCCATCCGTTCAGCGGTGTGGGTGGCGGTACCGGACGGGGCGTCGACCTTGGCGTTGTGGTGGAACTCGATGATCTCGGCCGTCTCGAAGTGCGGAGCGGCGAGCTCGGCCATGCGGATCATAAGTACCGCACCGATCGCGAAGTTCGGCGCAATCAGGGCGTTCGACGACGTGAACGCGGCCCGAAACGACTCGAGATCCTCGTCGCTGAACCCGGTCGTGCCGACGACGGCATGGATGCCGTTGGCGGCGGCGAAGTGCAGCGTCTCCCGTGCGGCATCAAGCACGGTGAAGTCGACGACGACGTCGGCTCGCTGCCCGGTCAACTGTTCGAGGGAGTCGTCGAGGTCGATACGGGCCACCAGTTCGGTGCCCGGATCGGCGTCGATGGCGCGACAAACCTCCTCGCCCATCTTCCCTGCGGCTCCGACAACTCCTACACGGATCATGTCTGCAGGTTAGGCCCGAGACCGCCACCGTCGGTGGCGAGATCCAGTACGGTCCCCGGCATGTTCGCAGCGATCGGCGACACGCCGTACAACATCATGCTTCTNCTGCACGTCCTGACGGGCTTNGTGGCGTTCGCCCCNGCGATCNCGCATCCCGTCCTGTCGACCTCGATACGCAACGCCGGCGGCACCGAGCGGCCNGCNGTTTTCGGNTACATCGCCGAGAACACGATGCGGATCTACGGCAGTTCCCTGATCATCTCGGGCCTGCTCGGATTCGGCGTCGCCGGCATGAGCGACGAGGTCTACAGGGTGCGGCAGGGCTGGCTGGTTGCTGCCGTCGTCGTATGGATCGCGATGAACGGTGTGCTTCACGCCCTGGTTCGCCCAGGTGAGAAGGGTGTGGCCGCCGGCGATGCCTCGGCGGAGCGCAAGCTGCAGGTGGGCGGCACTGTGCTCACACTGCTGTTCATCGTGCAGCTCGTCATCATGATCTGGAAGCCGGGCATCTGAGCCCGGAGCNTCACGCGGCGTCGGCCTCGCGAGCCAGACGAGCCGCCCGGAACGACTGCACCGCTCGGTAGAGGAAGCCACCGAGGATCACCACGGTGGCNAGCTGTGCGACCAGCGCCCAGCCCTCGCTTCCGCGTCCGACCGCCGACCCGAGGCTCCCNAGCACGCCCAGCAAGGCGAGGCCNGCGGCTGCGTGCATCACGTGGTGGTTGAGATCGGGTTTGGCTCGGGCGAGCAGGCCGAGCACGACGAACACCGCCCCGATGAAAGCGGGGATCAGCGAGGTCACGCTCTCAGAGTCCGAGGCGATGGTGACGACGATGCCGACGACCACGAGGGCGACACCGGCGAGGATGGCGTTACGGGCCATGAAGAACTTCCTCTCGAGACGTTCGATCGTGACGGGACGGTACCGACCGCGGGTTGCTTGTGGCGAGTTCAGCCGGGGCCGACGATGCTTACCGCCGCCGTGCCCTCGAGCACCTCGGCGAGTACCCGCTGCACGTCCGCAGCCGTGACCTCCCGAACCGCGTCGAGATATTCGTCGACGCCGACGACTCGGTCGCGGATCAAGACATTGGTGGCAAGGCGGGCCATCCGACTGCCGGTGTCCTCGAGCCCGAGGACCGTGGCACCCTCGAACCCGCCGCGTGCCACGTCGAGTTCTCGCNGGCCNGGGCCNTTGGTGGCGAGGTCGTNGAGTTGGGCATNGATCACGGTTCGCAGTTCCGTGAGACGCTCGGGCGCCGTGGCGGCGTAGACCGACATCGTGCCGCTGTCGGCGAACGAGCCGACCGAGGCGAAGACGCTGTAGCTCAGGCCCCGCTTCTCGCGAACCTCTTGGAACAGGCGACTCGACCAGCCACCACCCAATACTTGGGTGGCCACGGCGAGCGCATACCGATCAGGGCTGTGCAGGCCACCGGTGCGCCATCCCTGGGCGAGGTGCATCTGCTCGATCGAACGCGGCGTGACGACCTCAGGCACGATCTCGGGCGGCGGTGCTGCCCGAACCGGGCGCTCACCCTCGCCGACGACCGCGAGTGCGGTATCGACCCGGGCGACGATCTCGTCGTGGTCGACCGGGCCGACCACGGCGATCACCATGTTCGACCGCCGGTACCAGCGGTCGTGGAACGCCCGAACCTGCGCGGCGTCGATCGCCTGCACGGTGTCGGCCGTGCCGAGCACTTCCCAACCGAGCGGATGACCCGGGAACAAGCTCTCGGCGAGGACGCCGTGGACGACATCGTCGGGCGTATCGGCGCTCCAGGCGAGCTCTTCGAGAATCACCTGACGTTCGGCGTCGAGTTCGGTCTCGGTGAACCCCGGATCGACGAGAACGTCGAGCAGGGTGTTCAGGCCGAAGTCGAGTTCCCAGGCAGGAACCCGAGCGTGAAACGCGGTGTACTCCTTGGACGTGAACGCGTTGAGATCACCGCCCACGGCATCGATGCCCTGAGCGATGTCCTGTGCGGATCGAGTCGACGACCCCTTGAACAGCAGGTGTTCGAGGAAGTGCGAGACGCCCGCCAACTCGGCNGGCTCGTCNCGGTTGCCGACCCCGATCCATGCCCCGACCGCGACGGAGCGCGACCGGGGCATGGACTCGGTAACGACCCGAAGGCCGCCGTCGAGTCGAGAGATTCGGATCGCAGCGTCGTCCTCAGACGACGTTGCGAGTCCTTTCGTTTGGCCGATCGTCACCGGCGACCGCGACCACCACGGCCACGGCCACGGCCACCACCGCCGCCGGAGCGACGCGGGGCCTCGGGACCGAGATCACCGAACTCGTCGGCGAGATCGGAATCGAAGGCGGACTCGAACGAGACCGATTCACGGTCACCGGACGNTTCGGCAGGGGTGTCGTCGGATGCTTCGGCGGCATCGCCACCGGTGGCCTCCGGACCGTCGCCGANCGGCTTGAGCGAGATCTTGCCGTTCGGATCGACNTCTTCGACNACGACCTGGACTTCCTGACCGAGCTCGAGCACGTCCTCGACCTTGTCGATGCGCTTGCTGCCACCGATCTTGGAGATGTGCAGCAGGCCGTCGCGGCCGGGAAGGATGTTCACGAACGCACCGAACTTGGTGATGTTCACGACACGGCCGGCGTACTCGGCCCCGACCTCGGCGGTCGGCGGATCGAGGATCAGTTCGATCTGCCGCTTGGCCTCGGCGACCTTTGCGTTGTCNGTGCTCGAGATGGCCACGATGCCGACCATGCCGTCGTCGTCGACGGAGATGTCGGCGCCGGTCTCACCCTGGATGGTGTTGATGACCTTGCCCTTCGGGCCGATGACCTCACCGATCTTGTCGATCGGGATCTCGAAGCTGACGATCTTCGGGGCGGTTTCGCGAACTTCCTCGCGGGGCTCCGGGATGGCCTCGAGCATGATGTCGAGGATGTCGAGACGGGCCTCACGNGCCTGCGACAGCGCACCGGCGAGCACGTTGGCGGGGATGCCGGCGATCTTGGTGTCGAGCTGCAGGGCGGTGATGAAGTCGGTGGTACCGGCGACCTTGAAGTCCATGTCGCCGAACGCATCCTCGGCCCCGAGGATGTCGGTGAGGGTGACGTACTCGCCTTCGGCGTGCACGAGACCCATGGCGATACCGGCGACCGGCGCCTTGATCGGCACACCGGCGTCCATCAGCGACAGGGTCGAGCCACAGACCGAACCCATCGAGGACGAACCGTTCGAGGCCATGACCTCGGAGACGGTGCGGACGGTGTAGGGCCATTCCTCAAAGCTCGGGACGATCGGGGCGACCGCACGCTCGGCGAGCGCACCGTGACCGATCTCGCGACGCTTCGGACCGCGCATGAAGCCGGTCTCACCCGTCGAGAAGGGCGGGAAGTTGTAGTGGTGGANGTAGCGCTTCTTCTCGAGCGGCGACAGGTCATCGATCATCATGTCGCTGCGGCCCATGCCGAGCGTCGTGATGTTGAGAACCTGGGTCTCGCCACGCTGGAAGAGGCCCGAGCCGTGCGACGTCGGGATTACACCAACCTCGGAGGTGACCTTGCGCAAGTCGGCGGCGCCACGACCGTCGATGCGGATGCCCTCTTCGACGATGCGCTTGCGAACGACCTTCTTCATGACCGAGCGAGCGGCGGCCTTGATCTGCTTGACGGCATCGTCGGTGTCGGCGAACTGACCCTCGAGCTCAGCGACCAACGCAGCGTTGACCTCGGCCTCGGCGTTCTGACGATCGGTCTTGTCGGCGATCTTCTGGGTCTCGGCGATGCGCTCGGTACCGGCGGCCTCGACCGCGGCGTAGATCTCGTCGCTGTAATCGATCGAGAGCGGCGCCTCCATCTTCTCGATGGGGCCGAGCTTCTCGATGCACTCCTGCTGGAGTTCGATCATCTCGCGGATCCACACCTTGCAGGCCTCGAGACCACCGGCGAGGGTGTCTTCGTCGACCTTCGGGGTGCCGTTCTCGTACAGCTCCCAGGTGTTGGCGGTGCCACCGGCCTCAACCATCATCACGGCGACGTCGTCACCGTCGAGACGGCCGGCCACGACCATCTCGAAGGCCGACTGGTCGGACTCTTCGTAGGTCGGGAACGGGACCCATTCGCCGTCGGGCGACCAGCTCATGCGCACAGCGCCGATCGGACCCTCGAAGGGGATCGGCGAGGCGCACAGGGCGAGCGACGCCGCGTTGAGGGCGAGGACGTCGTAGGGGTTCTCCTGGTCGGCGCCGAGGACGGTGCCCACCACATGGACCTCGTTGCGGAACCCGTCAGGGAAGGCGGGACGCAGCGGACGGTCGATGAGACGGCAGGTGAGGATCGCCTGCTCGCCGGCCCGAGCCTCGCGACGGAAGAACGAGCCGGGGATCTTGCCCGCGGCGTACATGCGCTCTTCAATGTCGACGGTCAGCGGGAAGAAATCGGCACCATCGCGGGGCGCCTTGGCGCCGGTGGCGGTGACGAGGACGACGGTGTCGCCCATCCGGGCGGTGATCGAACCGCCGGCGAGCGGCGCGAACTTCCCGACCTCAAAGGTGGCGTCCTTGCCCTCACCGCGCGTGAACGCGCCGGTTACAGAAGTGGTTTCGGTCATGTGTTGTCTTTCCTTGAGACGAACACACGACTGCCAGTTCCCAGTCGAGAACCTCTGATCTTCGTCGGACCCGTTCGGCCCGGGAACCCCCACCCTCAGCGGGGTTCCGAGATCAGAAACTCACGACTAGCACCAACTGCCATGTGTTCGGTTTGTTCGCAGGACGTTCCTGCTACTGGGATTCGTCGGGCTTTCGCCGGGCACGTCCCGGCGGAAACCGAAAGGGCGGCCCAGAAGGACCGCCCCAACATCATTTCAGCGTCGCAGACCGAGGTGTGCGATCACCGCACGGTACCGCTCGATGTCGTTGTCCTTGACATAGTCGAGGAGACGACGGCGCCGACCGACGAGCATCAGCAGGCCTCGCCGGCTGTGATGATCCTTCTTGTGGGTCTTCAGATGCTCGGTGAGGTGGTTGATGCGCTCGGAGAGAAGTGCGATCTGGATCTCGGGAGATCCGGTGTCGTTCTCGCTGAGTTCGAACGCCTTCGCCATGTCGGCGATGGTCTCGGCCTTCGGGCGCAGATTGGTAGCCATGTGAAATCGTGTCTTTCGTTGGGTGTCGTACCCGGCCGCCCACGCCGCAGTGCGAACGGGGCAGCGGATCCCGATTTCGGGACCTCTACAGGGTAGCGGCGGAGGCATCCGATGCGGACGTGCGTCTCGAGCGCGAAAACGATGGCGGGCGCGATCAGCTGGTGAGCCAGAGAACGAATCCGACGTGAGCGGCGTGATTGGTGACCTGCACCAGGACCCGCCCACCCGGGGCCCGGTCGACGAACCGATTCCATCCCAGCAAGGCATCGGATGTGAGGAGCAGCGCTCCGGCGATCATCGCCGTCAGCGCACCCGTGGCGGCCGCCAGCAGCGCCGTCACGGCGATCACTGCAAGGGAGACCGTCACTCCCGTCTGCATGGCGGGGCCGCGTAATCGGGCCCCGGCGATGATCTGCGGCACCGCTCCGAACCCGATTCCGATGATCAGCACGGCGGCGGCGACCCCAGCGCCGACGTCGAGACCACCGGTCTCGAGAAAGGCGGTGATGTACAGCACATGCGCGACGAGGAAGGCGAAAACGCCTGCCTCGAACCGGGCGTCGGGAGTCATCAACACCACATCGCCGACCAGCGACGCGCCGAGCGCAGCGACGACAAGCCCCCGCACCACACCGTCGCCGGTGTCGACGGCCAGCGCCGCACCGATCAGGCCGATGACGACGAGGGGCTTGGCGATGAACTCAACACCGAGGCGTTCCCTGGCCACGCTCCACCAGTCGACGAGCGCGGCGACACCGGCCAGGGCAACGAGCACCGTTGCAGTGGTCCCCACCGGCTAGATCTCGGCGGCGACCGCGTCCTCGAACGACGTGCCGTTCTGGATCATGGTCTTGTACTGCATGACGTGACGGGGCCGGTTGAGGCCGAGCACACCTACCAGTCGCCCGTTCCGACCGTGAAGCTGCGCAAAACGTCGCTCCTCGAACGAACCGGTGGCGAGATGGATGTCGTCCGCCGGGCCGATCCGCCCCGCCATCTGCAACTTGCGGTCGTATTGATCGGACCAGAACCACGGCACTGGTTCGAACGGCAGCGCGTCGGCATCGTCGACCAGCAGTCGCTCGGCAGCGTGGACGCCCTGTTCGATCGCGTTGTCCCAGTGTTCGATGCGCATCACCTCGTCGAAGCGGCCATTGGGCCAACGGGCCACATCACCTGCGGCCGTGATGCCGGGAGCCGCGAGCATCGTCGCATCGCAGACGACACCGTTGTCGATGGCGAGGCCCGATCCCTCGAGCCACTCGGTGTTGGGGATGACACCGATGCCGATCACGACGACGTCGGCCTCGACGACCGCACCGNCNGAGAGTACGACACGAGCGACATGGCCATCGTCGGCTTCGAGTCGATCGACACCGACACCGGTGCGGAGGTCGACGCCGTGCTCGACGTGGACATCGGCCATCAGCGAGCCGATCTCCTCCCCCAGGACTCGACCGAGCGGCGTGGGCATGGGATCGATCATGGTGACGTCGAGACCCCGCCCCCGACAGGTGGCGGCGACCTCTGCGCCGATGAAGCCTGCACCGACGACAGCGACTCGCGACGGGCCAGCGTCGAGCGCGGCCCGCAGCTCGTGCGTGTGATCGAGGGTTCGCAGGACGTGCACGCCCGCCATGTCCTCGGTGCCGGGCAAGGTGCGACAGCGGGCGCCAGTGGCGATCACCATTGCGTCGATGGTGTCGTCGCCGTCAGAGGTCGAGAGGGTTCGGGTGGGGAGGTCGAATCCCGTGGCTCGAACGCCGAGCCGCAGGTCGAGATCAAGGGCCTCAAACTTCTCGGGTTTCGTCAGCTCGATGCGGTCGGCGTCCCAATCGCCGGCGAGCACCTGCTTCGACAGGGGCGGGCGGTCGTAGGGCCGGTGGGGCTCATCGCCGATCAACACGATGCGACCGTCGAACTCGCGGCGCCGAAGCGCCTCGGCCGCGCGGATGCCGGCGAGCGACGCGCCGACGATGTGGATCGATTGTGCGGCCATCCGGCTCGATCAGTCTTCGATCGAGATCGCCTGCTTCGGGCAGCGCTGGACGCACTCCTCCATCCGCTCACGATCGCTCTCGTCGGGGTTCTCGTTGAGCACGTAGAGGAAGTCGTCGTCGCGGACCTCAAAGACGTCGGGTGCGATCTGCATGCAGACGGCGTTGCTCTCGCAGAGATCGAAATCGACCACGATCTTCATGGGTGTCCTCCCGGACGGTCGGGCGCTCAGCGCCGATGGGCAGTCGCAACTTTAGAACATCGACGCCGAACTGCTGAATGTGAACGCCTCACCGGCACTGAAGATCGATGGACGAACGGTTCCGGTCAGGCGCGGATCGCCTCGTTGGTCGGGTCGTACGCAGGTTCGGCAAGCACGGTGGCTCGACGGCGCACTCCGAGCATCTGAATCTCGAAGGTCGATCCGGGCGCCTCGTACTCGGGTGTCACGAACACGAAGCCGAGGCTCTTGCCGACCGAGTGGCCGAAGGCGCCAC
>NZNH01000015.1 GCA_002694825.1 Acidimicrobiaceae bacterium | reverse complement strand
CCGACACCGACGGATATTCCGGCGGCGTGCCGGAACCTTTCCCGATCAACATCTCGCCTTCGGCGGCAACCCCGGCCAGTTCGACGATCGAAACGGCCTTGTCGGGCGAACCGGAGACAGATGCCTTCCCCGAGGCGAGCACGATGTCGTCAGGAGCCGCTTCGAGTTGATCAGCGGCAAGATCGCGCAGCTGCGCCGCAACCTCACGAGCACCTTCGACGACGGCGCGGCCGTTGTTGAGCATGGTCTGCGACCCGGTGGCGCCGGTGTCGTACGGAGCCGCCGACGTGTCCTGATAGACGAGCTGGAAATCCTCGGGCTCCATCCCCAGCTCCTTCGCTGCCAGCATCCGGAGGGTCATGACCGAACCGGTACCGCACTCTTGGGCACCGGTGATGATCATGCCGGAGCCGTCGCTGTCGATCTTGATGTACGCACCAGACGGACCGGGGAAGCTCGGCCACCACGAGATCGCGACGCCGACGGCCTCGTCGTCAGGCAGGTCGTCGCCGTAGGCCGAGGCCCCGACGGCAGCATCGAGACAGCGGCGGAGTCCGATCTCGCCGTACACCTGACCGGCAGCACCCGCGACTCCCTCGTCGACGATGTTGGCTCGACGGAACTCGACCGGATCCATGCCGACCACGGCGGCGAGTTCGTCGGTATGGGACTCGAGCGCCCAACAGGCCTGAGGCGCTGTCGGTGCCCGCACCGACCCCGACGGCTGATGGTTGGTGTAGACGAGCGATGCCTCGATCTTCACGGCCTCCATCGCGTACGGACCGGCGACATGCATTGCGGCCAGCTGCGGAAAGAAGGCCGCATCGGCGGTGTAGGCGCCGTTGTCGATGGCGATCCATCCGGTGCGGGCCACGAGCGTGCCGTCGGCCTTCACTCCGGAGGTGATGTCGACGATCATTCCTTCGCGACGACGATCCGGCGCAACCATCTCCTCCTGCCGCGAAAAGACGAGCTTCACGGGGCGACGGGCCGCCTTGGCGAGCGCAGCGACGTGAGCCTCGAAGTGGAACCCGCACTTGCCCCCGAAACCCCCACCCAGGTGAGGCACGATCACCCGAACCCTGCTTGCTGGCATCTGCAGCGTCTCGCAGACGCCCGCCCGAGCGTCGAAGGGCACCTGAGTCGACGTCCAGATCGTGACCTTCTCGCCCTCCCACTGGGCGACGACGGCCCGGGGTTCGATCGGGAGAGCGTGAGAGCCGTCGGCCACATAGCGGCTCGTGACGACATGATCGGCGCCTGCCATTGCGACGTCGACATCGCCCTTCTCGATCGAGGAGAAGGACGCAACGTTGGGCCGCTGCACGGTGTCGCCGGTGACGGCGTAGGACTCCCAGTCCTGGTGAACGAGAGGAGATCCGTCGGCCATCGCCGCCTCGAGATCATCGACGATCGGAAGGTCCTCGTACTCGACCACGATCGCGTCGACTGCGGCCTGCGCCGTGGCGGCATCGACCGCCGCGACGGCAGCCAACAGTTCGCCCTCGAAACGAACGACGTCCTTTGCGAACAGCCGCCGGTCGGGCACGACCGGGCTGTAGATCACGTCGGGCACGTCGGCGGCGGTCAACACGGCGAAGACGCCGGGCATCGCCGATGCCGCACTCGTGTCGAGCTTCGTGATGCGNGCGTGCGAGACGCCGGCATANCGGAACTTGGCCACCAGTTGGCCGGTCAGATTGATGTCGGCGGCGTAGCGACCGCTCCCGGTCACCTTGTCNGGGCCGTCNGCACGAACGAAACGCGNAACCTCGGCAATGGCCATCTACCCTCCCAAAGACGTACGAAGTCAGGTCACTATCGCACGCGACACGACGTTTCGTCTGCACTCGGCGGCTGCCGACACGGGCGAAACGCGGGCTGGCGGCCCTTTCGTGAAACGCTCGGAACGCAGCACTGAGAAGGACCGGCAGGGTGGGATTCGAGATGACCGCAGCGTTCGCGAGAGTGGCGATGCGCCAGCTGATGACTGTCCGACGTTGACCGACACCGACGCAACCCTCGGTGCGAGCCGAATCCATGTCGGCTTCCTGACGAGGGTATGGCAGGCTCCCTGCTGATGACCGATCGAACCGTCGAGCTTCCCGAGATCCGCCGACGGACGCGCCAGGCGCTGATCAGTTCGGTGCTGCCCGCCGGCATGGGCACGTCGGCGAGTTTCGCGGCAACCAGCCTCGTCGCCGAGGACATCACCGGCAGCGACACACTCGCGACCTTTGCGGCGTCGATGATCTCGATCGGCGGGGCGATCACAGCGGTGCCGCTCGGTCGCTACATGGCGGAGCACGGACGTCGCCCGGGCCTCCTCCGGGCGTGGATCATCGGCGCACTCGGCGCGTTCTTTGCCCTGCTCGCCGTCGTCACCGAGGTCTATCCCCTCCTGCTGATCGGGGTGCTCGGCATCGGCACCGGGCAGGCCGCCAACCTCGCTGCNCGCTATGCCGCCGCCGACCTCGCGGAGGAGACGAACCGGGCACGAGAGATCGGCATCGTCGTCTGGTCGGGATCGATCGGTTCGGTACTCGGCCCGACGGTTGCGCTCGGCGGGACCGGCTGGGTCGCCGCCGACCTCCTCGGCCTCGACGAGCTCGCCGGACCCTTCATGATGGCGATCGTCGTCTTCGCGATCGCCGTCGTCGTGGTCGATCGACAACTTCGGCCCGACCCGCTGCTGCTCTCCCAGCAACTCGACAGTGCCGGGGCCAAGCAGCGCAACAAGCCGTCGCTGGCCGAATCGTTCGGCAAGCTCGTGACCCACCGCCTCGCTGCGATCGCCGTGTTCGCCATGGCGGTCGGCCAGGGCGTCATGGTTGCGGTCATGACCGTCACACCGCTCCACATGGACGAAGGGGCTCACGAGACTCGCGTGATCGGCCTCGTGATCTCGCTTCACATCGTCGGCATGTACTTCTTTTCGCCGCTCGTCGGCTGGCTCGTCGACCGTCTGCCAGTCGTNCTGATGGTCGGTGCGGCAGGCCTGATCCTTTTCCTCGGTGCCGAGATGGCCTCCCACACCGATCCAGAGGACAGCCTCGGCGTGTTCGTCGGTCTGTTGCTCGTCGGTATCGGCTGGTCGTTCGCCATGATCTCCGGCAGTGCACTGCTTACCTCGGCGTTCTCGGCATCGGAACGTGCGTCGGTGCAGGGCGCGGCCGACTTCACGATGGTCGCCAGCGGCGCAACCGGTGGGCTGCTCTCCGGCGTGATCGTCGAGGCCAGCAGCTACCACGCACTCAGCCACTGGGCGGCCGTGCTGGCGCTCTCGCTCGTCGCCGCAGCGCTGTACCCGGTGGTCACCAANACCAAACCGCGAAAAACCGCCGCAGCCTGACCACCCCGCTAGCCGAGAGCGATCAGCGATGTACCGGTAAGCACGCCGGCGATCCCGACGCCCTGCCACCATCGCAGCGGATGCCCGAGGAAGCGGTACATCAGGTAGGCGCTCACGGCTGGGAAGAGCGAGCCGGTGACCCCGACGATGGCGAGGTCGTAGCGCTGGGTGCCGTAGACGTAACACAGCAGCGCCAAGCCGCCGAAGACCCCGCCCACCGCACCGGCCGGTAGGTCACGACGAGGGATGAGCACCGGCAGCCCCATGATCGCCGCNACGATCACGGCGACGATCAGGCTCGAGAACCGGTTGGCCACGACCGACCACATACCCGACGCTTCGCTGGTCAACCCACCCAAGAGCGTGCCGATGCCGTAGAGGGTGCCGGCCATCAGGCCCCAACGAAGGCCGACCCAGACCCGATCACCGAGGTCGGGAGAGATCGTGGTCAACAGCAGCGAGACGATNGCGACACCGACACCGACCCAGACGANCGCNGACGGCCGGGCCCCGTCGATGACGTCGTAGAAGAGGGGCCACAGCGCGATCTGCAGCGCGATCAGCGGCGCCACGATGCCAACCGACGACCGCTGGATGCCGGTGAAGTAGAAGACCAGGGCGAACGCCATGAGCACACCGGACCCAGCGCCCAACGCCATGTCACGGCCGGTGAGGTCCCCGGCGATGAAGACCGTGCCCACGAGCGCGACCAGGCCCGCCGAGACGAACGCCATCACNACCACGGTCACGATGTGGGACCGCTTCGTGATCGATACGAGGAAGAGATCGGACAGGCCGATGAAGAGCGAGGTCAGCGACCCGAAGAGCACACCCATCACGCCACCCCGATCACCGCCACGCCAGCGACATGACGAATCGTGACGAGATCGGTCAGCGGGACGGCCGCGACTTCCCAACCTTCCATCTCCGAACGACGCCGGGTGAGCTGGTCAGCGTGCAGCGCAACCTGATCGATCGTCGTGTCGAGCATCGGCCGCAAATCTAGACCTGGGACGACTGCGGAGAAGCGAGCGTTTGTCAGTAGACGACGAGGAAGGATGCCGGGTCCGCGGGAATCGACAGCCGAGTCAAGGACAGACAGCCGGTGAGGCCGTTCACGAAGTCGATCCACAGACACTCGCGCTCAAGGTCGAGGCTGGCCAGGAAGTCACTGTTGGGCGACCAGACCGCCTGAAGACCGTCCTTGCGTGAATCGAGCGTGACGATCTCGCCGGACTCGACCCCGTAGAGGATCGGTACGTCGTCGAGCGCAGTGCCACGGCTGAGGTAGATCCACTGCCCATCGGGGCTGATAACGACATCGCCTCCGACATCGAAGCCATCGAGCACCCACGTGCGGCCGTCGGCGTCGACGATCCAGTTCTCGATTCCGGTTGCCGCTTGTCGACGTTCGAGCCAGCGGGTGCCGTTGGTGGTCACGACGTCATGGACCGACACCTGGACGAGACCGTCGCCGGTGACTTCGTAGGTGCCGCCAGCGCCCGGTTGCATGAAGATCCCGACGCCTGCGATGACCGCAAGGCTTGTGGGCACCGGCACCTCGGTGCGGGGCCGGTTCTCGCCGGTGACGTACTCGCCGAACTCGATCCCCGTGATGGTGCGCGCGACCACAACGTGGTCACCGGTGTGTCGTTCGACCACCACCGAACCCGACGACACACGAATGGCGAGGTCNGGTCGGTCAGGATCGAGTCCGACGACGCCACGGTCGTCGCGCAAGAGGACGAGGGCTCCCAGGTCTCCGTCGAAGGAGGTCAGCGATATCTCCTCGGTGATCGAGGCCAGCACGCCCTCCGCAGTGTCAACCACGATCGGGTTACGGTCGGCCCCGACGAAGACGAAGCGAGGTTCACCGCGGATGGCGTCAAACGGCTGGATGTGGGTGAACTGGTCGTTACCTTCGCCGTCGACGATCACCTCGAGATAGCTGCTCCTCAACTCAAGGTCCGTAAGTGCCGCAATGTCGGCGGCGATGTCGAGTGGCGCCTCGGCACCCGCACCAAGGCGCTCATCGGCTGCGGGTGTCGTCACCGGTGTACGGGCATCCGGCGCTGACGATCCTCCGTCGGAGGCTTCGCCGATACCGAACAGCCACAGCAGGTACGCCAACACCGCCGCACCGATCAGCCAACGAGGGTCGAGGCGCCAGTTCGATGAGGAGCGGGGCATTGCGGCTTCGCTGCGGATCGGTTCGTCGGGCACTCGGTGCCACTCAAGATTGATCTCGAGGAGGTCAACATCGGCCTGTGCCCCGCCATCGGCTTCATCACCGGCCATGGCTCTAGTACGAGCCTGACCGACGGTGCGGATTCAGATCGATCCGCCGAGGGTTCCGACACTGCCGGTCCCGAGTCCGACCCACGATCGCTCCGTGCTCCGCCTCAGCCCCCGGTGAGCGGAGCGACGAAATAGACGACCGTGTCGGGCTGCACCCGCACGAACTCGGGTTCGGCGTGGATCTCACCATCGATGCCGGCAGAGGAACCGGCACGCAGCGCATCACCAAGCCCCGGGAACCGACGGTCGAGATCGTCGATGATCTGACCGACCGTGGCCCCGTCGGCCTCGACGACCGCTTCACCACCCGCAAGCGGGCGGTGTTGGGTCATCAGGTGGACGGTGGCCACGGTGGTTCCGGACTCGGCTCAGCGGGCGTCGCCGAGCGCCTTCAGCACCTTGGGCGGCGACATCGGCAACGAGGTCATGCGGACACCCGTTGCGGCCTTGATGGCGTTGCCGATCGTCGCCATCGGCGGGACGATGCCGGTCTCACCGACGCCGCGTACGCCATAGGGATGCGACGGGTTCGGAACCTCGACGATGATCGTCTCGATCATCGGCAAGTCCGACGCCACCGGAATCCGATAATCGAGGAAGCCCGGGTTCATGAGCACGCCGTCGCTCGAGAAGATGTACTCCTCGTTGAGCGCCCAGCCGATGCCCTGCACCGAGCCGCCCTGCATCTGGCCCTCGACATAGCTTGGGTGGATGGCGGTGCCGGCATCCTGCACGGCGGTGTAGCGGACGATCGCGGTCTGCCCGGTCTCCTCGTCGACCTTCAGATCGGCACAGTGCACGGCGAACGATGGACCGGCGCCGGCGGCATTGAGCGATGCCGTTGCGGTGAGCGGGCCACCGGTACGCTTCGCCTGGGCCGTGATCGCAGCGAGCGTGAGCGGCTCGCCGCCGTGGCTCGGCGATACGGCCGCACCGTCGACCCATTCGACCTCGGCTTCGTCAACCCCCATGGTCTGCGCAGCGCGACGGCACAGCTCGACCTTGAGCTCGCGGCAGGCCTCGACGACCGCCTTGCCGGTGGCAAAGGTGGCGCGGGAGCCCTCCGTGACGTCGGTGAATCCGACGGCTTCGGTGTCGGCGACGACCGGAGTGATCGAGTAGACGTCGATCCCCAGCTCCTCGGCGGCCATGAGGGCCATCGAGGCGCGAGAGCCTCCGATGTCGGGGCTGCCGGTGATCACCGTGGCGGTGCCATCCTCGTTGAGGTTGACCGTCGCCGACGACTGCTCACCGATGTTGAACCAGAACCCGACGGCGACACCGCGAGCGGCACCCTCGACCGGCTCGGACTGGTAGTGATCGCTGGCCTTGAGCGCTTCGAGGCATTCGACGAGGCCGATACGCGGATGGGGCATGCCCATCGCCGTGAGGTCACCCTCGACTGCGGCATTCTTGAGTCGCAGTTCGATCGGGTCCATGCCGAGCTCGCTTGCGATGTCGTCGATGACCGACTCGATGGCAAAGGCGGCGTGCGGGGCCGACGGCGCGCGATAGGCGGCGGTCTTCGGCGTGTTGGAGAGCACGCCCCACGACTCGAGCTTGAGGTTGGGGAACTTGTAGCTCGCCACCGACATCGCACCGACCATGCCGGCGAAGTCGCCGTAGGCACCGACCTGGTACGCCATCCAGCCGTCGATGGCGGTGAGCTCACCGTCGCTGGTGGCACCGATCTTGATGCGGAGCTTGGCGCCGGGCGCCGGGCCCGACGAGCGAAGCACCTCTTCGCGGCTCATCACCAGCTTGACCGGACGGCCGGCCTTCTCGCTCAGGCGGGCGGCAACCGGTTCGAGGTACACCGTGGTCTTCCCGCCGAAGCCGCCGCCGATCTCGGCCGGCGTGACCTTGATCCGGCTGGTCTCCCAGCCGAGCACCGCAGCGGTGATCGCACGAACCATGAAGTGGCCCTGCGACGAAGCCCACACGTTGGCCTTGCCATCGGCGCCGGTGTCGACAACACAGGCATGAGGCTCGATGTAGCCCTGGTGGACGTGAGCGCAGTCGAATTCGCGTTCGATCACGATGTCGGCTGCCGCCATNGCGGCGTCGGCGTCGCCTCGCTCGAGGGGCGTGTGGGTGGCGATGTTCGATGGATCCGATGGGCCGACGAACTTCTGGTAGTTCTGCTCGTTGGCGAGTGGCGCGCCGTCGGCCATGGCCTCGTCGATGCCGAGCACGACCGGCAAGAGCTCGTACTCGACCTCGATCGCGGCGGCNGCGGCCTGCGCCTCCGCCTTGGTGGTGGCGGCAACGGCGGCGATCGCATGGCCGTGGTACAGCACCGTGCCGCGGGCCAACACATTGATCGACACGTCGTGGTTCGGGTCGGTGATGTCGAGTGCCGGGAAGTCGTCACCGGTGACCACGGCCTTCACGCCCGGCATCGACTCGGCCTTCGAGGTGTCGATCGACACGATGTTGGCGTGGGCGTGCGGCGACCGCAGGTACGCTGCGTGCAGCTGGCCCGGCAGGTTGAGGTCGGCTGCGAAGCGGGCCTTGCCCACGACCTTGTCGTAGCCGTCGTGACGGATCGGACGGGTGCCGACCCACTTGTAGGTCTTTGGGTTCTCGATGGCGGTCACGTCGCNCTCCTNAGCTGTACGGCCGCTTCCTGNACGGAGCGGATGATCTTGTCGTAGCCNGTGCAGCGGCAGAGATTGCCCGCCAGGGCGTACCGGATCTCGGACTCGGTGGGATCGGGGTTGTGGTCGAGCAGNGCCTTGGCNGCCACGAGGAAGCCCGGCGTGCAGACACCGCACTGCAAGGCGGCGCCTTCGAGGAACGTCTGCTGCAGCGGATGCAGATGGTCGCCATCAACCCCGTCGGCGGAGGACAGGCCCTCGACCGTGAGCAGGTCACGACCCTGGGCTTCGGGGGCGAACACCAGGCATGCGCAGGTGACCTTGCCGTCCATCAGGACCGAGCAGGCACCACAGTCGCCCGTGCCACAGCCTTCCTTGGCGCCGGTGAGCCCGAGTTCGTCGCGCAGGGCGTCGAGCAACGAGGTTCCGGGGTTTGCGAGGAAGTCGGTGTCCTCGCCGTTGACGGTGCAGGTGATGTGTGTGCGGCTCATGCGCGGGCCCTTTCGGCGGCGAGGACGGCAGCCCGCTTGGCGAGCACACCGGCGACCTGGACGCGGTACTCGATAGTGCCGCGCTTGTCGTTGATCGGGTTTGCCGCGGCGGACGCCGCAGCGGCGACCTCGGCAAGGGCCGCCTCGTCGAGGCTCGAGCCGATGAGGGCCGCCTCGGCATCAGGGACCCGCACGGCGGTGGGTGCAACGGCGCCGAGCACCACACGGGCATCGGTGCAGGTGTCACCATCCATCGTGACGCNGACAGCGGCACCGACGATGGCGATGTCCATCTCTGTGCGGGGTGTCATCCGGATGTACGCATCGCCGGTGTTCGCTGGGGGGTCGTCGATCTCGAATTCGACGACGAACTCACCCTCGGCCAGCGAGAGTTGGCCGGGGCCGGTGACGACATCGGCGACCGGGATGNTGCGCTCGCCGTCGGCGCCGGCGATCACTGCGCGCGCCTCGGAGGCGATCATCGCCGGGACGCTGTCGGCGGCGGGCGAGCCGTTGCAGAGGTTCCCGCCGAGGCTCGAGCGGTTCTGGATCTGATCGGAACCGATCCAGCCGGCCCCCTCCGAGATGCCGGGAAAGACGCTGGAGAACTCGCCGTTGCTGGTGAGTTCGGAGGTGGGCATNGCCGCACCGATGGTCCAGTGNCCATTGTCGTGGGTGACCGACATCAGTCGGTCGATGCGCTTCAGGTCGATCAGCACCGAGGGCTCAGGGCGACCCGAACGCATCTGGGGAACGACGTCGGTAGCTCCCGCGAACACCCGGGACCCGGGGTTGTCAGCAAGCAGGGTCCGTGCCTCGTCGACCGTGGTCGGGGCGGCGTACTCCATCNGGCTTCCTNTCTNTCNNTGNCTGCGAACGGNCGTNAGCATGCCACGCCTCGAGCGCCGANAAAGAACCGTCGAGGTCAGGCGGTCGCCACCGGTTTGTTCGGGTAGAAGGCAGCGACNATCACTGCAACTGCGNCATANGCGGCGACACCCACCAACCAGGAGTCCTCGTAGNCCGCAAGCGCCTCGGCAGGGNNGGCCGGGCGCCCGATGATGGCGACGGCNACGGCAATGCCAAGGGCGATCGCCATCTGGAACGCCGTCGTGCGTCCGGCGCCGCCCATGGCGTACTGATGTGGCGGCACATCGCGCATCGCCGCGCCGACGAGTTGGGAAAATCCGGTGCCGGCGGCGACGCCGATGAAGAGNCTCGGCACCAAGATGTCGGAGAGGTACTGCGGTTCCTCCCCGAAGTTGATGATGAACAATCCCATGCCGATCGCGCCGCTCGATCCACACACGGTCAGGATCAGACGGTTGCCGATGCGATCGGCCATTCGTCCGGCTGGAGGAGCGACGAAGAAGGCCATCAGTGGCCCCGGTGCGATCGCGAACCCGGTCGTCAACACCGACCAGCCCCACACGCTCTGGATCAGTGTGGGAAGCGGCACGAGCCAACCGAAGAACGCAAAGGCGAAGAAGACGGAGGCGATGTTGGCCACGGAATAGCTGCGAAGCCGGTAGAGCTCGAGGTCGAACAGCGGCGCAGGGTGCCGTGACGACCGCACGGCGAAGGCCGCCACCAGCACCAGACCGAGCGCGAACGAGCCAATCACCGCCGCTGATGCCCAGCCCCACGTCTCACCCTGAACGATGCCCAGCACCAAGGCGCCGACGCCGACACCGGCCAGCGGAACGCTGACGAGATCAACGTCGTCGGTACCGGGCGACGGCGGGGTATCTGGCAGCCAGCGACGCCCGAGAACCAGCGCCACGCCGATGACCGGGATATTGATCAAGAACACCGCCCGCCACCCAAACCCTTCGACCAGCAGCGCGCCGAGCGTCGGGCCGGCTGCGGCGGCGAGCGCGCCAGCCGCACCCCAGATCCCGATCGCCATCTGGTGCCGAGCNGGCGGGGCGGCGGCGAGGACCAGGGCGAGACCCGNNGGCGCCTGCAANGCGCCGCCNGCCGCCTGGACGANGCGGGCGCCGATCAGCATCTCGCTGGACACGGCGAAACCGGCCAACACNGAACCGAGNAGGAAGATCGACACGCCGGTCAGGAAGATCCGTTTGTGGCCGTAGCGCTCCGAGAGCCAGCCGCCGATNAGAAGNAGGCTGGCGACACCGATGTTGTAGGCACTGAAGATCCAGCTGAGCGCCGACTCCGACGCCTCGGAGAACTGCTCGCGGATCTCCGGGAAGGCCAGCGAGATAACCGTGATCTCCATGCTCACCATAAAGACGGCCGCCGATGCGATGCCGACGGTACGCCAGCCGTCGCGGCCGACCGGTGGGAGATCGCTCATCTCGACGGACTCTAAAGGCCGCGAGGTGAACACCTAGCATCCCGGACATGGACTTCTCGCCCAACCCCGACCATGCACTGATCGTCGAGGCCGTCGACGCCGTGTGCGCGACGTACGACGACACGTACTGGGCCCAACGCGACGAACGACACGAGTTCCCCTGGGACTTCTACGCCGACATGGCTGCCGGCGGCTGGGTCGGCATCGCCATCCCCGAGGCCTACGGCGGGGGCGGCCAGGGCATCGCNGAGGCCGCGCTCGTCCTCAACCGGGTCGCCGCATCGGGCGCCGCAATGAACGGTTCCACCGCACTGCACCTCACGATGTTCGGGCTGAACCCGGTCGTGAAATTCGGTAACGAGCAACTGAAGGAGACGTTCCTCCCCCGCGCCGCCGCCGGCGACCTGCACGTNGCCTTCGGGGTGACCGAACCCGACGCCGGCACCGACACCAGNCGCATCATCACCCGAGCCACCGAAGACGGCATGGGCGGCTGGATCGTCAACGGTCGCAAGATCTGGTCGAGCAAGGCGCTCGAATCCGAGGTCTGCCTGCTCCTCGCTCGAACCGACGGCCAGCCGGGCGAGTTCAACGGTCTCACACTCTTCCTCGTCGACCTCGACCCCGAGCACTGTGACATCGCGCCGATCCCCAAGGTCGGCCGCAACGCCGTCGCCTCCTGCGAAGTCGCCTACGACGACCTCCCTGTGGAGGGGTGGCGCATGGTCGGCGAGCGCGGCCGNGGCTTNCACCACATTCTCCACGGCCTCAACCCCGAACGAATCCTGCTCTCCGCGATGGCGTGTGGCATCGGTGAAGCGGCGCTGCGTCGCGCCACGCACTACGCCAACGAGCGAGAAGTTTTTGGACGCCAAATCGGTGCGAACCAGGCGGTGTCCCACCCACTCGCCAAGGCCCACATGGAGCTCAACGCGGCGATGACGATGATGCACCGGGCCGCCTGGCACTACGACCACGGGCTCGAGTGCGGCGAACTCGCCAACACCGCCAAGTACCTCGCCGCCGAAGCGTCGTTCTTCGCCGCCGACCAGGCGATGCAGACCCACGGCGGGCTCGGCTACGCCAGCGAGTACCACGTCGAGCGGTACTGGCGTGAGGCCCGACTGCAGCGCATTGCGCCGATCAGCCAGGAGATGACCCTCAACTACATCGCCCAGAACATCATGGGCCTTCCCCGGAGCTACTGATGCCGGGGGCGGACCGCACACTCGAGCGCTGACACACCGAGCCCGGACTGTCACACTGGTGCGATGGAGGCGATGACGGACCGCGAGCAACGGGTCGATCAGATTCGTCGCGCCGCGATCCCCGTGTTCGCGAGCCAGGGTTTCAAGCGCACCTCGATGGCCGACCTGGCCGAGGCAGCCGGTGTTTCTCGGCCCGCGCTCTACCAATACTTCGACAACCGAGCCGACCTCTTCCGCGAAGCCCTGCAGATCATCCTCGTCGAGGCGACCGANGCCGCACTGGCGGCGCTTCGAGGTGACGGCCTCGTCGCCGAGCGCATCGACGGCTACCTCCAGCGGCTCGTCGCCGATGGGTACGAGACCCTCTACGGCATGGCGTTCGCCACCGAGTTCCTTGAGGCCAAGCACGAATTCGCCGCCGACGTTTCCGACGCCGAACTCGAGCGAGGCCGCGACGGATTGCGGGCGTTCATCGCCAACCAGACGCAGGCCAGTCCCGCCACCCGTAAGGCCGCCGCCGAGCTCGTGCTCCTCTCCCCCGCCGGCCTCAAAGCCGACTGGCCGCAGCCCGAGGTCTACCGCAAGCGACTCACGACCCTCGCCACCGCGGCGGCGCTGCTGCTCGACACTTGACCTGCGCTTGTTGCGGTCAGAAGGCGACGGGCAGTGATTCGAGTCCGAGGACGAAGTTGCCGCTGCGCTCGGGGCGCTTTTCCTGCGGGCCGACAAGACGGATCTCGGGCAGCCGATCGAGTACCTCTTCGAACAGCACCGTGAGTTCGAGACGGGCGAGGTTCGCTCCGAGACAGTTGTGGCGTCCGTTCGCGCCGAAGGCCTGGTGCTTGTTAGGGGTGCGGAAGATGTCGAACTCGTGGGCGTTGGGGCCGAACTGTTCCTCGTCGCGGTTGCCCGACAGATAGAGCAGCAAGGTGCGGTCGCCCTTGAGGATCTTCTGACCACCAAGTTCGACGTCGACCGTGGCGGTGCGGTTCATGTTGCGCACCGGCGTGACCCACCGGAGCATCTCTTCGATCGCGCCCGGCAGCAGCGAGCGATCGTGCTTCAGCGCCTCGAACTGTTCGGGGTGCAACAGCAGCGCTTCCAGACCGCCCGACATCACGTGGCGGGTGGTCTCGTCGCCGCCGACGAGGATCAACATCGTCTCGTAGATCAGATCCTCGGCCGACATGGGCTCACCCTCGGGGAACATCAGCAGGCTGATGAGATCCTCAGCCTCCGGATCGGTGCGGGTGCTCATCTCCCCGACGATGTACTCGACCCACTCGATCACGGCGCCGATCACNTGCTCGGCAAAGGCTTCGTCGGTGGCGCCGGTAGCGAAAAGATCGGACCAGTGCAGGAGCTTGTCCTCGTCGGCAAGGGGCAGACCCATGAGGGTNGCGATCATNCGCAGCGGGATCGACGTGGCGATGTCGTTAACGAAATCGCACGCACCGCGATCGATCACGTTGTCAATCAACTCGGTGACGGTCGCGCGGAGGAACTCCTCGTGACCGGCGACCCGCCGTGGCGTGAAGCCCGACGAGACGAGTCGACGACGACGGGTGTGTTCGGGCGGGTCGTTGTCGATCATCGACGGTAGTGAGACCTCGGGGCGAGAACCCTGGCCCGAGCAGAAGGTCTCGTGGTCGGCCTCGATGCGCTGGATGTCCTCATGGCGGGTGATCGCCCAGAGGCCAGACGTGTCGTCCCAGTAGACCGGCGCGTTCGCCCGCATCCAGGCCATCCGTTCGAGCGGATCGGCATTGAAATCGAGCGACATGACGACGATGTCGTCGCGGGTCGCGTGCTCGGGCGTGCGGTGGACGATCGTCTCGGGATCAAACCGATACGCGTCGAGCGGGTTGTCGCTCATGAAATCTCCTACGGGCGAGGCTCGCGGGGCAGGCCGAGGACTCGCTCGCCGAGGATGTTGCGCATGATGTCGCTGGTGCCGCCCATGATCGTGTACGCCGGGCCGTAGGCGATGGCCCGGTTGAAGTAGTCGTCNGCGACCGCTTCCATGCCGAGCACCGAGGCGGCGAAGTCGGCGACATGCTGCTGATGTTCGGTGCAGAAGCACTTGGTGGCGGCGGAGAAGCCGGCCGGCGCCTGCTTCAGCGCCTCGCGGTAGACGAGCACCCGGCCGAGCCGGTACCCGGTCTCGAGGCGGGCGATCTCCTGGCGGATCCGGGGGTCGCTCGTATCGGCTGCGGCGACGGCGCGGTCGTACAGCGGCTTGTTGGAGACGAGCCGATCGATGCCGCCCCGCTCATGTTCGAGCTGGGCCATCGTCTGCTTGAAGGCGTTGCCCTCGACACCGACAAGGTTCTCGGCGGGCACGCGGACGTCGTCGAAATAAACCTCGCAGAAGTGCCGGTTGGTGGTCATGTCGGTGATCGGGCGGACCTCGATGCCGGGGAGATCCATCGGCACGATCAGCTCCGACACGCCCTTGTGCGGTGGCCCGTCGCTTGATGTGCGACAGATCAGGTAGCAGTAGTCGGCGTCGGCGGCGAAGGAGGTCCAGATCTTCTGGCCATTAACGACGAACACATCGCCGTCGCGAACCGCCGACGTCTTGAGGCCGGCGAGATCGGAGCCGGCATCGGGCTCGGACATGCCGATGCACCAGGTGGTTTCGCCGCTGAGCATGCCGGGGAGGAATTCCGCCTGCTGGTCCTCGGTGCCATAGGTGAACAGTGCCGGACCCATCTGTCGGTCGGCGAACCAGCTTGCGGCGATCGGTGCACCAGCCGAGATCATGGCCTCACCCATGATGATGCGGGCCAGATTCGACTGCCCACCACCGCCGTATTCGACCGGCCACGTCATGCCGATCCAGCCCTCTTCGGCGAGGCGCTTGCTGAACTCCTTGGAGTACCCGTTGATCCAGGAGTCGGTGTGCATCCCGTAATCAGCGACACCTTCCGCAGCGACCTTCTGGGCGCGGATCTGCAATTCCTGGAGTTCGGGGGACAGTTCGAAGTCGAGCATGAGGGGCACCTCCGTGCATGGACGGTAGCGAACCGTGCATCATTGCAGCGCATCCAGCGAGGGGGTCGCCGTGCACGGACTGACGAGAGAACAGACGCTTGCCATCAACGCGAACGTCATCGAGACCTTCCGCGCCAACGGCGGGGAGATGCCCGAGGAGCATCCGCTGCACGGCAACCCCACACTCTTGGTGACGATGACCGGCGCGAAGTCGGGCCGAACCCTCACCTCGCCGTTGAGCTACACGCCAGATGGCGACGCCTTCATCGTGATGGCATCAGCCGGTGGGAGCCCGACCTTGCCGGCATGGGCCCACAACCTACGGGCCCACCCCGAGATCACCCTCGAGGTCGGCGCCGAGACCTTCCCTGCGCACGCCGTGGAGACCGTCGGGCCGGACCGAGACCGAGCCTTCGAGCTCATGACGAGCTCGCTTCCCCGATTCGCCGACTATCAGGCGTCGGTGGAGCGCCTGATCCCGCTCTTTCGACTTCACCGCCGCTGAGACGGAGGCACAACGAAGTCGCCTGCGGCGACGCGCAGTTCAAGGATCGCTGCGTCGACCGCCCGTCGCCCGTCACCGGTCAAGCCGGCGACGCCGAACTCGATCGCGGCGAGCGCAACAGCAGCCTGCTCGACCCGCCGGCGGCCGTCCCGTGTGAGCACGGCGAGCGTCGTACGCCGGTCGGTCGGATGCGGTTTGCGGGCGACGAGGCCGTCGGCTTCGAGCCGGTTGACGGTATTGGTGACCGAGGCCGGATGCACCTGGAGTCGGTCGCCGACCTTGCCCAACGGCAGCTCGCCCTCCTTCGTGAAGGAGAGCAGGGCGAGCACCTCGAACCGGCTGAAGTTCAGGCCGACTGGCGCGAGCGCCGCGTCGATCCGGCCGGAAAGGATCTGGTGTGCTCGAGTGATGGAGGTGGCGGCGGTCATCGCGTCGACGGCCGCCCAACCGGCGCCTCGCCAGTTGGCCGCCGCCTCGTCGATCGGGTCGAAATCCAGCGTCATCGTGCAGTAGCCTAGAAACAAATACTTGGACGTCAAAGTATTTGGAGATCTCTCATGAGTGATGACAAGCAGGCGCGGCCCTCGAAGAGCGACTGGCAACGTGAGTACGACGCAACCCGGCTGCGCGACGTGCCGTTCGAGACGATGTCCGGCGTGCCGGTCGATCCGGTCTACGGCGACGCACCCCTCCCTGGGCAGTACCCGTTCACCCGAGGCCTGCACGCCGCCGGCTACCGCTCGCGGCTCTGGACGATGCGGATGTTCGCCGGCTTCGGTACGGCCGAGGACACCAACGCCCGCTTCAAGGAGATCCTCCGCAACGGCGGCATGGGTCTCTCCACCGCCTTCGACATGCCCACCCTCATGGGCTTCGACTCCGACTCGCCGTGGGCGCTCGGTGAGGTCGGCCGCGCCGGTGTCGCCGTCGACACCCTGCGCGACATGGAGGACCTCTACGCCGACATCAACCTCGGCACGGTCTCCACATCGATGACGATCAACGGACCCGCCGCCGCGCTCCTAGCGATGTACATCGCCGTCGGCGAACAGGGTGGCGTCGCCAAGGCCGATCTGGCCGGCACGATCCAGAACGACATCCTGAAGGAGTACCAGGCGCAGAAGGAGTACATCTATCCCCCGCGCCCGAGCATGCGGATCGTGACCGACATGATCCGCTACACCTCGGCCGAGATGCCGAAGTGGCACCCCGTCTCGATCTCCGGGTACCACATCCGCGAAGCCGGCTCGACCGCCGCGCAGGAACTGGCGTTCACCCTCGCCAACGGGTTCGCCTATGTCGAAGCCGCCCTCGCCGAAGGACAGGACGTGGACCAGTTCGGGCGTCGCCTCTCGTTCTTCTTCAACGCCCACTCCGACTTCTTCGAGGAGATCGGCAAGTTCCGTGCCGCTCGCCGCATCTGGGCCCGGTGGATGAAGGAGCGCTACGGCGCCACCGACGAGCGGGCAATGATGTGCCGGTTCCACACCCAGACCGCCGGTGTGTCACTCACCGCTCAGCAACCCGAGAACAACATCGCCCGCGTCGCCATCCAGGCGTTGTCGGCCGCCCTCGGGGGCACCCAGTCGCTGCACACCGACTCCTTCGACGAGGCCCTTGCCCTGCCCACCGAGAAGGCGGCACGCATTGCGCTCCGCACCCAGCAGGTCGTCGCTCACGAAACAGGTGTGACCAATGTGGCCGACCCGCTCGGCGGCGCCCCCTACGTCGAGTGGATGACCGACGAGATGGAACGGCAGGCCGAGGCCGTGTTCGCCCACCTCGACGAACTCGGCAACGGCTCGATCCTCGAGGGGGTCTACGCCGGGATCGACAATGGCTACTTCGTCGGCGAGATCGCCGACGCGGCCTACCGTTTCGAACGCGAAATCAACAACGACCAAAGGATCATCGTCGGCGTCAACGAGTTCACCGACGGCAACGAGGACGACGAAACCAACCTGCTGCGCATCGACCATTCCGTCGAGGAACTCCAGCGGAAACGACTCGAAGCGGTGAAACAGGAGCGCGACTCGGCCGCCGTCGAGGCATCACTCGCGGCCATCCGCACCGCCGCCGCCGACCCGACGGTCAACCTCATGCCACCGATCATCGACGCGGTGAAGACCTACGCCACCGAGGAAGAGATCAGCAACGCCATGCGCGACGTGTTCGGCACCTACGTGGAACAGGCGATCGTCTGATGCCCATCGAATCCACCGATACCGGGCAGCCGACTATTCGCGTCGTGCTGGCGAAGCTCGGCCTCGACGGCCACGATCGCGGCATCAAGGTCGTCGCCCGCATCCTCCGTGACGCCGGCATGGAGGTCATCTATCTCGGCCTGCGCCAGACCACTGCGTCGATCGTGGCCGCCGCCGAGGAAGAGGACGCTGACGCCATCGGCCTGTCGATGCACAATGCCGGCCACCTCGCGCTCGCCCCGTCGATGCTTGCTGCGCTCGACGACGCCGACCTCGACATCCCGCTGATCATCGGCGGCATCATCCCCGAGGCTGACATTCCCGTCCTCGAGGACGCCGGTGTCGCTGCGATCCTCGGTCCGGGTGCCCCGGCCGAAGAGGTCGTCGCAGCAGTGCGGGGCGCGGTCGCCGCACGAGCCTGACGTCGTGAGCGTCAAGAAGCTGTCGGTCCCCGAACTGGTGGGGCGTGCGCTCGAGGGTGACCGTCGCGCCATCGGGCGAATGCTCACCCTGATCGAACGGGGTGGCGAGTCGGCCGACGAGATCACCGACCTCACCCACCCGGCTGCCAAAGGCGCCCACGTCGTCGGCATCACCGGCGCACCTGGCGCCGGCAAGTCGACCCTCACCGGCCAACTGATCCGCCACCTCCCGACGCTCGGCCTGAAGCCCGCCGTACTCGCCGTCGATCCGTCGTCACCACTCACCGGCGGCGCCATCCTCGGCGACCGGGTCCGGATGGACGATGTCGCCGGAGACGGCGGCTTCATCCGCTCGGTCGCCACCCGCGGCTACGCCGGCGGCCTGGCACTGTCGGTCCCCGGCTCGGTACGAGCCTTCGACGCCTGCGGATTCGACCCCGTCCTGATCGAGACGGTCGGCGTCGGGCAGGTCGAGGTCGACGTCGCCGGTGCAGCCGACACCACGGTCGTGGTCGTGAATCCCGGCTGGGGCGATGCGGTGCAGGCCAACAAGGCGGGACTGCTCGAGGTCGCCGACGTGTTCGTGATCAACAAGGCCGATCGCGACGGCGCCAACGACACTCGCCGGGATCTCGAACTCATGCTCGATCTCAGCCATGTGAGCGGCCACGAGGACGGCACCGGTTACCGGCCGCCGATCCTGATGACCACCGCCACCGATGGTTCGGGCGTCGAGGCGATGTGGGAGGCGGTCACGGCCCACCGAACGCATCTCGAAGCCACGGGCGCACTCGAACGTCGGCGTACCGCACGCTTCCGCTATGAGGTGGCGAGCCGACTCACCACCCGGATGGAACGGTCGATCGCCCGCTCGGTCGACGGCCTCACCCCGGACGGCCGCTCCCCCGCCACGGTTGCCGCCAACCTGGCGGCCGACCTCCTCGCCTGAACGGCCCGGGTCGCCCTAGGGTCTCGACCCATGGGACGCCTCGAGAACAAGATCGCACTCATCACCGGAGCCGCGCGCGGCCAGGGAGCCGCCGAGGCGGCTCGGTTCATCGAGGAGGGAGCGACGGTCGTCCTCACCGATGTGCTCGACGACCTCGGCAGGCAGACCGCCGCCGAGCTCGGCGAGCGGGCCAGCTACCTCCATCTCGACGTCAGCGGCCCCGACCAGTGGCAGCGCGTGGTCGATCAGGTCATCGCCGACCACGGGCGCCTCGACGTGCTCGTGAACAACGCCGGCATCTTCGAGGTGGTCGACATGGAGAACACCTCCCTGGACCTCTGGGACACCATGGTCGCCATCAACCAGACCGGCGTTTTCCTCGGCATGCAGACCGCCGCCCGCCCCATGAAGGAGGCCGGCTCCGGAAGCATCATCAACATCTCCTCGGTCGCCGGCCTCTCTGGCACACCGATCTGCCATGCCTACGGGGCGACCAAGTGGGCGGTGCGGGGCATGACCAAGAGCGCGGCCATGGAACTCGCCCCGCACGGCGTTCGAGTGAACTCGGTGCATCCCGGCATCATCGACACCGAGATGTTGCAGTCCTTCGGCGGCAACATCGAGACGATCGAGCAGCGCATCCCGCTCGGCCGTGTCGCCGAGGCCACCGAGGTCGCCGAGGTCGTGCTGTTTCTGGCCAGCGATGAGGCGAGCTACTGCACGGGCCACGAGTTCGTGGTCGACGGCGCCATGGTGGCCTGATGGCCGACCTCATGGATCGCTTCCCGGCGATCGAGGACCTCGAACGGCGGGCGAAACGCCGACTACCCCACTTCAGTTGGGAATACCTCGCCAGCGGCACCGGCGACGAGTCGGCGATGCACCGCAATCGATCGGCGCTGCTCGATGTCGAACTCGTTCCCCAGCTGATGAAGGGCGTGATCGAACCCGACACGCGCACGACGCTGTTCGGCGTGGAGCATGCCGCACCGATCGGCGTCGCGCCGCTCGGCATGTCGGGACTGATCTGGCCAGGGGCGGACCAGGCGCTCGCCCGCACTGCCCGGGCGAACGGTTTCCCGCACGTCCTGAGCACCGTTGCGACCACCACGCCCGAAGATGTCGGCCCGCTGGCCGGTGACATGGGCTGGTTTCAGCTGTACCCGCCCCGCGACGACGCCCTCCGATCGGATCTGCTCGACCGAGTCGAAGGGGCCGGCTACCGCACGCTCGTGATCACTGCGGATGTGCCGAAGGGCAGCCGACGCGAGCGGCAACGCAAGGCCCACATTCGTGTACCACCGAAAATCACCCCACGGCTCATGTGGCAATCGGTCACCCATCCCGCCTGGTCGATGGCGGTGCTGCGTCACGGAATTCCGCGCTTTCGCACCATCGAGCAGTACCTCGACGGAACATCGCTCACCGCAGTGGCCGGCTTTGTGGGCGCCAGCCTCGGCGGTTCGCTGAGCTTCGACTATGTCGCCGAGGTCCGGGCGCGGTGGACGGGCAACATCGTCGTCAAGGGCATCCTCGATCCAGCCGATGCGCGACGTTCGATCGACGTCGGCGCCGACGCCATCTGGGTCTCGAACCATGGCGGCCGTCAGCTCGAAGCCTCGCCGGCGGCGATCAGCTGCCTACCGGCGATCGCCGCCGAGATCGGCGATGAGGTACCGGTCTTGTTCGACTCCGGTGTCCGCTCGGGGGCCGACATCGCCCGGGCGATCAGCCTCGGGGCCGATTTCGTCTTCGCCGGTCGACCCTTCTACTTCGGGCTCGGTGCACTCGGTGCCGACGGCGGCGGGCACGCGTACGAGATCCTCCACGACGGCCTGCTGAACGTGATGCACCAGACCGGCTGTGTCCGCCCGGCCGAGCTGCGCGAACGGACCCGCTAACCGTCGTCGGGCCCACCCAGGCTCAGGCTTTGCGGGTGGGGGTGTCGACCGGCTGGACGTATTGCCAACCGAAACGGCCCTTGATGCAGAGCATGCCGCTCGTGACCGAGTGGTCGGCGGGCGACGTGACCTTCACGATCTTGTCGTCCTGGGTGTGCAGTTCGAGGTTGCAGCCGACACCGCAGTAGGAGCAGACCGTTCGGGTGACGTCTTGATCCTCGGGCCGCCAGTCGTCTGCTTGGCGAAGGTCGTATTCGGTCTTGAACTGGATGGCGCCGGTCGGGCAGACCCCGATGCAGTTGCCGCAGTACACACAGGCCGAGTCGGGCAGGGTGACGTCGAACTCGGTGGAGATCCGAGCGTCGAAACCTCGGCCGCTCACGGCGATGGCGTAGGTGTGCTGGGCGTCATCGCCGCACGCCTCGACGCACTTGTAACAGAGCACGCAGCGGTCGTAATCGCGGATGTAGAGGTTGTCCTGGATCTTCGGTGCTTCGCCCATGCGCAGCGCCGGCAGCTCGTACTGGTCGTAACGCGAGGTGTCGGAGCCGTAGTGATCCATCCACTTCTGCAGCTCAGGGGCCTGATCGAGGTCGACCCCGGAGCCGAGGAACTCGAGCACCATCTTGCGGCTGTGCTTCACCCGCTCGGAATCGGTCTCGACGACCATGCCCTCCTCGGCGGGACGAGCACACGACGGAACAAGTGCCCGCTGGCCCTCGACCTCGACGACACACACCCGGCAGACATTGACCGGGGTGAGGTTCTCCGCCCAGCACAGGGTGGGCGTGTCGATGCCGGCCGACTCGCAGGCCTGGTGGATCGAGGTGCCCTCGGGGACCTCGACGGCCTGCCCGTCGATCGTCAGTGACACGGTCACGACCGAAGTCGGATCGTCGGTCATCGTCACGACGGCACCCCCGGGACGAGGCCCAGCTTGATGGCGGAATTGATGGCGTTGGTGGCGGTATGGCCAAAGCCGCAGATCGAGGCGTCGACCATCACCTGGGCGATGTCGTCGACGAGTTGGCGCCGCTCCGACGTGAGCGACCCCTTCTCCTGGAGGACGACCATCGTCTCGTTCTGACGGACGCAGCCGACTCGGCACGGCACGCACTGACCGCACGATTCGTCGCGGAAGAATTGCGAAATGCGCACGAGCACGTCGACGAGGTCGATCTCATCGGTGAAGGCCATGACGACACCCGAGCCGAGGGTGGTGCCGCGTTCGCGAGCGTCCTCGAGGGTGATCGGCATGTCGAGGTAGGAACGGTCGACGAAGGAGCCGGCCGCACCACCCATCAAGACGGCGTTGAGTTCACCGGAACCGGTGAGTCCACCCGCCAGTTCGAGCACCTCGCCGAGGGTGGTGCCGAACTCGACCTCGTAGACGCCGGGCTTGGCGACCCGGCCGCTGAGGCAGAGCAGCTTGGTACCGGGCGACCGCTCGGTGCCGCGGCTGCGGTAACCGTCCGCGCCGATCTGCACGATGTCGAGCACATTGAGCAGGGTTTCGGGATTGTTGATCGCCGTCGGTTCCTGGAAGAGACCGTGGGTGGTCGGGAACGGTGGCTTGCTCCGTGGTTCACCGCGGAACCCTTCGAGGGAGGCGAAGAGGGCAGTCTCCTCGCCGCAGATATAGGCGCCTGCGCCGCGACGGATCTCAATGTGGAACCGATGGCCGGATCCGGCGGCATCGTCGCCGAGCAGACCGGCCTCGAGCGCCTGGTCGATGGCGTTCTGCAGACGAGCAGTGGCAAGTGGATACTCGCCTCGGATGTAGATCCAGCCGTTTTCGGCGCCGGTGGCGAAACCGGCGACCGTGAGGGCCTCGATGACGGCGAACGGATCGTTCTCCATCACGACACGGTCCTTGAAGGTGCCGGGCTCGGACTCGTCGCAGTTGGCGACGACGTGCTTCGGGCGGCCCTGCTCAGCGGCGACCGCCCGCCACTTGATGCCGGTGGGGAAGGCGGCACCGCCACGGCCTGACAGGCCGGAGTCGGCGACGGCGGTGCACACGGCCTCCGGACCCATCTCGATGGCGGCCGTGAGGGACTCGTACCCGCCGTGGGCGCGGTAGGAGTAGAGGGAGGTCGGGTCGACCACACCGATGCGCTTCAACAAGCGAAGCGACTCGTCGCCCTTCTGGTGGAACAGTTCGTAGGGCGTGTCGTCGGCGGCCACGGAGTCGGGGCCACCGACCCCCTGGACGAACACGGCGACCTCGCCGGTGACGTGGTTGGCCCGCTCGCACTGACCGAGGCACGGCGACTCGTGCACGTTCACACCCTGGGCCTTCAATTCAGCGATGCGCTCGGCCGCACCCGCGATCTGGCAGGCCGCATCGACACACACGTGGGTGACGTCGCCGGCCTGCGCCGGCTCCTCGACTCGGAACAAGTCGTAGAAGGTAGCGACGCCGTAGGCCTCGGCCGGCGGGACCTGCAAGGTCTCGCACACATAGTTGAGGCCGCCCGGGCTGATCCACCCCTTGGCGTTCTGCAGCGCATGCAACGCAGGCAACAGCAAGTGGCGATGGCCATGACGCGCCGATGTGCCGGCGCGGATCAACCGCTCGCTCTCGCGAACGACGACGAAACGGCCGTCGAGCGCTGCGTCGACCGCCGCCGTCTCGATGTCGTCCGCAGTCTCCTCGGAGATGTACAGATCAGCCATTACGCACGCAGCTTCTCGACACGAATCGCAGCGGCCTTGAACTCAGCGGTGCCGGAGTCGCGGTCCCATTCGTCGTTGGTGATGAGGTTGATGTCGACCAGATCCGGGAAGTGGAACGTGGTGAAGGTGAGGCCGGCGGGAATGTCGGGCTGGACGCGCACGCCCATCTCGACCGACCCACGCGGCGACGACACGAGCACACGCTCTCCGTCGTCGATGCCAAGGTCGGCCGCGTCGCCCGGGTTCATGTCGAGTTCGTCACCACTGCGAATCGGGCTCTCGAAACCGCCGGACTGGACACCGGTGTTGTAGGAGTCGAGCGAACGACCCGTGGTGAGGCGCAGCGGGAATTCGTCGGTCAGTTGCTCCTTCGGGCCCTCGTGCTCGGTGATCGAGAACGGCGACGGGGCACGACCGCCGAGGTCGTCCTCCCACAGCCAGCCGTGCAGGAATGGCGAACCGGGGTGATCCTCCGAGGGACACGGCCACTGCAGGCCGCCCTCGGCTTCGAGACGCTCGTAGCTCATGCCGGCGTGGAGCGGCGACAGCGACCGCAACTCGTCCCACAGCTCCTGCGGGGTTGGGTCGCCCCACGAGTCGACACCCATGCGCTTGGCGAGCTCGCCGATGATCTCGTGATCGTGACGGCACGCACCGGGCGGGGTGACGGCGGCGCGCACGCGCTGCACACGACGCTCCGACGAGGTGACGGTGCCGTCGCACTCGGCCCAACCGACCGATGACGGCAAGACGACGTCGGCGAGCTGGGCGGTGGCGGTCATGAAGATGTCCTGCACGACGAGGATGTCGAGACCTTCGAGCAGTGCCCGGCTGTGGCCGGCGGACGCCTCGGAGTCGGCCGGGTTCTCGCCGATGCAGTAGGCGGCCTTGATCTCGCCGTGCTCCATCGCCTCGAGCATCAAGGTGAGGTGCTTGCCGTTGTTCGGGTTGAGTTCCATGCCGTAGGCGGTCTCGAACTTCGCCCGATGATCAGGGTTGGTGATGTCCTGGAAGCCGGGGAACTTGTTGGGCAGCGCGCCCATGTCGCCGCCGCCCTGCACATTGTTCTGGCCGCGCAGCGGCACCAGCCCCGAGCCCCAACGACCGACATGGCCGGTGAGAAGCGCAAGGTTGCACAGCGACTTCACGTTGTCGACACCGTTGTGGTGCTCGGTGATGCCGAGGGTCCAGAGGATCTGGGCCTTTTCCGCTGACGCGTAGGCGTGGGCCACCTCGCGGATCGCGTCGGCCGGAACACCGGTGATCGCCTCGGCGTACTCGAGCGTGTACGGCTCGACATGGGCCTTGTAGTCCTCGAAGCCCTGCGACGAGTGGGCGATGAAGTCCTTGTTGTGGAGATCGGCGGCGATGATCTCCCGGCCGATCGCGTTGGCCATCGCCACGTCGGTACCGACGTTCAGCCCGAGCCAGGCGTCGGCGAACTTGGCCGACGAGGTACGACGCGGATCGACCGCGAACATCCGNGCCCCGTTGTCGAGCCCCTTCAGGACGTGNTGGAAGTAGATGGGGTGGGCCTCACGGGCGTTGGATCCCCACAGCAAGATGACGTCGGTCTCCTCGACCTCGAGGTACGAGGAGGTACCGCCACCCGCTCCGAACACTGCCGCCAGACCGACGACACTTGGCGCGTGTCAAGTTCGATTGCACGAATCGATGTTGTTCGTGCCGAGGGCCATGCGGGCGAACTTCTGTGCCGCATAGTTCATCTCGTTGGTCGACTTGGAACAGGAGAAGACGGCGAATCCCTCGGGACCGAGTTCGTCTTTCACCTTGGTGAATCCCTCGGTGGCCCGCGTGAGGGCCTCGTCCCATGTGGCTTCCCGGAGCACGCCGTTCTCGCGCACCATCGGGGTGGTCAGTCGGGGCAGGGGATCACTGAACTTCTTGGCTTTGCGGAGCGCCTTGTTTCCCACGAAGCGGAACAGTACCGGATCGTGGAACGACTGGGAACGGCGAGCGGCCCCTTTTTGGCTCCAGGCTAACGATCCCGTTCGCGGCCGAACTCCACCCTGGGTCGCCCTGCGGAACGGTACCGTTCACACCCATGCGCTGGTCGAACTTCCACACCCCCACGCTTCGCGATGCTCCCGCCGATGCCGAAGCCGCGAGTCACAGGCTGCTGATCCGTGGTGGCTTCATCCGCCAGTTGCACGCCGGCCACTATTCGATGCTGCCGCTGGGTTGGCGGGTCTTTCGCAAGGTCGCCGAGATCATCCGTGAGGAGATGGATGCCATCGGCGGTCAAGAGTTCCAGCTGCCCACGATGCACCCCGCCTCTCTCTGGAAGAAGTCGGGCCGATGGGAGGTCATGGGCGACGAGATGTTCCGCGTCACCGACCGCAAGGGAGCCGAGAACGCCCTCGGCATGACCGAGGAGGAGGTATTCGCCCACCTCGCCCAGGAAGTCACCTCCTACAAGGCGCTCCCTCAGATCTGGTACCAGATGCACACCAAGTTCCGTGACGAGCCCCGACCCAAGAGCGGCCTGCTCCGAGTGCGCGAATTCACGATGAAGGACGCCTATTCGCTCGATCTTGACCAGGCCGGCCTCGATACGGCATTCGACAAGCACCACGCCGCCTACATCACGATGTTCGACCGCATGGGTCTGCCCGCCGTGCCGGTCGACGCCAGTTCCGGCGCCATGGGCGGTTCCGGCTCGACCGAGTTCATGGTCCCATCCCCCGCCGGCGAGGACGATGTCGTCATCTGTTCCAACTGCGATTACGCCGCCAACATCGAGCGGGCCACGTCGACCCTGCCCGANGTGACCGATCGCGACATCCCCGAACTCGAGCGTTTCCCGACACCGGGTGTNCGCACGATCAAGGCACTGGANGAGANCGACGGTGGCGCNCCCGCCGAACACCAGATCAAGACCATGGTGATGGTGCTCGATGGCCAGGTCACGCTTGCGCTCGTGCGCGGCGACCATCAGCTCAACCTCCAGAAACTTCAGGACGCCACCGGCGCGATCGACCTCCGGCCGGCCACGCCGGAAGAAGCTCACGAGAACCTCGGGGCGATGCCCGGCTCGCTCGGTGCGGTCGGGGTCGAGGGCCTGCGGATCGTCGCCGACCACTCACTCTCGGGCCGGTCTGGTCTCACCACCGGCGCCAACGAGGACGACTGGCACTTCACCGGCGTCTCCGTCGAGCGCGACATTGCGGTCGACGAGTGGGCCGATCTGCGCGAGGTCAGCGCCGGTGAGGCATGCCCGAGGTGCAGCACCCCGATCGAGATCGTCCGTTGCATCGAGGCCGGCCATATCTTCAAGCTTGGAACGAAATATGCCGAAGCGATGGGGGCCACGGTGCTCGATCCCGACGGCACCCAGCACCCGATCGTGATGGGCAGCTACGGCATCGGTGTCGAGCGGGCGATCGCCACCATCGTCGAGACCCACCACGACGACGCCGGCATGATCTGGCCGACCTCGGTGGCGCCGTTCGAGGCCGTCATCACCATCGTTTCGGTCAAGGACGACGCATCCGTCGCCGGGGCTGAGGCGCTCTATGCCGAACTGACCCAGCGGGGCGTCGATGTCATCATCGATGACCGCGACGCCCGCGCCGGTGTGAAATTCGCCGACGCCGAGCTCATCGGCATTCCCCACCGGGTCACGTTCGGCCCGAAGGCGTTCGCCGACGGCGAGGTCGAGTACACGCCTCGGGCAACCGGGGAAACTGAGCGCGTCAGCATCTCGACGATCGCGGATCTGCTCGTCGAGACCATCAGCGCCGACCGCTGAGCGTCGCCTCCGTCNCTGTTCCACCATGCGGAACAGTTCTGCGTGGCCGGATACCCTGACGAACATGTCCGTTCAGTCGATCGAGCGAGCGTTTGCCGTGCTCCGAACCCTGGCCACCGGGTCGTTCGGGGTGACCGAGCTCGCAGAGCAGATCGATCTCCCGAAATCGACGGTCGCTCGACTCCTCTCTGCCCTTGAGGCGGAGGGAGCGGTCACCCAGGTTGAGCAGGGCGGCGAATACCGACTTGGCCAGGGTCTGCTCGACATTGCGGGCGCCACCGAACCGGGCCGCAACCTCGTCGCCACTGTCCGACCCTGGCTGCTTGCGCTCAGCGAGGATCTCGGCGAAGCCGCCGGCCTGAGCATCGTCCGTGGTCGACACGTGTACTACCTGGACCAGGCCGTCCCCGAGACCGATGTNATGGTCCGCGACTGGACCGGCGAGACCCTTCCTCTCCAGTCGGTGACGTCGGGAATGGCGATGCTGGCGGGCTGGTCCGACGCCGATCTCGACGACTTCCTCCGCCTTCCGCTCGAGGCGACCACCGCCTACACCCTCGTCGACCCTGAACAGGTCCGCGAACGCATCTCGACCGTCCGCAACCTGGGTTATGCGTGGGGGTACGAGGAGGGGGCCGCCGGCATCAACTCCGTGGCGGTGGCGATCAACGACGGTGAAGGACTCCCGATCGCGGCGCTGCACGTCCACGGGCCCGCCTACCGATTCCCTGATCCCGAACGCACCCACGACATCGGCCTCCAGTTGACCGACGCCGCTGCCGGCATCACCGAGCAGCTGTCGGACTGATCAGTCCGCCGGGACCGACGTCGAGAGGTCGTATGAGGCAATGGTGCAGCTGACCGCGAAGATCGGGATCGGCTCCATGAAGTGCACCGTGCCCTGCGCCCCACCCGCTGCCGCGCTGACGGCGAGGAAGGTGCGGATCTCGAAGCCGCCCTGGCCCGCGTCGGCGTAGACCTGGAGATCGTCGTAGTCGAGCAGCGCATCGCGATCGTTGTCGCACCACTTCGCCATGAAGTCCTGGTCCCACTCCCAGTTGATCTTTCCGGAGTCAGGGGTGGCGGGCCAGTGAGAGATCCCACCTGTGCCGATGATGGCGACCTTCTCCGGCACAGCATCGACGGCTCGCCGCAACGCTTCGCCGAACGCCCATGCCCGATGCAAGGGAGTGAGCGGAGGCCCCTGGCAATTGATGTTCACCGGGATCACCGGCAGATCGAAGCGCGGTGTGAGAAAACTCAGCGGCACTGCGATGCCGTGATCGAAGAGCCACTCTTCTGCGTAGGCGATGTCGACCGTGTTCATCACCTCAGTGATGACCCGCTCGGACAGGTCTCGATCGCCCGGAGCCCGGAACCGCTCGATCCCGAGCCAACCCGGATCTTCGATCGGGCCGTCGTAGAAGTCGGCCATCCCGATGGCGAAGCTCGGCATGTTGTTCATGAAGAAGTTCGCGAAGTGCTCGGCGGCAATGACGATCACCGCCTCCGCGCCGCTCGCCTCGAGGTCGGCCCGCATGCCGTCGTACGCGGCGTAGAAGGCATCGCGGACCTGCGGATCAGCGAGGTCCTTGCGGCCGCGGATACCCGGGGCGTGACTGCACACGCCGGCGTAGACGAGTGGCATCACACCACCTCGAGGGGTCGGGTCGGATCCATCACTCCACTCCTCCGTCCTGCCCGAGCGATTCGCTGTGGGCCCGGGTTCCCCCATAGCCGGTGATGGCGTACACGCCCGCACGCACCGGTCCGTGATCGTCGATGCCATCGCGCATGCGCTGGAGGTAGTCCTGCCATTCGATCTGATGGAAGGCAGCGAAGTGCATGAGGATCTGCCCGTTCACGCCGAGCACATAGAGCTTCCCGATATCGGGGGCCGTGAGTGCCTCGGCCTCCTCGTCGGTGAGGGAGTACGGCTCCAGCACGCCGTGGCGATCGGCGGTGTACGCCTCCTGCAACTGGGGGCTCCGGTTGAGCTCGTAGAGAAACTTCTGCACGTAATAGAGGCTCATGCTGACAGGTCCGGCACGGCGTGAGTGTCGAGGGCGATCGCAATGTTCTTCGTCTCCATGTAGAAATCGAAGCTCCAGTCACCACCGTCGCGACCAATGCCACTGGCCTTGGTGCCACCGAACGGGGTGGGCAGATGGCGGACGTTCTGGGAGTTGACCCAAATCATTCCGGCTTCGAGTGCATGACTGACGCGGTGGGCACGCCCGACGTCGCTGGTCCACAGGTAACCGGCGAGGCCGTAGTCGACGTCGTTGGCGATGCGCACCGCATCGCGTTCGTCGGTGAATGGGATGGCCGTGAGCACGGGCCCGAAGATCTCCTCTTGGGCGATACGCATGTCGGTGCGACCGCCGGTGAAGAGCATCGGCGACACCCAGTTGCCGCCGTCGGGGGCGTCGGCCCACGGCGTGCCCTCGTGCACGGTGGCGCCGTCGTCCGCTGCGATGCTGCGATAACGCTCGACCTTCTCGTGGTGGCGGGGGGGGATGAGCGGGCCGATCACCGACGATGGGTCGAGCGGGTGACCGACCGGGATCTGACGCATCTTCTCGGCGAGGCGCTCGACGAACTCGTCGTAGATCGAATCCTGCGCGAGCACACGACTCGAACTGGTGCAGCGCTCGCCGTTGAGGCTGAAGATCATGAAGGTGACGGCGTTCAATGCTCGGTCGAGATCAGCGTCGTCGAAGACGATCACCGGGTTCTTGCCGCCCAGCTCGAAGTGCACCCGCTTCAGCGTCGGCGCGCCCTGTGCCTGGATCATCGAACCGGTCGACGACTCGCCGACGAATGCGATCGCCTTGATCAGCGGGTGCGCGGTGAGCGATGCACCGGCGGACTCGCCCATTCCGTGCACGACGTTGAGCACCCCCGGCGGCAGACCTGCCTCGAGCGCGATCTCCGACAGGAGTTGTGCGGTGTAGGGCGACCATTCGGCCGGCTTGTGCACCACCGTGCAACCGGCGGCGAGCGCCGGGGCGATCTTCCAGGTGCTCAACATGAACGGCGTATTCCACGGTGTGATTACGCCGACNGGGCCGATCGGATGGCGAGTCGTGTAGTTGACGTGGTCGGCTGACGGAAGCGACAGCCCGTCGGCAGCACTCGGCGCCCGGTCGGCGAAGAAGCGGAAATTGTCGGCTCCTCGCAGGGCAGCCGCCGACATGAACCGCATGGTCTGGCCGGTGTCGACGCATTCGGTGACGGCAATCTCGTGACGGCGTTCGACGATGAGGTCGGCCACGGCATGCAGGATCGCCTTGCGCTCGGTGCCGGAACGGCTGCGCCAGTCGAGGAACGCGTCGTGGGCCGCCTGCGCTGCGGCGTCGATGTCGACTGCGTCGCCGGCGGCGACCTCGCCGAGCGCCCTCCCATCGATCGGCGAGTGGTTCGTGAACGTCTCGCCCGATCTGCTCAGCACCCGTCGACCCGCAATCAGGTGCGGCAATGGTGCGTCGGCGTAGCGACCCATCGCCGACTGGGCGAGGGCGAGGTTCTCCTCATAGGTGGTGGCGGATCCCGCCATCAGTGCTCTCCTCGATCTCGCATCGCGGTGGCGACATGGTTGCGGTTGACCCGGAACTCGGCGTCGATTTCCTGCACCTCCAACGACCAGGCGATGTCGAGNGCATNCGACTCCCCCNTCGTGTGGGCCTCGGCGGCGTCGAGNATCTCGTCGATGAACNCCTTCTTGGTCTCGGCGTCACGGCCGGGGCCGAGACGGGCCACCATCGCGATCATGGCGTTGGCTGGATCGGCATCGCCCACCCGGTAGTGGTTGCGAACGATCGCCCGGGTGCGGACACCACCGTGNGGGCCGATGCCGTTGGTGACCACGGCATCGTGCACGACACCGACGAGGGCATCGATGTCGTGGTGGTCGGCGACGTTGGCGGAGTACTCGATGATGACGTGCGGCACGGCATATGTTTAACATGTGTAGTATCTGCTCGCCAACGGCNCGCAGAGACTGGAACCACCCGGGGGATGGATGCGACTGCTGAGCTACTCGATCGACGGCGGCCACGGCTTCGGCCTGCTCACCGCCGACCGTGCGGGCGTGATCGATCTCGGATGCCGCCTCGACGCTGAGGACCTCGGCGCGTTGCTCGCGGGCGAAGGTCTCGATGCAGCCCGTCCGTTCCTCGACGAGCCCACCGATCACGCAGTGGCCGACATCGTCTTCGAGCGCCTGCTTCCCTCCCCCGGCAAGATCTTCTGCATCGGCGTCAACTACGGCGGCCGGGCCCAGGAGTACGACGATCCGGCCGACGCCGCCTACCCGTCNGTGTTCGTGCGCTTCCCACCGTCCTTCACCGGGCACGAGCAGCCGGTGATCCGTCCACCCGAGAGCGAGCAACTCGACTACGAGGGCGAGATCGTCGTCGTCATCGGCCGCCACCCTGACGGGAAGGCGGGCCGCCGCATCCCGATGGCCGAGGCCCGTTCGCACATCGCCGGCGTGTCGCTCGGCAACGAAGGCACGATCCGTGACTGGGTGCGGCACGCGAAGTTCAATGTCACCCAGGGCAAGAACTGGCCGAACACCGGCTCGATGGGGCCATGGCTGGTGCCGATCGACGAGATCCCGCCATTCGACGAGCTGCGGATCCAGACCCACGTCAACGGCGAGCTCCGCCAAGACGACAGCCCGGCGACGATGAAGTACTCCATCGAGTACCAGGTCCACTACCTGTCGACCTTCTGCGAGCTCCAGCCCGGCGATGTCATCTACACCGGTACGCCGACCGGCGCCGGCGCCCGTTTCGATCCGCCGATCTGGCTGACGCCCGGCGACGTCGTCGAGGTCTCGGTGCCCGAGATCGGCACACTGCGAAATCCGGTCGCTGCCGAGTTCGACGGCCCGACCGACATCGTCCCACCGGAGAAGCAATGAGCAGCGAGCCACTCCCGATGCGTCCTTTCTCCGCGTCGCTGCCGATGGCCTTGCTGCTCGCCCGCGAGGCGACCATGCGGAGGTTTCGGCCGTCACTCGCCGAACACGGCCTCACCGAGCAACAGTGGCGGGTGCTCCGAGCGCTCGCCTCCGCCGATCAGCCGATCGAGGTCTCCGTCCTGGCCGAACGCACGGCGCTGCTCGCTCCCTCGGTCACCCGCATCGTCGCCCGTCTCGCCGACGACGGCATGATTCGCCGCGACGCCGTGGTGGGCGATGCACGCCGATCGACGCTTGCCCTCACCACGAGAGGACGGCACCTCGTCACCCGCATCGCGCCGCAATCCGAGACGACCTACGCCGAGATCGAGGCCGCCTTCGGTGCCGACCGCTTGGCCGCCCTTCTCGATGAGCTCGACGATCTCACCGTCGTGCTCGACGCCGTCGACGACGCCCGGGAGGCCTCGTGACCCTCACCATGAGTCCTGAGCAGATCGCTGCCGAAGCCGCACTGCTCGACGAGGCCGAACGCACACGAACCCAGATACGCCAGACCACCTCCGTGTATCCCACCATGACGATGGACGACGCCTATGCGATCCAGAGCGCATGGCTCGACATCAAGGTCGAGCGCGGCGAGGCAGTCGTCGGCCACAAGATCGGGCTCACCTCGCGAGCGATGCAGGCGGCGATGAAGATCGACACGCCCGACTCGGGCTTCCTCACCGCCGACATGGTGTTCGAGCCGAACACCACCATCGACGCCGCTCGCTTCACCGACCCGAAGCTCGAGATCGAGCTTGCCTTCGTGCTCGCCACCGACCTCGCCGGCACCGACCTCACCATCGACGATGTACTCGACGCCACCGACTCGGTGACCCCCTCGATCGAACTGATCGCCGCCCGGTCGTTCCGGGTCGATGCCGAGACCGGACGCACCCGCACGGTCCTCGACACCATCAGCGACAACGCTGCCGACGCCGGCATCGTCTGCGGCGGACGCCCGGTCGGTCCGCGAGAGGTCGATCTTCGATGGATCGGCGCGATGGGAAGCCGCAACGGCGTCATCGAGGAGACGGGCCTCGCTGGCGGGGTGCTCGGCCACCCGGCCACTGGCATCATCTGGCTGGCCCNCCGCTACGCAGAGCAGGGTCTCTCGCTCGAAGCGGGCCAGACGATCCTCGCTGGCTCCTTCACCCGCCCGATCGACATCGCGGCCGGCGATACGTTTCACTTCGACTTCGGCGACCTCGGCTCGTTCGGACTGGAATTCTCATGAGCAGCGATGACCACAAGCGGGGCTACCACCAGGAGCGTGGCGAGACGCCACCACCCCCGAGCGGCTGCCCGGTGCACCAGACATGGAGTCCACTGAACGACGACTATCTCGCCGACCCGTACGAGATCGCCATCCAGCTTCAGGCCGACCACCCGACCTTCTACTCACAGCAGCTCAACTATCTCGTCGTCACCGAGATGGACGAGATCGATCGCATCTTCACTGACCACGAAACCTTCGCCTCGGTCAATGTGCAGGACCCGGTCTTCCCACTGAGCGCCGAGGCGCAAGACGTGTTGGCGGTGCCGGACTACAACCCGATCGCGGTGATGTCGAACCGTCCCGAGCCCGACCACGGCCGCATCCGCCACTTCACACGCCAAGGGTTCAGCAACCGGAGGATCCAGACCCTCGAGCCGTACATCCGCCGCCGCAGCAACGAGCTGATCGACACCATGATGGAGGCCGGTTCGCCGGCTGAATTCGTCGAGGCGTTCAGCTTCCCGCTTCCCGGCGAGACCGTCTTCCGCTTCATCGGATTCCCGGAGACCGACGACGATCAACTGAAGGTCTGGTGCGCAGAGCGCAAGGGCTTCTCATGGGGCAAACCCACCGGAGCAGAACAGGCCCGTATCGCTGCGGACATGGTGAGCTACTGGCGCTACTGCCGGGAGTTCGTCGCCCAGAAGCGCGAACACCGGGGCGACGATCTCGCATCGGAGTTGATCACTGCCCACGAGAACCACCCCGATGACCTGACCTACCGAGAGGTCGAGTCGATCATCTACGGCCTCTCGTTCGCCGGCCACGAGGCCGTCACCGCCCTCATCTGCAACACCCTCCAGTGTCTGCTCCCCCGTCGCGACCAGTGGGAACAGATCTGCAACGACCCGTCACTCATTCCGAATGCGATCGAGGAGGTGCTGCGGTTCAACTCGTCACAGATCTCGTGGCGCCGAATCACCACGACGGACACGACGGTCGGCGGCTTCGACGTCCCGGCGGGCACCGGGATCTTCCTCAACTTCGCCTCGGCCCATCGCCAGACCGACATCTGGGACGATCCCGACACCTTCGATATCCACCGCCCCAACGCCAACCGCCACATTGCGTTCGGCAAGGGCGTGCACTTCTGCCTCGGGGCCAAATTCGCCAAGTTCGAGACCGGACTCATGCTCGAGGTGCTGGCCGAACGCCTGCCCTCACTGCGACTCGTCGAGCAGGAGTTCGACTACTTCCCGAACATCACGTTCCGGGGCCCCGAACAGCTGCACCTAGCCTGGGACTGACATGACCGTTCCCGCCGATCACATCGTCGACGAGTTCCGGGCGGTGCTCGACCACAACGCCGTCCTGACCGGCGGCGACGCCGATCCCTTCCTGCTCGATCCCCGCAACCTCCGAACTGCGGACGTCGCCGTTGTCGTCCGGCCGGCCGACACCGCCGGTGTGGCGGCCACTGTGCGGATCTGCGCCGCCCACAATGTGGCGATCGTCCCCCAGGGTGGCAACACCGGCCTGTCGTACGGCACCGAATCCCCGACCGATCGCCCATCGATCGTGTTGTCACTCGCCCGCCTCAACCAGATCGAGTCCGTCGACCCTGATCGCTGGACAATCACGGCTCAGGCCGGTGTCACCATCGAGGCCGTCCAGAACGCCGCGAAGGCGGTCAACCGGGTGTTCGCCCCCGACTGGGGTGCTCGCGGCACGGCGTCGGTCGGCGGCGGCATCGCAACCGATGCCGGCGGCAACAATGTCGTTCGCTACGGCAACATGCGCGACAACGTCATGGGGATCGAAGCGGTGCTCGCCGACGGCACGATCTGGGACGGACGCCGCGCCCTCGTGAAGGACTCCTCGGGCTACGACCTCAAGCACCTCTTCATCGGCGGGGAAGGCACGCTCGGCATCGTCACCTCGGCCGTGCTGAAGCTGCGGCCGGCCACGCCGTACGAGACGTCGCTGCTCGCTGCGATCACCGGGCTCGATGCGCTCGCTCCGCTCCTCGACCTTGCGCAGCAGCACGCCCCCGGCACGGTGACGGCATTCGAGCTGATGCCGCTCGTCGCCATCGATCGCGTGGTCGACGTGTTCGATGTCGTCAAACCGCTCGACACCGACACCGAGTATTTCGCGCTCATCAAGCTCGCCAGCTCCAACCCGGTCGATGGCCAGATTGCCGCCTTCCTCGAAGCCGGTGCCGAAGCAGGCCTGATCGTCGATGCCGCCGTCGCCGGAACACCCGAGCAGGAGGCCAACCTCTGGGCGATCCGCGACCACATCCCGCCGACCTCGGCCTACATCGAACATCAGCACCATGGGCTCAAGCTCGATACGGCAGTACCGGTCGACAAGGTGAAGGAGTTCGTGCAGTCGGTGCTCGACGCCGCCGCCGAGATCGCCCCCATGGCACTCGCCTACGGCTTCGGTCACGTGGGTGACGGCAACCTCCACATGATGATCCTCCCGATCACCGACGAGGCCGTCGAACCATGGCTCGAGGTCCGTGACGCCATGACCGCCGAGATCGACCGACTCGTGTTCGAGCTCGACGGCACCCTGTCGGCCGAGCATGGCGTCGGCCTCTTGCTGCGCGATCGGATCGGGCCCCAGAAGCCGGATATCGAGTGGGAGATGATGCGCACGGTCAAGCGAGCGCTCGACCCACAGAATCTGTTCAATCCGGGAAAGCTGATCCCGCCCGTCGGCTGATCAGCCCAGCGTCACCTGCGAGAGGTCCTCGGCGACAACCAACTCGCCTGCGTAGCCGGCGGTGCGGATGTCATCGACGAATGCCTGAATGTCGTCGTCGGATTCGGGGGGCGGGATCAGATGGGTGAGCACGAGGGTCGGCACCTCGAGTTCGGCCGCCTGCGCCCCGATGCGCGGCGTGTCGGCGTGATAGTCGAGGATGAACTGCAGGTGTGGTGGTCGCTGTCGGATCTTCTCGAACCGCATTGCCTCGTACACCAATACATCCGCGCCAGCGGCGAGCGCGGCGACCTCGTCGCACACGAGCGTGTCGCCGGTAATCGCAACGATGCCGTCCGGCGTCTCGACCCGGAATCCGACGGCGGGATGGACGGGCTCGTGACGGACCTGGCCGGCCAGCACTCGCACGTCGCCTCGACGCCAGACCTCCGTCGGCTGGTCGGGAAGATCGAAGGGAACAATGTCGAGCGTGAGTGGGTCGCTGCGGTTTGCGTGGGCAGCACGTACGTCGAGATCGTGGCGCCAGGGGTGCAGCATCTCGCGCACGAACGACTCGGCGGGGCCGGCGGGAACCACGATCGGAAGTGGAGGGCGGATCTCGCCGCGGGCCATGACCCATCGAGTCAAGACGAGGTCCTGCAGACCGGTGAGGTGATCGCTGTGATGGTGCGTGATGAAGACCGCATCGATCTCGGCGTACGCCAGGCCGGCACCGGCAAGGCGCTGGACCGTCGAGCGGCCGGCATCGAACTGGAGCCGCAGACCGTCGACATCGACGAGCACGCCGGGACCAGCACGCTCGGCGTCAGGGATCGGGCAACCCGTTCCGGTGATCGTCACGGTGGTGGTCATCGGCTGCCACCGTAGACGCCGAACTCAGCCCGTCGGCATCCGGTCGGCGCGTGCCGCAACGGCCGCCGCCCGATCTCGGGCCGACCCGGCTGGGAACGTCACCACCACCGAGATCGCCGAGAGGACGTAGCAGACGGCGATGAAGGCGTACGCCCGCTCNATACCGAGAAGGGTGGTCGTGTCGCCCGACGCGGCAATCAGGGCGACGACGATNGCGATGCCGAGGCCGTACGCACCNTTGCGNAGGGTGTTGAGCGTGGCCCCGGCGATCCCGAACCGGGCAGGCGGCACATCGGCCACTCCGGCGGATGACCAGGTGGACACGGTCATGCCGACACCGACACCGGCGAAGAGACTCAGCGGCACATAGCGACTCCACGGTTCCGCCGTCTCGGTGAACGCGAAGATGAAACTCCCATAGCCGACCGCACACGACAGGCAGCCGGCAAAGAGGATCCAGCGGTGGCCGATACGGTCGGCCCAACGTCCGGCGTACGGTGAGACGGCTGCCGCCAGCAACGGCGACGGAGCGAACGCGAGCCCGACATCGCGGATGGAGAGATCCCAGACGTCCTGGAGCAGCAGCGAGCTGACCAACGCACCGGCGGTGAAGCCGAGGCCGTAGAAGAAACCGCCGATGTTGGCGCTCGTGAACGACCGAAATCGGAACAGGGTGAGATCGATCAGCGGCTCGGCGTGCACTGCACTCCGGCGAATGAGGGCTGCGGCGAGCGCGAACCCGAAGACGATCAGGCCGACGACTCGGATGTCGAGCCCCCAGTTCTCCGTCTGCACGATGGCGAACATGATCGACGCAACCGCCGCAGTGCCGAATGCGACGCCGAGCCAGTCGATCCGGCCGGTGGCCTCCGGATCCTTCGACTCGCTCAGGTAGCGAGGCCCGACGGCGATCACGAGCAGGCAGAGCGGCACGTTGACCCAGAACACACCACGCCAGGAGACGAGATCGATCAGCAGCGAACCGACGACCGGGCCGACGACCGCACCGAGTGCACCGGCGGCACCGGCGATGCCGATCGGAGTCGAGCGACGCGTCGGCGGAAACTCCGGCAGCATCACCGCAAAACCGGCAGCCAACGTGATCGCGCCACCGACGCCCTGGACCACGCGGGCGGCAACGAGCCACCACGTGCCCGGAGCGAGCGCACACAGCATCGAGCCGAATGCGACGATCGCCACGCCCGGTAGGTACACCCGGCGCCGACCGAGGCTGTCGGAAAGCCGCCCGGCTGCGAGCAGCAGCGAACCGACGACCAGGTTGTAGGCACCGACGATCCAGCTGAGTTCCGCATCGGTCGATCCGAAGTCCTCACGGATCGACGGAAAGGCGACATTGACGGACGAGATGTTGACGACGGCCAAGAAGACGACGAGGGTCGAGACGAACAACGCCATCCAGGCACGTCTCGGAATCGTCTCGTCGTCGGGGGCCACCACGAGACCTTACGGACAGACGGCCGCGTTCAGATCACGACGGCGCTCATGGCGTAACCAGGCGTTTCTCTCCGGTGGCCTGCGCCGAGTAGGCCTTCGCCACCGCTGGATCGAGCATGTCGTCGAGCGAAATCGTGTCGGCGTAGCCGGATGCGAAGGTCGTGGTGATCTCCGCGGCGACGCGGGCCTGGAGTTCGGCCATTCGTTCGAAGCCGACCCGACCGAGGAACGGAGTGAGGAGCCATCCCCCCACACCCCACGACATGCCGTAGGTGCGCCGCAGTGTCGTGGCCGACCGATCGAGCCCGCCGTAGATGTAGACCTGTTTGTGGGTGTCGGAGCCGTAGCGACTGAACGCCTGCCCGGCCGACGAGGCTTTCTCCATTGCGGCAAGGAGTGTGTCGACCTGCTCCCCGCCGCCGATCGCATCGAACGCAAGGGTGGCGCCCGTCGCCGTGATCGCTGCGGTGAGGTCGTCCGCAAAGGAGCCGGCCGACGACACGACGACATGCTCGGCACCTGCCGCCCGCAGCAGATCGGCCTGCTCGTTGCGACGCACCACATTGACCAGGGGGATGCCGTCGGCCTGACAGAGCCGGTTGAGCATCTGGCCGAGGTTCGACGCCGCCGCCGTGTGCACGATCGCCGAGTGCCCTTCGAGACGCATCGTCTCGGTCATACCGAGCGCCGTGAGCGGGTTGACGAACGATGATGCGGCGTCGGCGGCGGCGACCCCGTCGGGCACCGGGATACACATGACATGCGAGAGTTTCGTGTGGGAGGCGTACATCGAACCGCTGACACCTGAGACGGTCGAACCGAGCAGCGCCTGCGCGCCCGGCGACGATCCCGCGGCAACGACGGTGCCGGCACCCTCGTTGCCGCACGGCATCGGTTGTCCGACACGGGCGGCGTTCATGGCCATGGCCGCCGGGCTCAACGTCCCGACAAGGGCACCGTCGACCGAGGCAAACGACTCGGGGTCGGCCCCGGCGATGAGCATGCCGAGATCCGATGGGTTGATGGGCGCCGCCTCAACGGCGACGACGACCTCATCGGGGCCGGGTTCGGGCATCGGTTCGGTGTCGATCGCGATGCGGACCGTGCCGTCGTCTGTCACGGTCGAACGCACGATGCGGTAGGTGTCGCTCATCTCGGGCTCCTCACTCGGGGCCGTCATCATCGCACCGGCGCGCACGCAACCGAAAACAACGAACGGCCGTCGCCCCGAGGAGCGACGGCCGTTCGTCATGCAGGGTCCGAATCGGGCGGGCGACGGCCCGCGACTCGGTGTCGAGCGGAGGTCAGCCCTTGCGGGACTGGACCTCGGCGATGATCGCAGGAATCACCTCGTGGAGATCGCCGATCACGGCCCAGTCGGCCTTGGTCACCATGTTGGCTTCCTTGTCGGTGTTGATCGCCAGGATGTGCTTCGACGCCATTGCGCCGACCCAGTGCTGGATGGCACCCGAGATGCCCGAGGCGATGTAGATCTCCGGGGCGATCCGGGTTCCGGTCTGGCCGACCTGGTCGGCGTGCGGACGCCAACCGAGGTTGGTCACCGCACGCGAGCAACCGACACGGCCACCGAGCAGGGCGGCGAGTTCTTCGAGCTGACCGAAGCCGTCCTCGGAGCCGACGCCGCGACCACCACCGACGACAACCGGAGCAGTCGGCAACGTGACACCGGCTTCCTGGACGACACGGTCCTTCACCATCGTGATGGTGACCGACTCGTCGAGATCGACGTCGAATTCCTCGGCGTCGGCATCCTCCTCGTCACCGATCTCGGCGGCGACGGCATGCAGCCCACAGGTGAGCAGGGGCACGTCGGCCGTGAGCGTCGCGTCCTCGAGCAGCGAGCCTCCCCACTGAACACGGGTCATCTCCCACGTGTCACCAGGGCTGACGTCGGTGCAGTTGGCGACGAACGGCGCATCGAGACGAGCGGCAGCGTTGGCCATGAACTCGTTGCCTCGGTCCGACCCGCACGAGAGCACGGCGTCGGGATCGAGCGACTCGACCATCTGGGCGATCACGGAACCGTACGCGTCGGGGCCGTAATCGGTGAGAAGGTCGTGAGTGGCCGTGTGAACGGTCTCGGCGCCGTACTGGCCCGCGGCTTCGACGAGATCGTCGTCGTCGCTGCCGATGAGCGCGGCCTCGAGGTCCTCCCCCATCTTCTCCGCGAGCACCCGACCGAAGGTCAGGGCTTCACGGGCGGCTTCGACGAGCTGTCCGTTTTCGTGTTCGAGAATGACGAGCAACATCAGAGGACTCCGAGTTCATCGAGGACGTCGACCACGGCCGCGGCCGCCTCGGCACCCGTGCCGAGGATGACGGTCTCCGACACGGTCTCTTCCGGGCGGTGCAGCTTCACGCGGGCCTGGCCACCTTCAGCGGCGCTGGCGGTGATCGAGTTCAGCTCGACCTTCTTGGACGCAAGGCGCCCCTTCATGGTCGGGTAACGGGGAAGGTTGAGACCTTCCTTGATGCCGAGCACGGCCGGACGGGGCAACTCGTAGACCTCGAAACCGCCGTCGATCTCTCGACGAGCGGTGATCGTGTCATCACTGATCTCCACACCCTTGATGCCCTGCACGATCGGACGACCGAGGGCCATGGCGGTGCGAATACCCACCTGGAAACCGCCGGCATCGGCCGACTCGTTGCCGAACATGATCAAGTCGAAGGGTTCGTCGCCCTCGAGTTCCTTGATTGCGGCGGTGATCGCCTGCGCCGTGCGCTGGGGATCCCACTGGTTGGTGTCGGCCTCGACGAGCACACCATGGGTCGCGCCGACGGAGACCGCGTAGCGCAGCTGCTCCTCGGCATCACCCGTACCCAAGGTGAGCACGGTCACCTCGCCACCATGCTCTTCGATGAGCTGCACGGCACCTTCGACGGCGCACTCCTCGTGGGGGCTCGTGGTGAACCCGAGGTGGGCGGCATCGACGTCTTGCCCGTCGGCGGTCACGTTGATCTTCGCGCCCGGCGCGGGCACCCGCTTCACACAGCAGAGAATCTTCATGATTGCTCCGGATCAGCCCTTCAGACGGGTGTCTTCGGGATCGAAGGCCGAGCCACTGCCCACGACGGTGCAGGGGTAGAGCTCGTTCATGTACATCGACTGCAGCTTGGTGCCGGGCACGGCCAACTCGTTGGGCAGGTAGCCCATGAGCAGGTTCTTGCCCAGCGAGGGGCTGTAGCCGGCCGTGGTCACACGCGAGATGCGTCCGTGGCTGTCGACGATGCGCTCGCCGTCGAGGGTGAGGATCGGCTCGTTGCCGCCCTGCATGAAGCGCTCGTTGCCGTTGCTGTCGACGTTGTCGTCGACGATCAGCGTCACGCACTGGACCTCGGCGCCGGCTTCACGGGCGGCCAGGTAAGCCTCCTTGCCGATGAAGTCCGCGGCCTTCACCTTCGGACGGGCGAGGCCAGCCTCGATCGGGTTGTACTCCGATTCGAGCTCGGCGCCCATCAGGCGGTAGCCCTTCTCGATGCGACCCGACAGCGAGTACACGCCGCCACCGGTGATGCGCAGACCGTGGTCCTTGCCGGCTTCCATGATCGCGTCGAAGACGGTGCCCGCNTCGTNCCACGGCATGTAGATCTCCCAGCCGGTGTCGCCGACATAGGAGATGCGGAACAGGTGGCACTCGACGCCGGCGATGGTGACCGGAAGGTACGAGCCGTACGGCGAGCCCTCGTGGGAGAGATCGTGATCGGTGAGCTGACCGAGCACGGCCGGGGCGTTCGGACCCCAGAGGCCGAGCGTGCTGATCTGCTTGGTGAGGTTGGTGAAGGTCACCGAACCGTCGTTGGGCATGTGCTTGCGGACCCAGAACTCGTCGCGGCCACCGTCGAAGACGCCGGTGACGATGCGGACGCGATCCTCGGCCATCCGCATCATGGTGAGGTCGGAGTGGAAGCCACCGTCCTGGTTGAGCCACGGGGTGTAAACCGAGCGGCCGACCGGCACATCGATCTTGTTGACGGCGAGGTAGTCGGCGAACTCGACGGCGCCGGGGCCCTCGAGTTCGTAGATCTGGAAGGCGCTGAGGTCGATCAGACCGCAGTTCTCGCGNAGGTTGAGGTGCTCACCGACGGTGATCGGGTTCCACCAGCGGTTGTCCCACTCGACGGGGCGCTCTTCGAGGCCGTAGCGCTCGACGAGGTCGGCGTTCGAGGTGTACCACTGCGGGCGCTCCCAGACACGAGCCTGGAAGAACTCGGCACCGAGGGCTTCCTGGCGGCTCTTGAACGGCGCCTCGACCAGGTGGCGACGCGATTCCCACTGCTCGGCGGGGTGGACGATGCCGTAGGTCTTGTTGAAGTGCTCCGAGGCGCGAGCCCAGATGTGCTCGTCGCTCTTCTCCTCGTCGTAGAAGCGGGCGACGTCGGCGCCGTGGGAGTCGATGACACGGGGGTAGCCGTGGGTCATCCACTCGGCGACGACCTGCGCCATACCGGGACCTTCCTTGACCCAGACGGCGGAGGCGGCCCAGAAGTTCTCGACATCGGGAAGCTCACCGAGACACGGCATGGCGTCGGGGGTGAGTGAGAGCAGACCGTTGATGGCGTACTTGATCTCGGCGTCGCCGAGCATGTCCATCAACTCGATGGCCTCTTCCATCTGCTGGTCGAAGTCGTCGGCGGTGAAGGGCATCTCGGTCGGGCTGAGCGCGGCCTCTTCGTTCGACGGGATCTCGTCGGGGTGGTGCAGGATCGGGCGGTGGGCGTAGGAGCCGACCTCCATCGAGCCGGCCGACTGGCGCTCGTAGCAGAAGGTGTCCATATCGCGGACGATCGGGTAGCCGATCTCGTTGTTGGTCTCGGCGAGCACATCGAGCGGNCCGACGTCGGCCATCTGGTGCACGGCCGGGACGAGCGGGATGTAGGTGTCGGCCATGTAGGCGATCTGGTTCGACCACACACCGCAGGCGACGACGACGTNNTCGGCGTCGATCGTGCCCTTGTCGGTAACGACACCGGTGACCTTGCGCCGACCGTTCGGACGCGGNGTGTCGTCNGTGAGGATGTCGAGCACCTCGGTGTTGGCGAAGACCTGGCAACCGGCCTTCTCGATGGCTTCCTTGCGCATCACGGTGCCGGTCTCGAGGGAGTCGACCACCGAGACGGTCGGGCAGTAGAAGCCGCCGAGGATGACGTCTTCGTTGATGAACGGCACGAGCTCTTTGACCTGCGCGGNGTCAAGCAGGTGAGCCTCGATGCCCCACGCTGTGGCGGAGGTCATCCGGCGCTGGAGTTCGTCCATGCGCTCCTGGGTCCGGGCGACCTCGATGCCGCCGGAATCGACCGAGAGGTTCAGGTCGCGGTACTGGTTGGCGGACTGCTCACCGAGCAGCGCCATTTCCTTGTTGTGGTCGACCGGGAAGATGAAGTTCGACGCATGGCCGGTCGAGCCACCCGGGTTGGGCAGCGGGCCCTTGTCCAGCAGGACGAGGTCGGTCCAGCCGAGGCGGGCCAGATGGCCCACCAGGCAGTTGCCGACGATGCCGGCGCCGATGACGACGACCTTGGCGGAAGTCGGGAAGTCGCTCACGTTGGTTCCCCTCAGTGTTGTTGTGATGCGGTCTCGGAAGTCGGTGACGCGCTCGGAGCCCGAAACGCTGTTGCTTGACGCAATGATATATCACCGGTGTATCATGCAAATGGTACGGCACGTTCGCGTGTCGGGCAACCCCCGATTCGACAACGCGTCAATCGGGATCCACGGCGGAGCCGTGGCGACTGCGATGACCGAGCTCTCCCTCTCCGAACAGGCCTACGGGCAACTGCGCCGCATGATCGTGCGCCTCGACTTCGCGCCCGGCGACGTCCTGCGCGAAGAGGCACTGCAGGAGACGCTCGGCATGAGCCGCACACCGATCCGCGAGGCCCTCCAACGCCTGGCACGGGAGCACTTCGTCACGGTGATNCCCCGCCGCGGCATGTTCGTGAGCGGCATCGACGTGTCCGAGCTGTCGATGCTGTTCGAGACCCGCTCCGTGCTCGAACCCTACGCCGCTCGTCTCGCGGCAGCCCGCGGCACCGACGAGCACTGGGCCGCCATGGCCGCAGCGCTCGATGCCGCCGACACGGCCGTCGGCAACCTCCACCTAATGGAGATCGATCGCCGCGGCCACGAGATNATGTGGGAAGCCGCCGGCAACCGGTTCCTNGTCGACACCCTTGACATGCTCTACGCCCAGTCCGATCGGCTGTGGCACCTCTATCTCGCNGACGTCGCCGACATGCAACANGCGGTCGACGAACACGCCGAACTCATGGACGTCCTCCGGGCCGGCGACGGCGAACGGGCCGGTGAATTGATGGAAGAGCACATCCGGGCCTTCGACGCCGAGATCCGCACGGCGGTGACGGAACGGCTCGCCTCGCCGTTGGCGGGCTGACCCCGGCCTCCCTACCCGACAAGGAACCCGTTAGCCTTTGGCTGATTCCACGATGCGGAACCCTTCCGCATCGTGGAACACGCTGGTACGCTCGCCCGACGTGAGCCCAGGCCCGGGCTCCGCAGAGTTTCTTTGGGGGAAACCATGTCCTTCCCGTCCGATCTCGAGATCGCCTCCCAGGCGAATCTCCATCCACTCACCGAGATCGCCGCCAACGCCGGCATCCCCGCCGAGTGCCTCGAGCCGTACGGCTCGGGGGCCGCAAAGATCACGCTCGACGCCATCGAGAAGATGGCCGATCGCCCGAAGGCGAAATACGTCGTTGTCTCCGCCATCACCCCCACCCCGCTTGGTGAAGGCAAGACCACCACCACCGTCGGTCTCGGTCAGGCGTTCCAGCACATCGGGTCGTCCGCCACCATCGCCATCCGCCAGCCCTCGATGGGCCCCACCTTCGGCATCAAGGGCGGCGCCGCCGGCGGCGGCTACAGCCAGGTGGTCCCGATGGAGCTGTTCAACCTCCACCTCACCGGCGACATGCACGCCGTCACTGCTGCGCACAACCTCTGCTCGGCCATGGTCGACGCGCACCTCTACCACGGCAACGAGGCTGGCTTCGACATTCACAACATCACCTGGCGCCGCGTCGTCGACATCAACGACCGTGCCCTTCGTAACGTCACCATCGGCCTCGGCGGCAAGCTCGATGGCATTCCCCGCGAGACCGGCTTCGACATCACCGCAGCCTCCGAGGTCATGGCCGCCCTGGCTCTCGCCACCGACCTGCACGACCTCCGAGCCCGCATGGGCCGCATCGTGCTGGGCTACACCAAGGCCGGCGATCCCATCACCGCCGAGCAGATCGGCGCCGCCGGGTCGATGACCGTCATCTTGCGTGAGGCCATCAAGCCCAACCTCATGCAGACGTTGGAGAACACCCCGGCCCTCGTGCACACCGGCCCGTTCGGCAACATCGCCACCGGCAACAGCTCGATCGTGGCCGACCGCATCGGCATCCACACCAGCGACTTCCTCCTCACCGAGGCGGGCTTCGGTGCCGACATGGGCGCCGAGCGCTTCTTCAACATCAAGTGCCGCTACTCGGGCCTCGCCCCCGATGCTGCCGTGCTCGTCGCGACCGTGCGGGGCCTCAAGGCTCACTCCGGCAACCACAAGATCGTCCCCGGCAAGCCGCTCCCCGAGGATCTGCTCAAGGCCAATCCCGACGAGGTCCACCAGGGTGGCGACAACTTGCGCAAGCAGCTCGAGAACATGCAGGTCCACGGCTGCACGCCGGTCGTCGCGATCAATGTGTTCCCCGGCGACCACGACGAAGACATCGCCGCCATCCACGAGATCGCTTCGGAATACGGCGCCCGTGCCGCCGTGTCGACCCACTTCTCCGACGGAGGTCGCGGTGCCGCCGAGCTGGCCACCGCCATCAAGGAAGCCGCCGAGGAGGAGTCCAACTTCCAGGTCCTGTACCCGGACGACGCCTCGCTCAAGGACAAGATCCACGCTGTCGCCACCAAGGTGTACGGCGCCGACGGTGTCGAATACACGGCGGCCGCCGACAAGCAGCTCGCCAACTACACCGCGCAGGGATTCGACAACCTGCCGGTCTGCATCGCCAAGCAGCACCTCTCGCTGAGCCACGACGCGAAGCTCAAGGGTGCCCCCACCGGCTGGACCCTTCCGGTGCGCGAGGTTCGCGCCTCCGTCGGTGCCGGCTTCGTCTACCCGATCTGTGGCGACATGCGCACCATGCCCGGCCTCGGCACCGCCCCGGCCGCCATGCAGATCGACATCGACGACAACGGCGACATCGTCAACCTGTCCTAGCCCCCGTCCTCACCCCAACTACCGCAGCGAAGAGAGCCCCACCATGGCGTTGTTCAAGAAGAACGAGGTGCCCGAGATCGTCGAGTCCGACGAGGCACGGGCCCACCGCGAGCACCTGACTCGCACCTTCACCATCGAAGTCATCCCGATGAAGAGCCTGGACAATGCCCGCGAGCATCTGCCCGCCGGCGCACCGCTGTCCGTCACTGCCTCGCCGGTGAAGGGCCTTGAGGAGACCCAGCGTCTCACCGAGGAGTTCCAGGCGGCCGGGTTCGAGCCGGTGCCACACATCTCGGCGCGTATGGTGCGCGACCGCGCCCACTGCGCGGAGCTCGCTCACTGGCTGCGCGACAACGGCCTGAAGAAGATGTTCCTAGTCGGCGGCGACCAGGACCCGCCCGGCGAGTACTTCGATGCCGTGCTCTTCTTGCAGGACTTCCTCGAGCAGGACCACGGCCTTGAGGGCCTTGGTGTCACCTCGTACCCCGACCATCACGCGTTCATCTCCGACGAGAAGCTGCACGAGGCACTCCACGCCAAGCAGACGCTGCTCGCCGAGGCCGGGCTCCCCGGCTGGTGCTCAACGCAGATGTGCTTCGACGCCGAGGTGATCGAGGCGTGGCTGCGCAAGGAGCGGGCCGAAGGCTTGACCCTGCCGGTGCACCTCGGTGTATCGGGCGTGGTCGACAAGGCCAAGCTCATGACGATGGGGGTGCGCATCGGTCTCGGCGCGTCGCTCGGTTATCTCAAGAAGAACCGGGCGGCCATCACCAAGATGCTGACCTCGACCTCGTATGACCCGAACGACCTCATGATGCCGCTGTCGAACGCGGCGCTCGAGCTCGGCATCGAGGGCGTGCACATGTACACGTTCAACCAGATCGAGGCGACGGAACAGTGGCGGGCCGAGGCGCTCGCCGAACTCGCCGGCTGACCCGATCGGGCGTCACGTTCCCCCTACCGGGGCCTGACGGCGACGCAGCGCTCGTCGGACATCGTTCAGGTGGAGGAACGAGCCCGTGACCGCCACGGTTGACGCCTCGCCGCGGGCCGTCGCAATCGCGACGGCCGCGTCGGCGTCGGTCACTTCAATCACGTCGGCGACACCGGCAGCGCGGAACGCGTCGGCCATCACCGAGGTTGGATGACTTCGCGGCCCGAACGAACCGGGCGGCGGGCCGAATGGCACCACGATCGCAGCATCCAGCGCTGGGGCAATCGCAGCAGCACAGCCGCCGAGGTCCTTCCCCTCCCCCACCGACACGATGCCGAGTCGGGGTCCGGGCTC